>NZ_CP129674.1:674262-1011394 GCF_041080795.1 Bifidobacterium sp. WK041_4_12 | reverse complement strand
CGCACGCTTTTCCCAAAGGCATCACCATCTTTTTCAGCGGCATTGTGAGACTCAAGCCAGCCCATGTGCTATCGAGTGAAGCGATGAACGAGGCCAGTTCGTCTGCGTGAACATTGTGGCGACGATAATCCCAGTCAGACAGATTCAGGCGTCGATAGGCGACCGAGTGCAGCAGTGGAGAAAGCGAATGCGCGATCGGGCTTCCTAGAACCGCACAATGATGCACGGAAGTTATCCCCTCATGCCGGTCCAGCTGAACGGACGCATCGCCTGGGCTATTCATATCCGCTGCTCCTATACTTGTCGGTCATAGCCCAATCAGATTCTTACGGGCATCTGTCCTGATTGTGCCATGCTCATATAACATTTGTGCCATATTCGGCTATTGAGCAGTTGAGGAAGACGATGCATCATCCTTATGAAGCGCATCGAAGATGGCAGCAGCCTTGGATGCTCCGACTCCATTCACCGTGCACAGCTCTTCTTGACTTGCCGCCTTCATCGCACGCACCGAACCAAAATGACGCAGAAGACGTTTCTGATATGCAGCGCCAATGCCGGGGATGTCATCCAGCTCAGAACGCAATGCACCTTTCCGACGCTTCTGCCGGTGGTAGGTTATCGCAAATCGGTGAGACTCGTCTCGAACCCGCTGCAACAGATAGAGCCCCTCTGACTGCCTTTTCAAAATGATCGGATAGTCATCGTCACTGACCCAGACCTCTTCAAGCTTCTTGGCAAGGCCACACAATGCCACATCGCTGATGCCAGAGTCATCCAACGCGCGCTGTGCTGCAGCGACCTGCGGCTTTCCACCATCGACGACGATCAGATTCGGCTTGTATGCAAAGCGATGAGGGGCGACACGCTGCTGCACGATGCCTTCCGAACTCTCGGCAAGCTGCTCCCCCGATCCCTGTGCACGTTCAATCTCGCGTTCATTGCTCATATCCTCGCCGGAGTCACCAGCGACATTGCCATGCTTGAATCGACGCATCAGGGTCTCGTAAATTGCCGAGGTATCGTCGATGGCACCGTTGCCGTCTTTGCCGCGTATGGCAAACCTTCGATATTCGGATTTCTTGGCGACGGCATCCTCGAAGACGACCATCGAAGCGACCTGGAATGCACCGCCGACAGTGTTCGAAATATCGTAGCATTCGATGCGCAGGGGGGCCTGCTGCAGTCCCAATGCCCTGGCGACGTCATTCATGGCTTCGGTGCGAGCTCCGATATCGCTGATTCTGCTCATTTTGCTACGCAACAACGATTGACCTGCATTCGCACGCGCACGGTCCAGCAGAGCCTTCTTCTCGCCACGTTCAGGCACGTGCAGTCTCACAGCGGAGCCACGACGATCCGAAAGCCATGTTTGCAACGCTTCCATTCGCTTGGGGACCAGAGGCAGAATCACTTCCCTCGGGATTGGTGAAATAGGTGCGAGAAGATCGGCTCGCCCGGTCATTTCCTGACGTTCATGCCGTTCACGCGTTGCCTTGGAACGGGTGATGGCATCGGTTGCCGTAATGTGCTGCGTCGAACC
The DNA here is from genome assembly GCF_041080795.1 of Bifidobacterium sp. WK041_4_12. Lineage (NCBI taxonomy): Bacteria > Bacillati > Actinomycetota > Actinomycetes > Bifidobacteriales > Bifidobacteriaceae > Bifidobacterium > Bifidobacterium aquikefiricola. Next base: position 1,009,851 of record NZ_CP129674.1, on the reverse strand, counting down.
GAGGGCATCGCGAGCCCTGGATACGGCTATGCCCGTATGATGAGCCTGATAGCCAGCAGGGAACTCGCCGCTCAAGGCGTTGAGCGCATCGTCGTCAGCTTCTTCCAATGCCGACGCTGCTTCGGTATCTCCATCCTGCTCCGCGATCTCTGACTCGGCGTGGATGGCTTTTTGTGTGATGTTCCTCGTTTGGGATTCGTTTTCTTCAATCAGCACCGAATACACCTGAGTGATTAGATCGCTGACGAGCTCCTCGTCGCTCACATCCTCGACGCGTTCGACGCTCCAGCTGCGCTCACCTCGGATTGCACCCGATCTGACGAAGAATGCATGCACGGATGCTTCCAATTCATCAGAGGCGAGACCAAATACATCAGCGTCTACATCGCTGTCAAACACGACGGCATTCTGTTCCATCACCGTTTTCAGCATCGTTATCTGATCTCGCAGGCGCGCGGCCTTTTCAAAATGCAGGCTTTCACTTTCAGCCTTCATATGATCCTTGAGCGCTTCCAGATAGCGCGCACCTAGCCGACCTGTCATGATGCCGATGATTTTTTCCTGGTTGCGTCGATATTCCCTGAGCAGTTCGCGGTCGATGGTGTGAATGGTCACATTCGAGCGGTCGTAGACTCCAGGAGTCACGTCGGAAATCGGAAACGCAATCAGCAGCTTGTCCAGCGTTCTGCGCAGGTCGCGCACTTTCGCATAGGGGCCGAAATATCTGGTGTTTCGACGGTTTCTACTGCGCGTTATCCAGATTCTCGGCAGTTGGTTTCCCAATGACATCGCCAAGTAGGGATAGGTCTTGTCGTCACGAAAGACCACGTTGAAGCGCGGATCGAACTCCTTGATCCACGTGTATTCGAGCGTGAGCGATTCTAGCTCAGTGCCGACAACGGTCCATTCCAGACTTCGCGCCGTGAGCACCATCGTCTGAGTCCTGGGATGCATCTGGTACAAGGGCTGAAAGTAATTGGTGAGCCTGTTGCGCAGGTTCTTAGCCTTGCCGACATAGATGACGCGCCCTTCGTCATCACGCCACTTGTACACTCCAGGCTGATTGGGAATGTCACAGGTCTTGGGTCTGAAAAGGTCACGCGTATCACCCAGCAGCGGCGCACCATTCTTGTTGACCTTGCGCCCCCCGTCGCCATCCCCGTCGGAACCGGTCAAAGGGATCTGTGCCGATTGAATCAGCGAACGTGCTCTCATCTGCCACACCTGTGGGGAATGACGTTCAATAAAACCAATAGTCATCCGTGAATAACCTTATTGTCGTTTCAGCATCGGTTTCAGGAACTTGCCTGTCCAGCTGTGTGGATTGTCAGCAATATGCTCAGGGGTGCCCTCATCGACAATCGTACCGCCACCGTCACCGCCTTCAGGGCCGAGATCGATGAGCCAGTCAGCACTTTTGATGACATCGAGATTGTGTTCGATGACGATAACCGTGTTGCCCTTGTCCACCAGACCTTGCAGCACGCGAAGCAGCTTGCGAACATCCTCGAAATGAAGACCGGTGGTCGGTTCGTCAAGAATGTAGACGGTCGTCCCATCCGAACGCTTCTGCAGTTCGGTCGCCAGCTTCACTCGCTGCGATTCGCCTCCGGAGAGTGTGGGCGCTGGCTGCCCTAGACGGATGTAACCCAAGCCCACATCGACCAGAGTCTTCAGATAGCGATGAATCGAAGGGTAAGACTTGAAGAACACGCTAGCCTCTTCGATGGGCATATTCAGCACTTCGGCCACATTCTTGCCGTTGTACGTGATTTCCAGCGTCTCACGGTTGTACCGCTGGCCGTGACACACCTCGCACTGCACATAGACATCTGGCAGGAAGTTCATCTCGATTTTCAGCGTGCCATCACCATGACATGCCTCGCAGCGGCCACCCTTCACGTTGAACGAGAAACGACCTGGACCGTAGCCTCGAACCTGCGCCTCCGGGGTCTTGGCAAAGAGCTGGCGAATCTTGTCCCATACGCCCGTGTACGTGGCTGGGTTGGAACGTGGCGTGCGCCCGATGGGGTTCTGATCGACGTGGATAACCTTCTTGAGCTGATCAATGCCTTCGATTCTGGTGTGCTTGCCTGGAACGATGCGAGCACCGTTGAGACGGTCTGCAAGGGCAGGATAGAGAATCGAATTGATGAGCGTGGACTTTCCTGATCCAGAAACGCCTGAAATGACCGTCATCACGCCCAAAGGAATCTTTGCCGTGACGTTCTTCAGATTGTTCTCACGCGCGCCGACAATCGTGATCTGCTTGCTCTTGTGAATCTTTCTGCGTTTCTTCGGCATCTCAATCGAGCGTCTGCCTGCAATGTAATCGCCGGTTATCGAACCCGCAGCATCGGCAATCTGACGCGCCGGTCCAGAAAACATGACCTTGCCGCCATGCTCGCCGGCACCGGGACCGATATCGACCACCCAGTCGGCTTCTTCGATTGTCTCCTGATCGTGTTCTACGACGATGAGGGTGTTGCCCAGATCGCGGAGATGATGCAGGGTTTCGATCAGTCGCTCATTGTCACGTTGGTGCAGGCCTATGGACGGCTCGTCCAGAACGTACATGACGCCGACCAGACCGGAGCCGATCTGCGTTGCCAGACGAATGCGCTGAGCCTCGCCACCGGATAGCGTTGCCGCTGCACGAGAAAGCGTGAGATAGTCCAAGCCGACATCATTAAGGAAACCGAGCCGGGCCCGGATTTCCTTCAACACTTCCCCAGCAATCTTTGCTGCCGAGCCTTCCAGATGCAGTTCAGAAACCCATTGCAGACCTCGTACCACTGGCATGTCGCACACATCTGCGATGGATTCGTCCTTCACCGTCACGGCAAGAACCTCGGGCTTGAGTCGCTTCCCCTGGCATGTCTGGCAAGGTATTTCGCGCATGTACGATTCGTAGTATTGGCGCATCTGGTCGGAGTCGGTTTCATCATGACGACGCATCAGCGAGCGGATAACGCCTTCAAAGCCCGTCGAGTATTCGCGCAGCCTTCCCCAACGATTGCGGTACGAGACGTCCACCTTGAATTCGTGACCGTAGAGGACGGCATGACGAACCTCATTCGGCAGTTCTTTCCAAGGTGTCTTCATCGAGAAGCCCATCTCTTTGGAAAGCGCCTCAAGAAGATGCTGATAGTAATCCGACGTGGATTTGGTCCCGCCCCACGGTTCAATCGCACCCTCGGCAAGCGATTTATCAGGATCGGGAACGACAAGCTCAGGGTCGATTTCCAGGCTGAAACCCAGACCAGAGCACGTTGGGCATGCGCCATATGGAGCGTTGAACGAGAAAGTGCGTGGTTCTATTTCATCCAGTTCGAGAGCATGTCCATTCGGGCAGCTTCGATGCTCCGAAAACGGCTGACGTCGTTCAGGACTCTTCTCATCGACATCGACGAAATCGGCTATCACTGAGCCATGCGCAAGTCTGAGAGCCGTTTCTATGGAGTCCGTCAGACGCTGGCGAATGCCTGATTTGAGCACCAGCCGGTCGATGACTACCTCAATCGTGTGCTTTTTCTGCTTCGTCAGCTTGATATCGTCATTGAGCTGATGCATGGAGCCATCGATCAGTGCACGCGCATATCCGTCAGAGCGAAGCGTCTCCATCAACTCCACGAACTCGCCTTTTCTGCCACTGACCACCGGGGCCAGCACCTGAAAACGGGTGCCATCGCTGCGGCTGAGCAAGGAGTCCACAATCTGCTGAGGTGTCTGCGCGGTGACCAACGCTCCACACACAGGGCAATGGGGAATGCCTGTACGAGCAAACAGCAGACGCAGATAGTCGTAGATTTCCGTAATCGTGCCAACCGTCGAACGCGGGTTGCGATTCGTGGTCTTCTGATCGATGGAAACGGCAGGGCTTAAGCCCTCGATGAAATCGACATCGGGCTTATCCATCTGACCAAGGAATTGACGCGCATACGCGGAGAGGGACTCGACATAGCGGCGCTGACCTTCTGCGAACAGCGTGTCGAACGCCAAGGAGGATTTTCCTGAACCCGAAAGCCCGGTGAAGACGACCATGCGGTTCCTGGGAAATTCAAGACTTACATTCTTCAGATTATGCTCACGGGCACCCTGAATGACGATCTTCCTGTCGTTGGGAAGGGTCGAGATATCCGCGATAAGCGTATCTTTCGTCGCTTTCATGGGTGGGTTATGAATGAGGTCGTGCACGCGGTCAAGCTGTGCCGCCTTCTCTTGCGATGCATGTTGTTGCAATGTCTGCACTATGGATTCGCTTCTATTCGTGGACTGTCGATGAACTGAGAATATCGTACATCCATTGAAGCACATACTTCGAACATCTGTTCGATTTTCTCACTAGGCGTTTTCTGTGCGGTGCGCGTCATATCAAGCGTTGTGCCTGATTGTGTGCAAAACTAGCCTTAGCGCACATTGATGAACGGCACATTGATAAGCGGCGTATTGATGAATGTGTACATTGCTGAACGATCATCAGATGAGGGGGATGCATGAGCATGAATCACACGGGTCTGGAAGACAGGGACACAACGACAGAGACGAAGGAACATGCCACGCAACGAATCTCCCAGACAACCGTGCTGTGGATCAGCTGGGCAATCATGGTCGCCTTCAACGCCTACGCAGAGCTCGCCCGACTTGGAGGGACGACGACCGGAGAGATTTCCAACAGGGAATTTGCATGGTTCACTCCTGCGGGATATGTGTTCGCCATCTGGGGAGTCATATACGTCGCCCTGGCCGTCTTCCTTGCCGTGCTCCCCCGTGAACAGATGCCATCCCTGTGGCACACCGGTTTCAGCGCAGTGGGCATGCTGTTCGTCATCAGCTGCATTCTCAATATCAGTTGGCTCATCGTATGGCATTATGGACAATTTAGCGCCAGCATGGTCATCATCGTCGCCACAGCCATATCCGTCTGGGCGATGTATGCCTTGCTGAGGCAAGCACAGGCGGGCATTCTTGCATGGGCGCCCATGTCGATCTACGCGAGCTGGCTGACCATAGCCACCTGCGCCAATGCTTCGTATCTTGCCGTCCATCAGTATCCGCACATCGAAACGACCGTGCAGGCCACGACGACCTTCTTCCTGCTCATTCTGCTGCTGGGAGGAGCTTTTGCAATCCGCACACGCCTGAATGACTGGGTAAGTCCACTGGTCGTCATCTGGGCTGCCATCGGCATCGGCGTTCGCCTGTTCACCGCATCTGCGCCCATAGGGGTCATCATTATTGCCATGACTGCCATAGGTGCACTGCTGATTTACTTCCCATGGCAGCACTATTCAATCGTGCCCAACAAGCCTTCGCAACCATCCTTGAGCTGAAACATCAGACGTGTCTACCACATGTGGGACATCGGCTGGCATGAGGGTCAGGCCGTGCTGGCGCAGCAATTGTCTGGCGAATCGTGCAACAGGCGACCTGCAAGGAACGATGTGCGCATAATCCATATCACGACCAATGTTATGATGGTCGATTGGGTTTGCAGGCTTCCCACATGAACGCCTGTGCACTGGGGCGCCGAACAGGGCGACCAATCAAATTTTCTCCAATATGAAGGCGGATGAGGTATGGCAATCGAGGCACAGGGGCTAGAAATTCGGATAGGCGCCCGATTGTTGCTTTCGCCAACGAACTTCCATGTCGGCAAAGGCGACCGTATCGGTCTGGTCGGCCGCAACGGTGCGGGAAAAACCACGCTGACACGAGTGATTACGGGTGACATGCTGCCCTCGGCCGGCAAGGTTCGCGTATCCGGCAAGCTGGGGTATCTTCCTCAGTCCACTCATGCAGCCGACCCGAACCAGAGTGCCCTTGACCGCGTCATGAGTGCACGCGACATCGCTTCGATCATCACGCGTCTGCGCAAGTCCGAGATTGACATGACCAATCCTGACCCTGACATCATGGAAAAGGCCATGAACCGCTATGACAAGGCGCTGCAGGATTTTGAACAGGCCGGTGGCTATGCCGCACAGTCCGAAGCCATCGCCATGGGTGAAAGCCTCGGACTCGATCAGGAAATTCTCAAGCGGACTCTGGGAACCCTGTCAGGCGGTCAGCGCCGTCGTATCGAGCTTGCAAGAATTCTCTATTCCGATGCCGATACCTTGATTCTGGACGAGCCGACGAACCATTTGGATGCCGACTCAATCGAATGGCTCAAGAACTATCTGCGCCATTTCGAGGGAGGATTCCTCGTAATCTCCCATTCGACGGAATTGCTGGACGAAACCGTCAACAAGGTGTGGCATCTCGATGCGCAGCTCGGGCAGATTGACGCCTACGCGCTTGGCTGGAAGGCGTATCTCAAGCAACGTGTGGTCGATGAGGAACGCCGACGCCGCGAGCGCGAGGTTGCCGAGAAGAAGGCCGACCGTCTCATGAAGCAGGGTATCCGTCTGCATGCCAAGGCCACCAAGGCAGTCGCGGCACAGAACATGATGCGCAGGGCTGAGCGTCTGCTTGAAGGCACTCAGGAGGCGCAGCGCGACGAGAAGGTTGCGGATCTGAGATTCCCAGAACCTGCGCCGTGCGGTCGCACGCCCATCATGGCGAAGGACATCTCGAAGGCATACGGCTCCAACATCGTGTTCGCTGGCATCAACCTTGCCATTGACAAGGGCTCGCGCGTGGTGATTCTCGGATATAACGGAGCTGGAAAGACCACGACCTTGCGTCTGCTGGCAGGCATTGAAAAGCCCGACACCGGTGAGGTCGATTTTGGTCATGGTGCAAAGATCGGCTATTTCGCTCAGGAACATGACACCTTGGATAACGATGTCACCGTGTTGGAGAATCTTCAGCATGTTGCCCCTGAATTGGACAACACGCAGGCTCGCACGATTCTCGGTTCGTTCCTGTTTTCCGGCGAGGATGCGATGAAACCCACCTCCGTGCTTTCAGGTGGCGAAAAGACACGTCTGGCATTGGCGACATTGGTGACCAGTCGTGCCAATGTTCTGCTGCTCGATGAACCGACCAACAATCTCGACCCTGCCAGCCGCGATGAGATTCTGAAGGCCATATCCAAATACGAGGGTTCCATTGTGCTGGTAACCCACGATGAAGGCGCTGTCCAGGCGCTGAATCCTGAACGCGTGCTGCTGATGCCCGATGGTGACGAGGATTTGTGGAACGACGAATATCTTGATCTCGTAGCCGAAGAGTAGCTCCCCGGGTAGAGTTGATGTGAGAGTGTCAGTTCATCACATTGACTTCGATTTGAGGGGGTAGATTGCAATGTCGTCATCTTTTCTCAGCGCTTCAGTGGGTTCGAATTCCCAGGTGAACGTGGCAGCGGGTGGTGACTTCCTCTGCGAGGCGTTTGATTCTCGTACGGTTCGGTCCTTGGAAAAGCCCCTGCTTGACATGGGTGTTCCTCTGATGCAGACCGCAGCTTCCGCCGTTGCAGCGACCGCCCGTGTGATGCTTTCCCACATCGATGTTGAACTTGACCAGGCTGATGTTGTGGTGCTTGCAGGCGTAGGCGATAACGGTGGCGACGGCCTGTTTGCAGCCGCCGAACTCAGCCAGGCTGGTGCTTCAGTCAGCGTGATTGCGGTGGGGCGCAGTCTTCACCCAGAAGGTTTGGAGGCATGTCTGCGTAGCGGCGTCGAAGTTGATGCCATGGATCCGCATGCAATCATCCCGGGTTGCGTGACGCCGGGTGATTCCGAAGAGAGTTCGGAACGTCTTGATGATGCGCTCTCGTACATCGCGTCATCGCATCTTGTGATTGATGCGATGACGGGGATAGGTCTTCATGGAAGCTTGCAAGGCATTCCTGCGGCCATAGCCGATGCCTTGGGCGAAAGCGGTGAGCTTCCCGATGATCCGGCGCTCCCCAACACCATCGGCACTCATGGTCTGCCGTTAATCTTGGCTGTGGATACCCCTTCTGGCATTGGCATCGACGATGGGACCCTTCCCGGTGCTTACATCCCTGCGGATGTGACTGTCACCTTCGGAGCGGTTAAGCCTTGTGCGATGCTTCCACCGGCGGCCTATGTCTGCGGCCAGATGGTCATTGTCGATTTTGGCTTCGACACGGAACATGTCGAACCGACAGTGCGAGCGACGACCATGGATGCGGCGGCTCAATGGATTCGTCTGCCGCGTCTGGGCGATTCCAAGTATTCACGCGGAGTCGTGGGGCTCGTCACCGGTTCAGAGCAATATCCGGGCGCTGCGGTCATGTCAAGCACTGCCGCGAGCGCAACGAACGTGGGCATGATTCGCTACTGCGGACCGCGACGTGCCGAAGACATGGTGCTCTCACATCTTCCAGAGGCCGTGACGGGAACCGGCCATGTACAGTCATGGGTTCTGGGATCGGGAGTATCCGTAAAGGATGATGACGCTCAGCGACGGCAGATTCAGGGAATTCTCGATGCTTATGACACTGCGATGGTTGATGGTAGCGATGTCGATGATGCAGACATTGACGATGTAGATACCGACGATGTAGACGTCAACGATGCGGATGAAACAGTGGGCAAAGGCGAGCTTCCTGATGATTCCACTTCGATCAGGCTCTCGGTAAATGCGTCGGAAGCCACGAATGCCGCTTCCGGCAAGCTTGACCAGCCTGTTGCGGTGGTCGATGCAGGCGCTCTGTCATTGCTGCCCGGGCATGTGACCGCCAATGTCATCCTCACTCCGCATGCCGGTGAGCTGGCTGCACTCCTTGCTGCTCGAGGAGAAGAGGTTTCCACCGAGGATATCCTGGCCGAACCACTGAAGTGGGGTGTCCGCGCCTGGGAACTGACAGGCGCGACGATACTGCTCAAAGGCGCGATCACCTTGATAATCTTCGATGATGGCTTGGGCAATCCAACGATTCTCACTTCAGGCTTTGCTCCAGCGTGGACCGGCACGGCCGGCTCGGGTGACGTTTTGGCTGGCATCGTTGGAGCGGTTGTTGCGCAGAATACCGACGCATTGCGTGAGCATCCATATCGAATCGGCGAATGCGTTGCAGCAGGAGCGTATCTTCATGGCATTGCGGCGAGAATCGCGTCCGGTTCGTATCAGCGCGGATGGACGCTGCCCCTGCTGTGTGATCCACATCATGCCCGCAGCTTTGTCCAACGGCTGGGCGCATTGCTTGATGGAGATGCCTACGCCACCAAGCCCATGCTCGGTCATCCGATTGTCGCCTCTGACATCGTTGCCCATATCCCTGCAGCGTTGACTCTCCTGGTCGAGAATCGCGTAAGCTATATTGCCGAAATCGATGACGAACTCGACGATGAATCCGACGATGAATCCGACGATGAATCCGACGAGACATCTGACGAAACAGACATCGATTCCGATTTTGGGCCAGAAGATGCAGATGACACCGATGTTCCAGACGACACAGATGTTCCAGACGATCCAGACGACACCGACGATATCTCAGAAAACGATGGCATCTGATTCAATACGGCGAACAAGCCGAAGGTAATACCAGTCACGCAGATTCATCAACTCATAAGGGTGAGGAGTTCCATGCTAATCATTATGCGACATGGCCAAAGCACATGGACGGACAAGTCCGTGAACCGCTTCGCCGGTTGGGTCGACATTCCACTGACTCACATCGGCATCGAGCAAGCCAAGCGAGCGGGCGGATTGCTGCAGCAATCGAATCTGAAACCTGATGTAGTATTCACCTCGCTGTTGCGCCGTTCAATAGTGACGGCCGACATCGTGCTCGACGGCATCGACCGCTCCTGGATTCCTGTGCAGCGCTCATGGAGGCTCAATGAGCGTCACTATGGCGCTTTCCAGGGCGAAACACGTCCTGCCATGCACGATCAGTATGGTGATGAACTCTTTGCGACCTATCGTCGCTCATATGATGTTCGACCACCGGCCATAGATGTCGATTCACCATTCTTTCAGGGCAAGGATCCGAAATATGGCCCACTGCTTCAGGATGGCCTCGATGACAAGAAACCCTCTGAGATTCGTTCTGAATGTCTCAAGGATCTTTCGCAACGCCTCCAACCATACTGGGACAAACGCGTAGCCCCGCTGCTCGTTGCAGGGAAAACGGTGCTCGTGGTCACGCATGGATCTGTTGTGCGAGCCATTGTCAAGATGCTCGAGCATGTCAGCGATGAGGACATTCGCTCGATCAACGTGCCGACTGGCGTTCCCATGATCTATGACTGTGGGGTTTCTTCCGATGGAACGCTTGCAGCGCTTGGACCGGGACGCTATCTCGATCCAAAGGCTGCAGAGCAGGGCATCGCTGAGGTCTCTGCGCTGGGGCAATCGGAACGAGGGCAATCCAAGCAATGACAATCAAAGCAATACGACAGCGCGGATATGCATGGCTGCATGCATCATTGTCACGTGCGAAGACTCAGGGTTCACGCAACTCTAGGTTATAAGCGATTTGAGCAAAATTGCCTTTTGCTATAAGTTATGCATATGACTCTCCTGCAGTTGAAATATATCGTCAAGATCGTTGAATGCGGCTCCATGAACGAGGCATCTCACGAACTCTACGTTTCGCAGCCCGCTCTCAGCTCGTCAGTCAAGGAACTGGAAAATGAGCTGGGCATCGATATATTCACCCGCTCTTCGCAAGGGATCGCACTGACTGTCGATGGTGCAGAATTCCTGACATATGCACGTCAGGTGCTCGACCAAACATCCCTGCTTGAAGAGCGGTACAAGAACGCGAAACCCCGCAAACAGCTATGCCGTGTTTCCACCCAGCACTATATGTTTGCGGTCGAGGCTTTCGTCGAGATGATCAGTTCAACGAATTCGGATGAATATGAATTCACGATCCGAGAGACCCGCACGCGCGACATCATCAATCAGGTGGCCAACATGCAGTCCGAGATAGGCATCATCTACCTTTCCGACTTCAACAAGGATGTATTGGGCAAGCTGCTGCGAGGCAAGCATCTTGAATTCCATCCCCTGTTTCGTGCAGGATTGCATGTCTTCCTTTCTCGCAACAATCCGCTCGCGTCCAAGTCGAAAATCACGATGAAGGATTTGGAACCCTACCCATTCCTGCAGTATGAGCAAGGCGAAGAAGGCAGCTTCTACTTTGCGGAGGAGGCCGTCTGGCCTGAGTACTCCCCCAAACAGATCAATGTGACTGACCGTGCCACAATTCTGAACTTCATCGTCGGATTGAACGGATACACAGTCTGCACAGGAATTGACAACGAGGACTTGAACAACGAGAAAATCGTTACCGTGCCTCTGGAATCTGATGAATCCATGCTGGTTGGCTGGATCAGCAATGAGCGCGCCAAGCTCTCAAACGCAGCAAGCATGTATCTCGACAAGCTTCGCAGCGTCCTCGACTCCCACGGCTACACCATAATCGACTGAAACCCCCGTCCCCGAGTCACATCAGTGCTCATTGTGAACTCATCAAAGTATTAACCCTCAAAAACAGTGTTTTTGAGGGTTAATTTGGGTAAAAATGGCCGTTGATACTTTCATGAGTTCACAATGAACGGCTTATCCCTATTCTGGGCACTTATGCAGCGTAAACCGGAAGGCGCTCTGTACATGGGAAACGACAAGTTCACGAAGATGCGACAAAGCCTGACACATACATAGTCAACTGCTATAGGCAAACGAAAGCCCTTGCATGAATTTCAGCACTTCATGACGAACAGCCCCTCGTGTTGCTCCACTGTTTACCATGCTATTCGAGCGTAGTGTTGTTTACTCTGGTATCGGTTTTAATGCATCACTGGCTTACGCTTGCTGCTGTGACACAGACAAATGCCTTAGGAGCGAGCCATCGACTGCGAACGAGTCTGATTTGGGAAGCAGCATAAGATCAGGCTGCCTCTGCTCACGTATGGTTACTTCATTGCTTGCAGTTCTGCACGAGTGAGACCGCCTGGGAGCAAACCGATGGCATGATGTCGTAGCCAACTTGAAAGGTCTGCCGCATTGTCTGATTCATAATACGAAACCAGCTCGTGAATGAAATCATGCTTCAGACTTGGGGTGACTGAGAATATGCCAATCCCGGCATTGATAAGGCAGTGGTTTGCCACCAGCAACGCCGTTCGCTTGTTGCCATCCTGAAACCACTGTCCGCGTGACACGGCAAGAAACAGGTCAATCGCTCGCTGTTCTGGATCATGGTGAAGCGATGCCTTCTCGACACTGTTTCGCACAGCATCAATCGTCGCAACTGGTGGGACCCAGTCCGTTCCACCTATCCTTACTGGCACTGTACGAAGCTTTCCAGAATCAGCAATAAGACTCTCACCAATGATTCGGTTGTAATGCGAGACGAACGGCCAATCAACTGCTTCATCGACATGGTCAAAAAGGAATTCCCATGCTCGCTTGAGATTGTTCACGGCAACAATGTCACTGACACGCATCCCATCGGGGGCACGCCCTTCAAAGATTTCCTCCGTGTCTGGAAACGTAATCCCATCGACTTCGATGTTCGCCGTTTTCCATAGCACATCAATCAGCAGGCGTTTCGCCAGACGCACCGCATCATCACGACGAGCATTCATGAGCTTCCACCCCCAATATCAGCACTTTGCACTCATACTAGCGTAAGCTCCGCAGTGTCCCCGACTCACATCCGTGCTTATTGTGAACTGATCAAAGTACAAACCCTCAAAAACAGTGTTTTTGAGGGTTAATTTGGGTAAAAATGGCCGTTGATACTTTCATGAGTTCACAATGAACGGCTTATCCCCACTCATCACGGTTCGGCGCGTGAGGTCGGGGTGTTTAGAAGAACTGGCGCATGATGTCCTTCAGTGGCGGCATGGAAGGGATCTTCCAGTAGTTTTCAAGATAATGGGTGCCATACTTCGTATATCCCATGGCTTCTTCACCAACGATCTTGCCTGGCAGCGGCGCATTGTCCTTGACATAGACGTTGATCAGTACCGGCTTGTCCGTTTCCTTGTACGCCTGTGCCAGCGCTTCGTTGAACTCGGCATTGCTGCGAGCCGTGTAGCCAACGCCGCCAGCCGCCTCAGCGAACTTGGCATAATCCATGTCTTCCAAGTCAATCTCATAGTTAAGCTGGCCGGCGCTCTGCTGTTCGTATTCAATGAAAGCAAGCTTCTGATTGTTGATGACTACCTGAATGATCGGCAACTTGTATTTGACGGCAGTGACGAAGTCCTGCATCACCATCGCGAACGCGCCATCCCCGGAAACGCTGATGTTCTTTCGCTCTGGATACGATTCAGCACCTGCTATGGCGCTGGGAAGACCACAGCCCATGGTACCCAGCCATGCCGAAATCGAATATTTCTGCGTTGGCTGGACGTGCAGGAAGCGCGCTCCCCACGAAGTCGATGTTCCGACATCGATGGAATAGACGGCATCCTTCGGAGCGGTTTCATCGATGCGTGCGAACACTGCCTCAGGTGAAGCTGGAGAAGTATTGAGATTGCGCTTTTCAGACATCCACTTGTTCCAGCTATCCATATCCTTCTGGCAAGCCTTGAGGAATCGGTCATCGCTGCGCAGAGCACCCTTGGCATTCAGCTGCGAGACCACGGCACCCGCATCGCCGTCAATGGCAACGTCCACTGCATAGCGACTGCCGAGATTCTCCGGGCAGGTATCGATCTGAACGCACTTTGCCTGTCCCGCATCCGGCAGATACGGTGTGTATGGATAGTTCGTCCCAATCATCAACAGCAGGTCGGTCGACTTCATCGCCTCATACGCTGGCTTTGTGCCGAGCTTGCCAACGTTGCCAAGGCTGTTTGCATGGTCATCGGCAATCGTGCCTTTGGCTGGCATCGTAAGAATGAATGGAATGTTGTTCGTCTCAATGAACTGCTGCAGCACAGGGCCAGCATGTTCGCCGCCCTTGCCAATCAGGGCCAGTGGCTTCTGCGCCTGCTTCAGCATCGAGATGACCTCGGCAAGCTGCCCGTCATCGACCTGCGGAGTGCTCAGCTTGAATGCAGCAGCGCTATCAACATATTCGTTCGAGACTTTCTGGTCTGGAAGGTCGTCGGGAATGGTCAGGACTGCAACGCCTTTTTTCGTCATGGCAGCGCGGATTGCGGAGTCAACGATCTTGCCAAGGTTATCCGAAGCGGAAATGGTCTTGTTGAAGACTGCAACGTCATCGAAGAGCTTAGGGGTATTAACCTCTTGGAAGTAGCCCTCGTTGATATCCTTCGTGGTGACCTGACCGAGCAGGGCAAGCACGGGCACATGATCCATCTTGGCATCATAGAGACCGTTGAGCATATGAATCGCACCTGGTCCGCCGATGGCAAGGCATACGCCCACGCCGCCGGTGAGTTTGGCGTTGGCGGCTGCAGAGAGCGCTGCGACCTCCTCGTGTCGCACCTGAACGAACTCGATCTTGTCCTGATTGCGTCGCAGAGCATCGACTGTGGTGTCAATAGAGTCGCCTGGCAGACCGAAGACATGCTTTACGTTCCAATTCATCAACACACTGACCAGTTGATCAGCAGCTTTTGTCGACATGTACATTCCCCTTTATCTAACGTTGTGTTTCCCCCGTGATAACGGTTCCACATACACGTATGTTAGTGAGAGGAATATGGGTCAAGAGGCTTTTTCAATGTCTACTTCATTACATTGAGCTGGCCTGACTGCTCGTTTGCAAGCTTTTAAGCCGATAGTCAGCAAGACCCTTCATATGCAATGTGATGAATGCCACATGGTCTAAGCGGACATCTCAGAACATGTGGCAAAGGAATTGCATGAACTTCTGTCGGATCAGCAGCCGTATTCGATGAAGTAGTTGTGAGCCTGCTCCTGAAGCTGCTCTGAAATGATTGGCGTACCATCGGCCTCGGTCATCTGGGCTGCCGTGTCGAAAATCTCCTGAACGTTGGCAATGCTGAACACAGGGAAACCAAATTCCTGCTCAATGGCCTTCACAGCCGACATATCCGAATTCGCAATGTGCTCCATGCGATCCACACTCAGAACAAGACCGATGATGTCAACATCCGCCTGGCTCTTAAGCTTGGGAATCACCTCATGAATGGCCGTTCCTGCGGTCATCACATCGTCGACCAGCAGCACCTTCATGCCATCGTGAAGCTGCGTGCCGACCATGATTCCACCGTCGCCATGATCCTTGGCTTCCTTGCGGTCGAAGGTGTAGCCGACCGGCATGTCATGTGCGGATGCGAGTGCAATGGCGGTCGACACTGCGAGTGGAATGCCCTTGTAAGCCGGTCCGAAGATCGTATCGATATCTACCGGCAAATCGCCACCGTTAACCGCCTGTGCGATGGTCTGTGCGTAGAATTCGCCAAGCAAGGCTATTTTCCGACCATCGTCGAATGCGCCCGCATTGATGAAGTATGGAGATTTTCTGCCTGATTTCAGTGTAAAGTCACCAAATCTGAGCGCTCCTACTTCAAGCAGGAATGAAGTGAATCTCTGACTGATCGTTTCCCCGTGCAGCGCTTCAAAAGCTACCATGTGCGTCCTTCCGCAAGTTTTTCGGCCAGTTCCGGCCGCGTATCCAAAAGATCGTCAAGTTCTCGAGCAACGCGCAATGGCGATATTGGATCGAGCAGGGCGGCGGCTCCAACCTCAACCGCATTCGCTCCCGCATAAAGGTACTCCAACGCATTGTCACCATTCGAAATGCCACCTATTCCAATGATGGGAATGTCTGGCAGGGCTTGGCGCACGCGCCACACGAAACTTAAGGCGATGGGCAAAATGCACGGCCCTGACACCCCGCCCGTGATATTGGCAAGAATTGGCTTACCCGTTGCGGTGTTGATTCTCATGCCAACCAAGGTGTTGATGAGGCTCAGGGCATCAGCGCCTGCATCGACGGCAGCCTTGGCGATGCTCACGATATCGGTGACGTTCGGAGAGAGCTTGACGATCATCGGCTTGTCAGTGAGCTCGCGCAACTCGCCGATAAGACGGTGCAAGGCCTTGGCGTCGGTGCCCACCGACATGCCGCCATGAGAGACGTTGGGGCAGCTGACATTGATTTCGAGCATGTCACACGGCTGGTCGGCGAGACGTTCGACCACCTGCTTGTAGTCTTCATCGCTGTGACCTGCCACATTGGTGATGACATTCGCACCCATGCGCTTCAACACAGGAAGATCGTTGGCAAGATAATGGTCGAGACCTGGATTCTGCAACCCGACGGAATTCACCGTTCCCGCTGGGGTTTCAGCGGTTCGTGGCGTGGGATTGCCTTCCCAGGGAATGATGGAAACGCCCTTGGTGCTCACGGCTCCCATCTGCGTCACATCGTAGAATCTGCTGCACGCTTCGACGTTGAAGGTTCCGGAAGCCGTTCCAACGGGGTTTTTCCATGGGACGCCTGCAACAATCGTTGGATGCTTCCACGGTCTGGTCATCATGTCTCGAAGCGATGCCTGCGATTCGTGCGAAACTTGGTCATGCGAAACTTGCTCGCGCATCGTCTGGTCGTGCTGCACCTGATCGTGTTGCAACGATGCAGTTAGCTCGTAGGTCATCGTGTCTGCTCCCATCCCAATTCCTGAGCGCTGAATACAGGGCCGTCCATGCATATTTTCTTTCGGCCATGAATCGTATCAACCACGCATACGACGCAGGTGCCATAGCCGCAGCCCATGCGCTCCTCCAGATTGAACTGCGTGGCAATGCCCCGGCTTGAAGCCCAGAATGCCACAGCCTTCATCATCGGCGTGGGACCGCACGAGAGCATGACGACAGGGGCTGAAGACTGCGTGAGTTCTGCATCCATCCGGTCGAGAACGGTGATGACATTACCCTGTTCCTCGTCGATGCTGCGCACATCATCGCAATACTGACTGACAATCGCATCGGCAAAATGATGCTTGCGATATCCGAAGATGGCAGTGGTGCTTTCACCTCGTCCGGAATCGTGCAGATACTGGGCAGCCTGAATCAGCGGCGGCACTCCCAGCCCTCCACCAACGAGAATGTAGCGTGCGCCAGGGTCGGACAGGTCGAATGTCTTGCCCAAGGGGCCCAGCACGTCGATGGTATCCCCCGCCTTCATCTGTGCGAATTGCGCCGTTCCAGCACCCACGATTGCGAATATGAAGCTGACCTCGTCACCGTGAATCTCACAGATGCCAAAGGGACGAGGCATCTGACGCAGCCCATCATGGGTAAAGAGGTTGGCGAACTGAGCGGGCTTGCCATGTTCGGCCATGTACCGGTCACGGATGACAAGCTCGACCACACCTTGATCGAGCTGCCTGACGCTGACGACGGGAACCGTTCGCCTTGACGGAAGATAGCGCTTGCCGTCGATGAGCATGCCGTCGCCATGCTCGCTGCACTGACAGGCATCTGAAACGCCATGCGATTCATCGGTGGGAATCCCCTGACGCGGCTCGGTGTGTGTGGGAATGAATTGGGTCAACGTCAAGACCTTTCCTTCAGTGCTGTGTTCAACGAATCTCTCATATCGAGCGCGGCTCGACGGGCGTGCTTGCCTACGAGCTGCAGAGCATCTTCGACGGAAAGCTGCGAATTGCATGCCGGATCTGTGCGCCAAGCACCGATAATGCCACGTGAGGAGTTCACGATCGCGCCTTCACCATGAACATCAAACATAGCTGCCACGTCAGACGCTGTGCCACCCTGTGCGCCGTATCCGGGTATCAGGAACATGGCCTGCGGCATTCGTGCCCTGAGCGATGCGCCCACGCTCGGATGCGTAGCTCCCACCACGGCTCCCACCCTGGAAAAGCCCTGCTCGCCGACCGTGTCGGAGCCCCATTGCACAACCTTGTCGGCAACCTGCTCGTATACGCGTCGATTGTCGTCGGTTATCAGTTCCTGGAATTCATCGCTTGAGGGGTTTGAAGTCCGCACGAGGACGAATATGTCCTTGTCGCTCTGCTGGGCAGCGTCCACGAAGGGCATGATGCCGTCCGAACCAAGATAGGGGTTGACGGTTACCGAATCCTCATACCAAGGGAAGGAGCGAAGTTCCTTCTCGGTTGCAGAGGTAGATATCTCGCTATCCGGGCATGGTATGCCCGAAAGGTGAGACGCATACGCTGCGGCTGTCGAACCGATGTCACCTCGCTTGATGTCACCGATCACGTACAGCCCTGCCTGATTCGCCGCGCGGCAGGTCTCAACGTATGCAGACACACCGACTGGTCCGAGAGCCTCGTACATGGCAATCTGCACCTTTACGGCAGGAACGATATCCTTCACCGCGTTGATGACGCTTTGGTTAAAGTCCACGAATTGCGCAGCTACCGACGCTGCCCACAGTGCGCGCCCCTTGATGGTGTTGGTTGCTCCCGCGGTGTCGCGCGCCTGTGCCAGCAATGGTGCAGGCAGCAGCGCCGTAGTGGGATCCAAGCCCACGACGCTCGGATTGTCGAATCTTCGTATGGCTTCGACGAGTCTGTCCATATGTGTTCAGCCTTTTACTCTCTTGCAGATGTGCAGTTCCGTGATGATTGCTTTGTGTCTTATGGCTATCTGTCTGCCTGCATGAGCCGCGTCACGGGCAGACGGTTGAAGGCGATGGCAGCATCGACTACGGTCATCTGGGCTCTGCCAGACACTGACATCCCTTGGAAAGGCGTATTGCGCGCCTTCGAGTGGAAGTCCTGAGATTCGACAACCCATGCTTCAGTCGTGTCCAGCATGGTGAAATCCTGAGCATGAGCATCGTTCACCTTGCTCAGATCAAGCATGCGCCTGCCGCTGCGAGAATTGCGTCCATCGTCGCATGCGTTTAGCAGCGCCGAAACATCGGGCGCCTCAACGCCCATGAGCTTCGCCGGCGCAAGCGACATCAGTTCGATCAGTCGAGCGTCATCTATCACCCCACCATCGACCAAAACCCTGTGGCACACGCCATAGGCGGTTTCCAATCCAATGATGCCGTTGGGCGATTCCATCATGCTCCGCTCCTTCTCGAGAATCGTATGGGGCGCATGATCGGTTGCGAGCATATCCACCGTGCCATCGGCTATGGCGGCCAGGGTTGCGTCACGGTCCGCCGCGCTTCGCAGAGGCGGATTCATCTTCGCCATCGTGCCAAAGCGTTTCACATCCTCATCGCAGAGAGCAAGATAGTGCGGTGCAGTCTCGCAGCTAATTGGTAACCCTTCAGCCTTGGCTTTGCGGATCGCGTCGAATGCAAGCGCGGTGCTGACATGCTGCAGATGCATATGGATGCCGGTGCTGCGAGCGAATTCGATGTCTCGGGCAACGATCTTCAACTCCGTGGAAGCGGGGATGCCTGGCAGTCCCATGCTGCGCGATGTCTGCCCTTCATTCATGACTCCACTGTCATGATGTTCACAGTGGTCAAGAATGGGAAGCGAGTATCGTCTGGCATGTCTGCCAACGTCCGCCAGGGTCTGGGACGTGACCGCCGAACCGTCATCGCTGATGGCCACCACTGGATGCTCGCGCATCGCGTGTCCGGGCGTGAGCTGGCGAACCGAGTCACGCAGATACCCCTTCCAATCGCCGGGGTCACTGGCCTCGACGCCCGCTCTGTTAACACTTGCGCAGACGCTCAGCAGGTATTTAGCCGGCAGCGTGACCTGATGGGATTGCGCATAGTGCTGGACATAGTCGATAACCGAATCGAAACCCGCCTGTGTCACTTCTTGTCTGCCGTGAGCGTCTGAAGCCGAAACGCTTTCATGATCTTGACCGGTGCGGATGCGCTTGCCATCCATGGCTGGTGACGTGTTTGGCATCAGCAGCACGCTCGTGAAGCCCCCGGCAGCTGCGGAGCGGCAGCCCGACAGCATGTCTTCCTTGTCGCGTTGCCCCGGATCACGGAAATGCACATGGGGGTCACATAAGCCCGGTGCAATCGTCAGCCCAGATGCGTCGATGTCAATCGTTGCAGCATCGGATGGTCCAGACGAGCGATGGTCAGCAAACAGGCCGGTATCGTCCAGAATGTGATCCAATGGTGCGGGAGGCAATGCCACATCGATGATCTCACCGCTATCCCATACGCGCAGTCCATGAAATACCACGCGAAACTCACGATGGGCAGGGTGTTGATGGTCTTGCGGTGATTGCATCGATGCGGCAGTCATCAGAATTTGGCCTCCTCGTCGCAATAGTCGCAGCGATATTCCTGACGTTTGGTGTGCATCAGGTGGAACAGTTGGTCAATGCCATGCTCGGTTGTCGTGACGCAACGCGGGTTGGTGCAGCTGATGACGTTCACCACATGCTCTGGCAGACTTGGCTGCTGCTTGTCGATGATCTTGCCACCCTTGACGACATCCACGGTTGCCTGGCGGGCGATGAGGCTGAGCACGTTCAGATCGACGCTTGTTTCATCCTCGATCTTGATGATGTCCTTGGAGCCATACCGCTGGCTGCTTGCGTTCATGATCAGTGCGAGCTTTGTCTTGGCTGGATCGATATGCAGGAACTGCAGTACCTTCAGTGCCGTTCCCGCAGGTACATGGTCGATGATGATGCCGTTGGTGACGCTGGTAACCTCCATCAGGCATGCACCTCCTTTCCTGACCAGGCTTCATAGCCGGGCAGTTCATCCCCGAGCACCGAACTTTCCAATGCCATGCGCATGAGCATGCCGTTCTTCACCTGTTCGAAATATGCTGCTCTCGGGTCGTTATCCACTTCGACGGCAATCTCATTCACACGAGGCAATGGATGCAGCACGGCCATATTCGGCTTCGCGTGACTGAGCTTGTCCTCGTCGAGAATGTAGGTGTCGCGCAGTCGAAGATAATCGTCTTCGTTGAAGAAGCGTTCCTTCTGCACTCGTGTCATGTACAGCACATCAAGATCTCCGATGACACTGACAAGGTCACGCGTCTGCACGAATGAGCACGATGGGGTGTCGTTGATTCTGTCGAGCACATACTGCGGCGTTTTCAGCTCATCGGGGCTGATGAGCACAAAACGGACATTGCCGAAACGACAGAGCGTTGAGATAAGCGAGTGCACCGTGCGACCAAAGGTCAGGTCGCCGCACAGCCCGACCGTCAGGTTGTTGACTCGGCCGAAGCGTGAAGTCAGCGTTGCCAGATCGGCAAGGGTCTGGGTCGGATGCATGTGACCGCCATCTCCGGCATTGATCACCGGCACCGAGGCAGCTTTCGAAGCTACGAGCGCCGCACCCTCCTTCGGATGACGTATGGCGACGACATCGGCATAGTTGCTGACCGTTTTCAAGGTGTCAGATATGGATTCACCCTTGGAGACGCTGGATAGCTGTGCACCTGCAAAGCCGATGACGTTGCCGCCCAGACGGAGCATGGCTGTCTCAAAGCTGAGACGGGTTCGTGTGCTTGGCTCATAGAACAGCGTGGCGAGAATCCTGCTATCGCATGTATGCATCACCTGTGTGCGATGCGAATCGATATATTCAGCCTTGTGAAGCAACTCGCTGATCTGCTGTGTTGAAAGGTCATCGAGTGTGACGACACTGTGACCTTGCAATGTGGAGGTATTCCCCGAAATACCAGCACTGGGAACGGATGATGAAACGGATTCGACACGGACAGAAGACGTTTCTTCTGATGAATCCGATATGTGATTGTCGGGCAACGGCTCACCTTTCTACGCTAAGGTGGCCACACTGACGTGACCTAGTCAACAATAGATAAGTTTTGTTAACAACGCAACCAATCCGAATGTTCCCCACTCATTCCTAGGGAATGCGCTACCTGATGCCATAGAACAGGCGGTTGGTGATCTCTCGGCAGCGACGCATCTTTGCCAGCATGTCGTTCTCGAATCGCTGACCCTGATGCGCGGCATAGCCGAGATATATGGCTATGCCTCCCAACGAGTAGAAATCATCGGGCAGAATGTCCGCTCGTGAGGCTCTGCCGGACCACAGATAGTTCCCATTGCGTGCGGCGGTACACATGATCCACGCCTCTCGCAGGTTGTCTGCGTCCTCCGCTGCGATCAGTCCTTCCTTGCGCAGTGACTCCAGCGCTGACAAGGTTGAGGTCGTCTGCAGCGCAGGAATGTCATGAGCATGCTGCAACTGCCACATCTGGACTGTCCATTCGATGTCGGACAGGCCGCCCTTGCCGAGTTTGATATGACGATCACGCCTGACTCCACGCGGCAGACGCTCAGATTCCATCCGTGCCTTCAAGGTGCGAATTTCACCAATCTGCTCCTCGTTCAGAGGCTTCACCGGATATCGCAGCGGGTTGACGATGTCATCCCTCAGTCGTCGGCCCAAATCGACGTTTCCAGCAGCGAGACGCGCTCTGAGCAAGGCTTGCGATTCCCATGTGCTCGCCCATGAACGGTAGTATTCGCGGCATGAATCATAGGAACGCACCAACGGTCCGTTCTTGCCTTCTGGACGAAGGTCCATGTCGAGATCGAATGGCTCTTCCACACTCACCGAACCCGACAGCACCAGACGCATGTCATCGATCACATGGAGAGCGAACAGGTTGGCTGTGCGTGAATCAGCACCCTGCTTGGGTTCATACACCGCGATGATATCGGCATCCGAGCTGAAATTCACTTCGCAACCGCCGTATCTTCCCATCGCGATGATGGCAATGCTTGCAGGAGCGAGTGTCATCTTCGACTGCTCGATCTGCCTGGCAATCGCCCATGTCAGCGCTGCGGCAATCATGGCATCGTACACATCCGTCATGCCTTGCAGACATTCGTCGTCGGAGAGGACATGGCTCATCCATCCAAGCCCGATTCGTTCGATCTCATGGCGGCGCATGGCTCTGATCGACGTGGCACATTCAGCAGGCCTATCGGCGAAACGCTCGATTGTCGAACGAGTCTGCGTGTGAAGGCTTGCTCGTGAGCGCAACTGAAGTTGCTCGTCGGCACCAAGCCAGGTGATGGATTCCGCCGACTTGCGCAATGCCTCTCCGAGAAATCTCGAATTGGAAAGAATATGGCAGAGGCGCTGCGCCGCGGAAGGTGAATCTCTGAGGAACCCGAGATACTGGCTGCCCGTACCGAAACGCTCCTGCAGGCTGCGCCAGCCCAGCAGTCCCATATCTGGATTCTGCCCCTGACCGAGCCATTCCAAAACCGCTGGCAGAAGAATTCTGTTGATCTTAGCCGCACGCGACAGGCCTGTCGTCAAAGCCTCAACGTGGCGCATCGCTGCCTGTGTGTCGGCAAAGCCGATGGATGCGAAGCGGTCCTCTGCTGCTTCCCTGCTCAGGCGAATGTCGTCTGTCTGCGTCTGCGCGCTGATGGGCAGCATGGGTCGATAGTAGATATCCTGATGGAGCCTGCGAATTTCGCGCCTTGTCGCATCGAATCGTTCCACCAGTTCGTCGGAGTGCATGGCGAATGCCCTGGCCAGTCTGCGCAGGTCTACATGAGCATCCAGCTCTTCACGAGTGATGTCACGCACACGCTCCATGCCTCCGTAGCTGCCCTTGCCCAAGTCCGGGAAGAGATGGGTTCGCTGGAGATCCCACATTTGCTGCCGATGTTCAAGCACGCGTTCGAAACGATAGTCCTGTGAGAGTTGGGCGGCCTGCTTGCGAGAGATGTAGCCGCCGTCCGTCAAAGCCTGCAAGGATTCCAAGGTCGATGCTGTGCGCAGGTTGGTATCGGTTCTGCCATGGACGAGCTGCAGCATCTGCACGGTGAATTCAACGTCGCGCAAACCTCCACGGCCAAGCTTGATTTCGCGATCCTTCAATGGGTCGGGGATCAGCGATTCGACGCGCTTGCGCATGCTCTGACAGTCGTACACGAAATTGCTGCGCTGCGATGCGCTCCACACGAAAGGTCTTGTCGCGTCATAATATGCTTTGCCGAGTTCGGAGTCTCCGGCAACGGGTCTGGCTTTGAGCAATGCCTGGAATTCCCAGCTTTCCGCCCATTGCTCGTAATAGCTAATATGCGATTGCAGCCGACGCACCAACGGGCCATCCTTGCCTTCCGGTCGCAATCCCCCATCGATCTGCCACAGGGTCGGCTCGGTGACCCCAGGAATAACCGACTGGCATATTCGCTGCATGAGCGACGCAATCTTGCTGCCGATGCGAATCAACTGCGCATTGTCAACGTTCTCTGATGCGGGCTCGACCACATAGATCAGATCGACGTCGGACACATAGTTCAACTCCTGTGAGCCTAGCTTGCCCATGCCGATGATGGCGAATCGGCAGAGTTCACTGTGTTCGACGTTGTGCTTGGCAATGGTGAGTGCGGTTTCCAACGCGGCATCGGCAAGCGCAGACAGCATGGTGCTGACGCGAGGCTGGATGTCGATGGGTTCACGCGACTGGGCATCGAATTGCATGATCGCCGCAAGCTGCAGATAGTATTCGCGTCGCATGGCGTTGACCGCTTCTGCCAGGGGCATGTCGGCATCCTCGATCATTGCGCTCGTACGCTGTGCAAGGTCGAATTGCAACGAATGCCGTGCATCCTTGGCGGCAGCGATGACGAGTTCTGGCCTGTTCATCATCATGAAGCCCATAGCCTTGGACACGCCAAGAACCATGACCAGATTCGCAATCTGGTCATCTTCCGGAAGCTTGTCACGCAGTCGTTCTCCACGAGCGTGCATCGATTCGATGATGCTGTAGAGGTTCTTCAAGGCGGTGTCGGGGTCGCACGCTCGTGCGAGGCTGCTGAGCAGATGCGATAGGCACTGAAGCCCCACACCCTCGTCTCCGAGTTTATGCAGAACCGTTCGTGCAGCGGCAAGATTGCGCAGTCCTGCACGAATAAGAGCCTGAGCACTCAGCACATCATCATTTTCTTGCATACAGCCAACTTACCCTATGACAATTGGGTTTTCACTCGTTCGCTGCTGTCGTCAATCAGTGCACGGTCATTCGCGTTCATGATCGAACTTGTGATCGATCCTGTGGCATGTCCGCATGCACCGAAGTTGCAGCTAGGCGTTGAAGAGCGCCTGCACGTTGTCCCAGATTCTTCTGGTAGTGACTGCCTTGTTCATCGTATAGAGGTGTATGCCATCGACTCCGCGTGCGACCAGATCTGAAATCTGCGCGGAGGCATAGATGATGCCGGCCTCCTGCATCGCCGAAGGGTCATCGCCCCAACGTTCGATCATGTGTTCGACGGTCGAGGGAATGCGTGAACCGCACATGCTGACCATATGCTTGACTCGAGACGCGTTCGTGACGGGCATGATGCCAGCCTCGATGGGAACGGTGATTCCTGCGTCGCGCACCTTGTCCAGGAATTTCAGATAATCCTCATTGTCGAAGAACAGTTGCGAAATCAGATGATTCGCACCTGCATCAACCTTGATTTTCAGGTTGGCAATGTCAGCATCGAGGTTTGGCGCTTCCGGATGACATTCGGGATAGCATGCCGCATACACTGCCATATTCGGCTTGCGCTCACGGATGTAGCGCACCAGGTCACTCGCATACGCGAACTCGCCACATGGGTCGGTTCCCAACTGTGCGTCGCCGCGCAGGGCAAGCGTAGCCCTGACACCAGCTTCCTCGAACAAATCGAGTTCATGATCGATTGTCGCCTTGTCGGAGTTGCGCGCGGTCAGATGTGCGACCGCAGGTATGCCGTATTCGGTGCGAATCGTATGGGCGATTCTGGCCGTGGCTGTGCGATCCGACTGCTTGCCGGTGCCATAGGTGACTGAGATGAAGTCAGGATGCATGCCGTGCAATCCATCCAAGGTGTCATAGATGGTGCCGACTGGTGCGGTTCTGCGAGGTGGAAACACCTCGAGTGAAAACATTGGGGAATGCAAGACTACCGCTCCAACCTCGCACGAACTGCGTGAGCGGCAGCCACCATGTGTTCGAGGCTTGGCCATGTTTCGGCATCGCCACGTGTCTTCAGTCCGCAATCAGGGTTTATCCACACGGAAGGGGCTTCCATCTTGTCAAGAATCTCGTCGATGCGTGCCTCGATCTCCTCTTGGGAGGGGATGCGTGGCGAATGGATGTCGTAAACTCCAGGCCCTGCTTCCGTTTCGAAATGCGCGTCGTGAATGGCATCAAGCACCGTCAGATCGGAGCGTGACGCTTCAAAGGAAATCACATCGGCATCCATCGCATCAATGTCCCTGATAATGTCGTTGAACTCGGAATAGCACATATGCGTATGGATCTGCGTCGTTGGCTTCACGCCCGAATGCACGAGTCTGAATGCTGGAATGGCCCAGTCGAGGTAGAGCTTATGCCAGTCGCTGCGGCGCAGTGGAAGCTTTTCACGAAGTGCAGCCTCATCGATCTGGATGACCTTGATGCCGGCATCCTCAAGATCGAGCACTTCGTCGCGGATGGCGAGCGCCAGCTGGGTGGTCTGCAGCTGATGACTCACGTCCTCGCGAGGCCAAGACCAGTTGAGAATGGTGACGGGACCGGTCAGCATGCCCTTGACCAGACGTGTGGTGCGGGACTGCGCGTAGGCGCTCCAAGCCACGGTTATCGGCTGGGCGCGCGACACGTCCGACCATACGATAGGAGGCTTGACGCAGCGCGTGCCATATGACTGCACCCAGGCGTTCTTGGTGAAGAGGAAGCCGTTCAAGTGCTGGCCGAAGTATTCAACCATGTCGTTGCGTTCGAATTCGCCGTGAACCAACACGTCCAGTCCGATGCGTTCCTGCTTTTCCAGAACTTCGTCGATATGCTGCTTGATGAAGCTGTCGTACTGTTCTTCTGAAATCTCGTGCTTGCGGAATTGTGCACGCTCGGCACGAATCTCACGCGTCTGTGGGAAGGATCCAATGGTCGTCGTTGGCAGCAGCGGCAGTCCCAGCTCTTCGCGCTGTTCCGACTGGCGCTCCTTGCGCTCTGGCAGGCGAGTGAAATCACTGGAATGCAATGCTTCGATTCGCTTCGCAACGTTGCTGTCGGCCTCTACGCGGTGACCGTCGAACAAGGCCTGGTTGTCGGCGAGTTCGTGGGAATCCTTCAACGCTGCCTCATCCAGATCGGACAACGCTGCAATCTCCTCGATTTCATGCAGTTTTTCGACGGCGAATGCGAAATGTCTGCGCACCTCTGGCTGCAATCCCTGCTCGCCTTCGACGCTGAATGGCACATGGAGCAGCGAACAGCCAGTCGATACTGCGACACGATCGGTTATCTGCTTGACGGCATCCAGCACTCCGAGGCTGTCGGCATAGTCGTTGCGCCAAATGTTGCGTCCGTTGACGATGCCGGCGAAGATCGTGGTGCGTTGCGCTACGCCGAACTTCTTGAGTGCAGCGAGGTTGTCGTTGCGTCCTTCGATGAAATCGAGTCCGACACCATCGAATTCGAACAGATTCACTGTCTCATAGATGTCGGCGATATGCCCGAAGTAGGTCTGCAGCAGCACCTTGACCGAGCCGTTATCGCTGTCTCGTGCAGGAAGAATCTTGGCATAGAGACTCTTGAACAGCTCAAGGTCGCCATCCTGCTTGTCAAGCACCAGATATGGCTCGTCGAATTGCACCCACGTGGCCCCCAGCTCCGCGAATTTCGTGAGCACCTGGGCATAGACGCGTGCAACCGCATTGACCAGACCCTTGTCAAAGGTCAGTGGTGCGCCTTCTGGACGACGTGCCAGCTTCAGGAAGGTATATGGTCCTATCAGCACAGGCTTGGTGATGATGCCGAGCTTCTTCGCCTCGTTGAATTCATCGAAGGGTTTGGTGCTGTTCAGCTTGATTTCCTCGGAATCATCGATTTCCGGAACGAGATAGTGATAGTTGGTGGTGAACCATTTCTTCATCGGAAGCGCTGTCACGTCGCCGCGTTCACCTTGGTATCCGCGTCCCATGGCGAATAGCGTGTCCTCGGCATCGAGCGAGAGTCTGCGGTAACGTTGCGGAATCGCGCCAAGCAGGATGGAAGTGTCGAGCAGCTGATCGTAATAGCTGAAATCGTTGCTTGGAATCAGATCGACTCCGGCTCCCTGCTGAAGCAGCCAGTGCTTCTTGCGCAGCTCGCGGGCCGTGGTCTGCATATCCTCCAGGGTCGATGTGCCTTTCCAATAACTTTCAATCGACCGTTTCAGTTCCCTGTTCGAACCGATGCGCGGGAAACCGATTACCGAAGTGAGTGCGGACATGCTTCCTCCAATGTATGATGTTTCAACGTCTGAAGACTACCAACTGAGGGCTTGTATAGGTAATTGCATTGTGTGGTGTGTCGTTATAACTGAAATTTATAACGTGTCTGCGAGCCCGCTGGTCCGTGTGATTTCCCGTCATGATTCACAGTCATGAGGGGTCAGGACTGCAACCAGTTCAGCGCCATGCATCGTCCACTCGCTGAAGGGCTTGTCACATGCGAAAATCGCCAGACTTGCCGGAGACAGCCCTAGGTGCAGCATGTCTAGCTGGGCGGGATCCGAATCGGATGTTGCCAGCCATTCGCAGCTCACGGAAACCGTCGGCTCATGCCCCAGTATCATCACAATGTGTCTTTTGGGCTTGGTGACGTGAATTTCATCGAGAATCGACTGGATGCCGCCCTGGTACAGGCTCAGTCTGACATCGACCTTGGGGCCATCGCCGAAGTATTTCAGCATGCGGTTCATGGTCTCTACGGTGCGCTCCGCGCTGGATGTGGCGATGCGGTCAGGAACCAGATCCAGCGCTTCCAATGCCTTGGCGACAGCCTTCGCCTGCTTTTTTCCCTTGTCGGTTATCTTTCTTGCACGATCGTCACCTTCACCCAGCGCTTCGGCTTTCGCATGCCTCATGACGATGAGGATATATGCGCGTGAACGAAGGTTCTTCCTCAGCTTGTGCAGGTTGACGTTCATCAGCGACTCCTCAGCAACTCAGTTCGTAGCGTCATCTCACACTCCATTGCGTGGCGGTCATGATTCATCAGGAGCCCCTTGCTCCATATCCGACTGTACTACAGTTGCCTGATGCTCAAGGTCACGCAGCACCTTGCGAAGCTTGCGGTCTGAAAGGTCGCGCAATTCGAGTTCTTCCAAGCTCTCAGAAGGCGTTGCGTCGTCAATGTCGGTGTAGGTGTTCTTCGTGGCACGCTCACGTCGGTGCAGGGCTTCGACGCCGACCTGCATCGCACGCGAGATGACGATGAATCCGGTATGACCGATCATCTGATGATTCGGGCGGACGGCCAATCCTTGCACCTTCCAGTCTCGCTGAATGGTTTCGCTGACCTCCGGCTCGGTCCATGAACCACGTTCGCGCATCTTCTCGACCAGACGGCTCATCTGTGTGGTCGTGGTGACATAGGCGCTCAGCACGCCTCCTGGAACGATAAGCTTTTCGACGTACTCCAGCCGATTCCACGGATCGAGCATGTCGAGCACTACGCGGTCATAGAAATGTGGCTTGCAGCCCTTCGCCACCTCATCGAAATCACCGGTGAGAAGATTCCACCATGCTGGCATGCCGCCAAAATACACGGCTGCGTTCAGGCTTGCGATCCGAGCGAACTCTGAACGTCTCTCGATGGTCGTCAGATGGCCCTGCTCCCCCACCGCATCCAGCAGATGAAGGCTCATCGCGCCCGAACCGGCTCCAGATTCAAGCACGCGCATACCGGAACGGATATCACCCATCGTCAGCACATGGGCAATGTCTTTCGGATACATGATCTGAGCGCCGCGCGGCATGGAAAGCACGAAATCCGCAAGACGCGGTCGCATCACTGTGTATGACCAGCCACCGATATGGCGGGCATGCTTCCACGGCTTGCTTGAGCCCTGAACCGCAGCATTGGAAGCATTCGCATTCTCAGGCACGACTCCAGCATGGTCAGCTTCGGACGACTGCGCCGATGTCTGCGTGACGACTACCGAGCCTTCTGACATGCCTATCAGACTGTCATGCGGAATAACGCCGCGCTGCGTCTGCACCATTCCTCCGTGCTCAAGGAGCGCCGTGATCATTGCACCCTTGCGGTCAGTCAGCTGAACCTTCTCCCCCACACACAGAGGACCTCGTTTCGGCATAATCCCTCCAATTCTCCACTCGGTCGAGAATTATACAGGCGATGGTGACAGTGCCTGCGGCTTCGCTCCACCTACCGGCGAGCGTATGCCGCCCAGCGTCCTCCTGTGGAGGAAACCGTCAAGGGGATGCCAAATATGTTACTCAGCCGTTGCGAGGTGAAGCCATGTAGCAAATCACCGCGGTAGATTATGGTTCCAGGCTGTGGATCGCGTCCCGTAACCGCATCCTTGTGCGCGTCGGCTTCGCTGCCGCCCTGCCGCCCCATGATGGCAACGTGATCGAATCCCTCTGGAATTTCTTCCAGCCGGTGGGTCACCAGCAGCACCGTTCTGCGCGAATCGGCACCCAAGCGACCCAGGGCTTCGAGCACGAGCTCGCGGCCTCCAAGATCCAGTCCCGTTGTTGGCTCGTCAAGAATCAGCAGGTCAGGATCGGCCATCAGTGCACGGCAGATCAGCACCCGGGTGCGTTCGCCTTCGGAAAGCTTGAACATCTGCTTGCCCTCAAGGTATTCGATGCCAAACTCACGCATCAATGATCGAGCATGGTCATACGCGGTCTGCGCATAGGAATCGCGCCATTTTCCCGTGGTTGCGGTAAGTGCGGTGACGACGACGTCGAGAGGATCCTCCTGTGGCGGAAAAGCTCTCGACAGTTCAGCCGAAGACAGTCCGATGCGATGTCGGTAGGAGAACACATCAACCTTGCCCAGCCTATTGCCCAGAATGTCAACGGTACCAGCGCTCGGAAAGCCGCGCGTGCTCATCATCGCGACGAGACTTGACTTGCCGATGCCGTTGGGACCGAAGAGAATCCATTTCTCACCCTGCTTCACGGTCAGATTGACATCGCGAAGAATGACGCGGCGCTGGCGGCGAAATTCAACATCGTTCAGAGCTAGAATATCCATGTCAGCTCAAGGCCTGTCTGTACACGTCGATGGTCTGATCGGCTATGCTCTCCCACGAGAATCGGGCGCGGGCGCGCTCATAGCCGCACTCGCCCATTCTTTGAGCTTTTTCCAGGTCTGCGAACATCCTGTCGATGGCGTCAGCGAGATCATGCACGTAGGTCTGTGGATGAATCGGCGTTCCCGTGCCATCCTGCAGCTGCTCGATGGGCACCAGATAGCCGGTTTCACCATCGACAACGACCTCTGGAATGCCGCCGGTCGCACTTGCCACAACAGGAAGCCCGCATGCCATGGCCTCAAGATTCACGATGCCCAACGGCTCGTAGATGCTGGGGCATACGAAGGCATCGCAGCCATGTTCCAAGGCACACAGTTCAGGACGGGGAAGCATCTCCTCTATCCAGATGATATTGCCACGCTCATCATCGAGCGTCTTGAAGGCTGCACGCACCTCATCGGCTATTTCAGGCGTATCCGGGGCTCCCGCGCACAGAACGACCTGAATGCCCTTGTCTATCAGATGCAATGCCTGAAGCAGATAGGGAAGACCCTTCTGACGTGTTATCCTGCCGACAAAGAGCAGTGTCGGCTTATCTGTGTCGATGTGATAGCGGTCGAACACCTGCCATGCATCGTCATCTTCGGCAGGACGGGTGAAATCGTCCAGAGTGATGCCGTTATGCACCACGCACACCCTGTCCGGATCGACCTTGGGATAGGCGTTCAGAATATCCTTGCGCATGCCGGCCGAAACAGCGATGATGCGGTCTGCAGACTCGTATGCGTCTCGTTCTGCCCACGAGCTCAGACGATATCCTCCCCCGAGCTGCTCAGCTTTCCAAGGGCGGAAAGGCTCAAGGCTATGCGCGGTGATGACCAGCGGTATGTCGTTCAACTGCGAGGCAAGGCGTCCAGCAAGGCACGTGTACCACGTATGCGCATGGACAAGGTCAGCCTTGACATCGGCTGCAATGTCAAGATCGACACCGAATGTCTTCAACGCCTGATTGCTCTGTTCAAGATAGTGCGGCGTATCGTAGCCCACAAGATGCAGACTGCCCAAGGGATGCTCGCCTTGAATCGTCGGGATGTCGGTAGTTGCCCGGGGACCGTCAAATGCGCGAACCGTGACATCGATGCGTTCAGCCAACACCTTTGAGAGTTCCTCGACGTGCACACCGGCACCACCATAGATATGGGGAGGGTATTCACGGGTGAGTATGTCAACCTTCATGTCACTCTTCTTTCTTGTCGTTCTGATTCACAGCGTTCTGATTCACAACGTTGCCTGATTCGTGCCATTGCTGCCCTCACAGTGAGTCTCGGCAAGCCTCATTGTCTGCCGGGCCAGGAGCGATGCAGCGTCCAGTTATGATTCAACGACGACGATGAACATCCATATGTGCCTCTCAAGTCTTGGCGAGCATGCCACCAATGCGCTCGCTCGTTCACACTGCGGTTCCGTGGTCGTCCAGATTCGGGTTCTCGTGAGGCGATCCGGCAACGATGAACAGGCTCAGCACGCCAATCGCAAAGAAGGCTGAAACGGTGATGACCAGCCACAGCGGAGTTGTCGAAATCCACATGATAACGACGAAGGCGCAGGCAGAGACGACAATGAGAATCCAGCTGAGCATCCGCAACCATTGTCTGAAGGTGCTGGGCGTTGCGATTGCAGGCATGGTCTTGTTCGTAGCGGTTCTCTGGATGTCAACGTCGGCATGACCTGTGGGCTTCCAGACACCAGTCTCATGGGTTTGCATTCTGCGGGATTTCTCCTGCAGCGACTGCTCATCGACCATGCCGCCACGTCCGCGTCCGCGCGTCTGATCATATTGAGCTGGTATGCCTTTACGCTCATTGCGCGCATTGGCTCTCCGTTGGGAACGGTTGGGCATGTTGCTCCTCTCGCACTCTGCAGCGCCGTGGCCTGTTCCGCGTCGATGCGGCTTCAGTCAGCCGCTTGACTGCGCTGGCCACATTGCTGACGGCTTAAACACTGCATGAAGGGACCAGATCACTCCTGGTTTCTCAGTTCTGGCCCCTAAGTTCTAGCTTCTAGTCTTAGCTCCTATGTACTAGCTCCTAAGTGTAACGGCTTACCGCGGCAGCATCATCGGGCGTTGCGTTGCGGTGATCGGCGCAGGCAGCTCGGTGTTTCCGGTAAGGAACTTGTCGACGGCGGCTGCGCAGCTTCGACCTTCTGAAATTGCCCACACCACAAGGGACTGGCCACGTCCTGCGTCGCCGCAGACGAACATGCCATCCTGCGAGGTCGCGAAATCGTTGTTGCGCGCGACATTGCCGCGCTTGTCGAGTTCCACAGGAAGCTGATCGACCAGAGTCTGCGTATCAGGGTGCAGGAATCCGATGGAAATGAGTACCAGATCTGCGGGTATGATGCGTTCGGTTCCGTGCTGACGCGTAAACGGGCCATTGTCTCCGGGAGCGACATCGACGATCTTCAGCCCTGTGATGGAGCCGTGCTCGTCGGCGATGAAGCTTTCAGCCGTGGTACCTTCCTTGACGTCAACGGCCGTGTCGCCCGCCTCGCCTGCTTCGAATTCAACGGAATCCGTGCTGTAGAGGTACTCGCCGCCCTCCTCCATCGAGGAGGTCTTCTGATAGGTGCGCGCATATGTGGGCCATGGATCCTTGTCGGGACGCGTTGCCGGTTCCTTCGGATTGATCTGGAGCACCGTGACGGACCGTGCACCCTGACGAATCGACGTGCCTAGGCAGTCAGAACCGGTATCGCCACCGCCAATGATCACCACATGCTTGTCTTTGGCAGTGATGCCATTGATCGGCTTCTTGCCCCAGACCGCACGTGTTGCATCGGGCAGGAAGTCCATGGCGAAATGAATGCCCTTCAGCTCTCGTCCAGGAATGGAAATGTTTCTCGGCACCGTCGAACCGATGGCGACGACCACCGCATCGTAGCGGCTGCGCAGTTCATCCCAGCTGATGTCCTTGCCGATTTCGACATTCGTGCGGAAGCGCGTGCCTTCTGCCTCCATCTGCTCCTGACGCTTGTCGATCAGTGTCTTGTCAAGCTTGAAGTTGGGAATGCCATAGCGCATCAGGCCACCGATGGCGTCATCGCGTTCGTAGACGACAACCGTATGTCCAGCTCGCGTAAGCTGCTGGGCGCATGCGAGACCTGCGGGACCGGAACCCACGACAGCCACCGTCATGTCGGTCAGACGCTGCGGAGGTTGCGGCTTGACATAACCGAGCTTCCAAGCCTGATCGATGATCGTCTGCTCGTCGAGCTTGATCATCGTCGCAGGCTGATGAATCGCGAGAACGCATGCCTGTTCGCATGGTGCCGGGCATACACGCCCTGTGACTTCAGGGAAGTTGTTGGTGACGGAAAGGCGGTTGTATCCATCCTCCCATTTGCCCTGACGAACCAGATCGTTGAATTCTGGAATCAGATTGCCCAAAGGACAGCCCGTCATGCAGAAAGGTGTGCCACAATCCATGCATCGCGCTGCCTGACTCTTAGTGAAATCCTGCAAACCGAATTCAGCATGGACGTCCTGCCAGTCCTTGGTGCGCTCTGAAACTGGTCGTTCCTTGAGCTCTCGACGCGTACGAACCTTCAGAAATCCTCTTGGATCAGTCATCTCAGTGCACTCCTTCCACAACACGTTCATACAATGATTCCCACGCCCCAGGCTGGTTGAAATCGACCTTGTCCTTGTGAGCCTGGTCCATGGCGGTCTTCATCGCCAGATATTGGGTGGGAACGACGTGCGTGAATCGTTCCAGGCTCGTCGTCCAGTCCTTCAGCAGATTTTTGGCTGTTTCGGAACCGGTTTCCTCTGCATGACGCTTGACAAGCGCATGAAGCTCCTCTGCATATTCTGCCTCGACGGCCAGGAACTGCAAGGAACCGTTCACCCTTGCCGAAGGATTCACCTGATTCATGTCCAGATCGAGAACATAGGCATTGCCGCCAGAGAATCCTGCTCCGAAGTTTCTTCCGGTCGGCCCCAATATGGCTACCGTTCCGCCGGTCATGTATTCGCAACCGTGGTCGCCAACGCCTTCGACAACGAAGCTTGCACCTCCGTTTCGCACGGCGAAACGCTCCCCTGCCTTGCCTGCAATCAGCATCTGGCCCGAAGTTGCGCCAAAGCCCGTGACATTGCCGCAGATGACGTTCTCATGCGGATCGAAATGAACGTCTTCAGCCGGACGCACGATGATGCATCCACCCGAAAGCCCCTTGCCGGCGTAATCGTTGACTTCGCCATAGATGCGCAGGGTTTCGCCGCGAGGAATGAAAGCACCGATGGACTGACCGCCCGATCCGTGCAGCGTGATGTCAATCGTGTCATCAGGCAGACCCTGCGCCTTGTAGCGCTTGGTAATTTCATAGCCGAGCATCGTGCCGACCGTTCGATTCACGTTGCGGATCGGTACGTCAATCAGCACTGGTTCCTTGCGTTCCAAGGCGGGTTCGGCAAGCTTGATAAGCCTGTTGTCAAGCGCCTTTTCGAGCTCGTGGTTCTGGTTGATCGTGTGATGAAGAATGGTGCCAGGCGTAGGACCGGCCTGCATGAGTACGTTGGAAAGATCGATGCCGCCGGACTTCCACCGGCTGATGGCCTCGTTCTGGTCAAGCATCTCGACATGGCCGACTGCATCTTCCAAGGTGCGGAAGCCCAGTTGAGCCAGCAGTTCTCGAACCTCCTCAGCGATGAACATGAAAAAGTTGATGACATGCTCCGGCTTGCCACGGAAACGCGCGCGCAATTCAGGGTCCTGCGTTGCGATGCCCTGCGGACAGGTATTGAGCTGGCACGCGCGCATCATGACGCAGCCCTCTACGATAAGTGCAGCCGTTGCAAAGCCAAACTCCTCAGCTCCCAGCAGTGCGGCGATGACGACGTCTCGACCGGTCTTGAGCTCACCATCGCACTGCACGACGATTCTGCTGCGCAAGCCGTTGAGAATCAAGGTCTGCTGGGTTTCGGAAAGTCCGATCTCCCATGGGGTTCCTGCATGCTTGATGGCGTTAAGCGGTGCCGCCCCGGTGCCGCCGTCATATCCTGATATCAGCACGACATCCGCGAAGCACTTCGCCACACCTGCCGCAATGGTGCCGACACCGAACTCAGACACCAGCTTGACATGGATGCGCGCCTTGGGATTGGCCATTTTGGCATCGTTGATAAGCTGCTTCAAATCCTCGATCGAATAGATGTCATGGTGCGGAGGAGGAGATATGAGTTCCACGCCTGGGGTTGCGCGGCGCACCTCCGCAATCCACGGCGGAACCTTGGCGCCTGGCAGATGACCGCCTTCGCCAGGCTTTGCTCCCTGGGCAAGCTTAATCTGCAGATCGGTTGCGGACACCAGATAATCGCTGGTCACGCCGAATCGTGCCGACGCAATCTGCTTGATGCGGCTCGTGCGGGCTGGATCTTCGATGCGGTCCTGTGATTCGCCGCCCTCTCCCGAGTTGGAGCGAGCACCAAGCTTGTTCATCGCCTTGGCCAGCGTCTCGTGAGCCTCCTGGGAGATTGATCCGTAGCTCATGGCACCGGTCGAGAAGCGCTTGACGATCTCGGAAGCCGGCTCGACCTCACTGATGTCGATGGGCTTGCGGCTATGCTTGAACTTCATCAGTCCACGCAAGGTCATCAGGCGGTTTGACGTGTCGTTGATGTGATGTGAATACTGCTTGAACATCTGGTAGTCGGCTCGCTGCGTCGACTGCTGCAGCAGGAATATGGACTCGGGATCGTTCAGATGCTCCTCGCCCGTCCTGCGCCACTTATAGTCGCCACCTGAACGCAGATTCCTGTGCGGACGGGCAGTCCATTGCGTTGGATATGCGACCCGGTGTCGTATGGCGACCTCTTCGGCAATGTCGTCCAGACTGGTGCCTCCGACACGAGACGTGGTGCCGGTAAAGTACTCGTCAACGATCTTTTGGCTCAATCCTACGGCTTCGAAGAGCTGAGAACCACGGTACGACATGATGGTACTCACGCCCATCTTGCTCATGATTTTCAGAACGCCGGTACTCAAAGCCTTGGTGAGATTCTTGGCGGCCTGCGCCCCGGTGACCTTGAGGTATCCTCGCTCGGAAAGATTCTCGACGGATTCCAACGCCAGATAAGGGTTCACGCAAGCGGCACCGTAGGCGATCAGCAATGCGACATGGTGCACTTCGCGCACGTCTCCGGCTTCGACGGCAAGCGAAACCTGCGTTCTCGTATGACGGCGCAGCAAATGGTGCTGGACTGCGCTTGTCATCAGCAGCGAAGGAATGGGACCCCATGTGTGGTTCGAATCGCGGTCGGAAAGTACGATGAAATTCTTGCCCTCTTCGATGGCATCGTCAATCTGCTTGAATATCTCGTCAAGGCGCGCCTTCAGCGCCTTGCCTCCTCCGGCGACCTGATACAGTCCTTTGACCACGAAGGGCTTGTAATAGTTGTTGAGAATCTGCGCCTTGTCCAGACGCTTCAACTGCGCCATTTCATCCGAGTCGACAACGGGGTTCGGGATCAGAATCTTCTTCGCATGCAACTCGGTGTCTTCGAGCAGATTGGGCTCTGGTCCGATGGCAGACTCAAGGCAGGTGACGATCTCTTCACGTTCCCAGTCGAGCGGCGGATTGGTGACCTGTGCGAACTTCTGCGTGAAGTAGTCAAACAGCATTCTCGAACGTGATGACAGCACTGCCATAGGCGTGTCATTGCCCATGGCTCCCAAAGGTTCCTTGCCACCT
Organism: Bifidobacterium sp. WK041_4_12; assembly: GCF_041080795.1. Classification (NCBI taxonomy): domain Bacteria; kingdom Bacillati; phylum Actinomycetota; class Actinomycetes; order Bifidobacteriales; family Bifidobacteriaceae; genus Bifidobacterium; species Bifidobacterium aquikefiricola. Next base: position 972,309 of record NZ_CP129674.1, on the reverse strand, counting down.
TCGGCCATCGGTGTGAGCAGCATCTTGAGATCTTCTTCGGTGTAGCCGAAAGCTCTCTGACGTCGTCTTACCGACATGCCGGAATGGCTGACATGCTCGCGCGCAGGCAGCTCGCTCATTTCTACCGAGTTGCCCTCGACCCATGAACGATATGGATGCTGCGAAGCGAGATTCTTGCGAATTTCATCGTCGGGGACGATGCGCCCCTCGTTGACGTCGACCAGGAACATCTTTCCTGGTTCCAAACGACCCTTGCGCGCTATATGGCTCTGAGGGATCTTGTCGAGCACGCCTGTTTCCGAAGCCAGCACAAGATGTCCATCATCCATCAGCTGCCAGCGTCCAGGGCGCAGACCATTGCGATCAAGCTGCGCGCCCACGAGGTCGCCATCGGTGAAGATGATGTTCGCAGGACCGTCCCAAGGCTCGATCAGCGTGTTGTTGTATTCATAGAATGCTCGAACATCGGGGTCGAGCGTGTCATTCTTCTCCCAGGCGGGTGGCAGCATCATCGAAACGGCGTGAGGCAGCGAACGTCCTGCAAGATAGAGCAGTTCCAACGTTTCGTCGAAGGTGCCGGAATCCGAATAGCCTGGCGTATTGATGGGCAGCAGTTGGGAAACGTCGCCCAAAAGTTCAGAGCTCAGACGACCTTCGCGGGCGGACACCCAATTGCGGTTGCCCTGAATCGTGTTGATCTCGCCATTATGGGCAAGCAGTCTGAAGGGCTGCGCCAGTGGCCAGCTGGGGAAAGTGTTGGTGGAGAAGCGTGAATGGACGATGGCGATGCGTGCCTTCATCAGCGGGTTTGACAGATCGGGGAAGAAAGGCTGAAGCTGCATCGTCGTGAGCATGCCCTTATAGGTGATGGTCTTGGTTGACAGCGAAACGAAATACACGCCAACCGCATGTTCGACGCGCTTCCTGACGCGGAAGGCCCGACGTTCCAGATCCATGCCTTTCAATTCGCCATTCGGATCCGCAATCACCAGGGTTTTGAACGATGGCATCGTGCTCAAGGCCTGCAAGCCCAGTCCGTTGGGGTTGGTCGGCACGTCCCGCCATGCAAGAACCGAAAGCCCCTCCTCTTCGACGATGGAGGCGATGGCCTGCTCTTGCTGCGCACCGAGAGCAATGTCACGATCAAGGAAGACGATGCCCGCCGCATAGCTTCCCTGCTCGGGTAGTTCTGCGTCAATCGTTGCCCGCATGAATTCATCGGGCATGGTGATGAGCATTCCAGCACCGTCACCCGTGTTCTTTTCAGCGCCGACGGCACCTCGGTGATCCAGGTTCACGAGAACCTCAATCGCATGATCCACGATGGAACGTTCAGGAATCCCATTCAAGGTAGTGACCATACCGACACCACATGCGTCATGCTCGTTGGCAGGATCGTATAGTCCCTGTGCATTATGAACAGTAAGATCAAGTGGTGCTTTGAAAGTCACTGATATCACCTCTCTAGGGTGGGCAGAAGTCCGAATGAAACGCTTTGATAGAACAGAATACCGTGTGGATGTGTCATTGTAAGGTCTGATTCCATAATGTGTGTCGTATTTGACATTATTGACACGCACTCCCGTTAATCAAGCGTGTAGGCATCAAGCAGCCTTTCGACGATGAGGTCGTTCAGCAGCCGCCCGTGAAGCGTAGGCACTATGGTCGATGACGACTCTTCGATCAAGCCTTCTTCGTGCAACGCCTGCACTATGCCGGGCTGCAACTGCTTTCCCGCGAGGGCATTGATGCTCTCGACATCCAAGCCCTCATGCAGACGGACCCCGAGCATGATGGCTTCCTCGAGCGTCGCCTGATGATTCAAGCTTTCCGCTCCCTGCCAGGGAACATCGCCCTGATGAATCGCATGCGCCCAGCGCCGCGGGTGGCGAATGTCCCAAGCCCTTATCGAAGAGCAGCCGGATGGAAGGCTGCGATGCTGCCGTGTGAAGCCCTCATGACTGTCAACCGCATACGTCCCTTGCGGCAAGGTTGTCGATGCGCTCAGATGTCCGAAATGCGAGTGTGCTCCAGGCCCCAGCCCCACCCAATCGATGTTTCGCCAATAGCCAAGATTGTGCCGGCATTCATGGCCGGGCACCGCCCAATTCGAAATCTCATACCATGCGAGTCCTTGCTCGGAGAACAGCGAATCAGCGATTTCATACTTTTCAGCTTCATCATCGTCGTTGGGTTTGGGAAGTATGCCATAATCGACTTTTCTGCCCATCGGGGTCGTGGGTTCCAAGGTGAGCGCATACGCGGAAATGTGCGTCGGCTGCATGGCCAAGGCACTGCGGACGCTGGTCTTCCAGTCGTCGATGCTCTCTCCCGGAGTGCCATAGATAAGGTCGACGCTGCATTCAAGACCCAAGGCCTGGGCTGCCTTCACGTTGGTCACGACGTTTTCTGGCGTATGCGTGCGTTCGAGCGTTTTCAGCACATGCGGGACCGCTGACTGCATACCGAACGAGATTCTGGTGAAGCCACCCGCCTTCAAGGTCTGCAGATACGCCGCATCGACAGTGTCAGGGTTCGCTTCTGTGGTGATTTCAGGATTGTCGACGACACCCCATTCATGCTCGGCGGTCTGCACCATGCGCACCAGGTCGAGCGCCTTGAGCACGGTGGGCGTTCCTCCTCCGAAGAATATGGTGGACAGAGCTTCGGGCGCGATGCCGTTCTCTTCCTGCCAACGCTTGAGCAGCGCCATCTCTTCGATGATCATCGTCGCATAGTGGTCAACGCTTGCGCCTTCGCCCATGTCCATCGACGTGTAGGTGTTGAAATCGCAGTAACCGCAGCGCTTCAAGCAAAATGGCACATGAATGTACAGACCAAAGGTCATGGTGTCCCCCATTGCAACTGAGCTAACGTCTAACTATCCTTCTTGGCAGCCGCGCGAATCTTGTCTCGCGTATCCCTATCCGTAGAATCGTCGGTGCTCAACGCCGCGATGAACGCTTCCTGCGGCACTTCGACGCGCCCGAGCATCTTCATGCGCTTCTTGCCTGCCTTCTGCTTTTCAAGCAGCTTGCGCTTTCGTGTGATGTCGCCGCCATAGCATTTGGCGAGCACGTCCTTGCGCAATGCGCGAATCGTTTCGCGCGCGATGATGCGCGAGCCGATGGCCGCCTGAATGGGAATCTCGAACTGCTGACGCGGTATGAGCTCCCTGAGCTTCTTCGTCATCATCACGCCGTATGCATACGCCTTGTCACGATGCACGACTGCGCTGAACGCATCGACCTTCTCACCCTGAATCAGAATATCAACCTTCACCAAGTCTGCCGACTGTTCGCCCGACTCATGATAGTCAAGGCTTGCATAGCCTTTGGTGCGGCTTTTCAACTGGTCGAAGAAGTCGAACACAATCTCGGCAAGCGGCATCGTGTAATGCATCTCGACACGATCCTCGCTGATGTATTCCATCGTGCCCATCTGACCGCGATGATCCTGGCATAGTTCCATGACGGAGCCGATGAATTCCTTGGGTGTGATGATATCGGCTGAAACCACAGGTTCGACGATCTTCTTCACCTTGCCGTCCGGGAATTCGCTGGGGTTGGTGACGCGATGCACCTTGCCGTCTTCCATCGTCACGTCATAGGTCACGTTCGGAGCGGTCGAAATCAGATCGAGATCGAATTCTCGACTCAGACGCTCCGCGACGATTTCCATATGCAGCAGTCCAAGGAAGCCACAGCGGAATCCGAAGCCCAAGGCAACTGAGGTTTCCGGTTCATAGACCAGGGCTGCATCGTTGAGCTTGAGCTTGTCGAGCGCCTCTCGCAAGTCTGGGAAATCAGCGTTATCAACTGGGAAGAGTCCGGCATAGACCATCGGATGAGGGTCGCGATAGCCGGGCAGCGCCGTGCTTGCAGGGTCTTTCTCAGTCGTGATCGTGTCGCCAACCTTGGATTGGCCAACGTCCTTGACGCCCGTGATCACATACCCGACTTCTCCCGCACCAAGCGCCTTCGTTGGGGTCATGTCAGGGCTTATCACGCCAAGCTCAATCGGGTCGTGAACAGTGCCCAGACCCATCATGCGGATTTTCTGACGGGATTTGATTTCACCGTCAACCATACGAATATAGGTGACGATGCCACGGTATGAGTCGTAGACCGAATCGAAGATCATTGCCCGCGCCGGGGCCTGCGCATTGCCATGTGGCGGTGGCACCTCCAGCACGATGCGGTCAAGCAGCTCGCTGACACCCTCTCCCGTCTTGCCAGACACACGCAATACGTCGCTTTCTGGGCAGCCCAGAAGCCCAGCCAGCTCCTTGGCATGCTTGTCTGGTTCGGCACTGGGAAGATCAATCTTGTTGAGCACTGGAATGATGGTCAGGTCGTGCTCAATCGCCATATACAGATTTGAAAGCGTCTGCGCTTCAATCCCCTGCGTCGCATCGACGAGGAGCACCGCGCCTTCGCATGCGGCGAGCGCTCGGGAAACTTCATAGGTGAAATCGACATGGCCAGGGGTGTCGATCATGCCGAGCGTGTATTCCTTGCCATCAGCGGTCCAAGGCACGCGCACAGCCTGCGACTTGATCGTGATGCCACGTTCCTGCTCGATATCCATGCGATCGAGGAACTGGTCGTGCATTTCACGATCCGACACGATGCCACTCAGTTGCAGAATGCGATCAGCAACCGTTGATTTGCCATGATCAATATGCGCGATGATGCAAAAGTTGCGCATCAACGATTGATCGGTGAATCCGGGCTGATTATGCTGAACCGCCACCGTGCTCCCTCCGATAAAGTGTGAACTTACGGAATTCTACCCGTAAGTGCAGCCAGACCGGAACTCAGGCACATTGACAGTGCAGCGAACCCTTGCATGCGCCATTTATACCGCTCATGGCGGGATTCTTGGAAAATGGGCATGAGGCATGGTAGCCTATATGTTTGTCTATAAGGATATAGCATAACGTCGTTTGGAGTAACAGTGGCAAACATCAAGTCGCAGAAGAAGCGCGTCATCACCAATGAGAACGCTCATCTTCGTAACGTATCGGTGAAAAGTGAAGTAAAGACTGCCGTGCGTGCGGCACGCGAGGCAATCAGCGCCGGAGACAAGGAAAGCGCACAGAGCGCATACCAGGTCGCCGCCCGCAGTCTCGACAGAGCTGCAGGCAAGGGCGTGATTCACAAGAACCAGGCTGCGAACCGCAAGTCCGGTCTTGCTACCGCCGTGAACGCTCTCTGAGCTTTCCTTCACACTTCGAAACCCGCCATTCTCACGAATGTGCGGGTTTTTTGTATGCGCTCACGAACTCTATGGTCGATTCGGGACGCTCTTCCCATCTGCGCTGTGCTGCGTTCCCCTTGTGCATCGAATGGCATGCCGACTTGATGCAACCTTGAAGCAGTCTGTACCATCTGCCCATGCCTGTCACTGTCTCGCACTTCACGCGCTACTGTTGTAGTCATGCGAATAGTCTTGCAGCGGGTCTCCTCCGCTTCGGTACGTGTGCTATCTCAGCGAACAGCATCATGTCCTGATGCCCTGCCGCTCCCTGAACCTCAGGGCATCGGGCTGGGCTTGCTCGTGCTCGTGGCCGTAAGCGATGCCGATGATGACGACACGGTATCTTGGATGTCGCGAAAAATCGCTCACCTGAGAATCTTCGAAGATGACGCTGGCGCGATGAACCGCTCGATTCGGGAAGTGCAAGGCGAGATTCTCTCGATTTCGCAGTTTACGCTCTATGGAGACGCTCGAAAGGGGAATCGACCCAGCTTCATGGCGGCAGGCAAGCCCGAGCACGCGGAACATATATGGAATCAGTTCAACGAAGCGCTGCGCAGCCAGGGCATCATCGTGCGAACAGGCACCTTCGCCACCCATATGTCCGTAAAGCTCGTCAATGATGGCCCAGTGACGCTGATTCTGGAGCGTTGAGCGTTCGTTGTGAACTTCATCAAGTACAACAGGGTATTTTTCGAGCATATACCGTGATTTTCGCCCAAAAAGACCTTACTGTACTTGACGAAGTTCACAATGAGCAGAGCAGATGCTATATCCTCCACATTCGACCACATGGATGGGTCATCTTTGCCCCAGAGTGGGCACTCATTAGCATGTTCCCATGGATATCACACACGATGCAGCTTGGCTGAATTCAACGAACCAAGAATTTGAACGATGCCTTCATGTGGCGAGGAAGGCGCGGACTCCTTTGGTACTTGCCGGTTTAACTGCCATATCGCTTATAGGCCTGCCACCGCCATGGAATCAGAACCGGGACCCGCAGCGCGTGACAGTCTGCGCATCCTCGCAACAGCAACGATCGAAGCAGCAAGGCGTTCGAGCCATCTATTGGAGTCTGCCCTTTCACACATCAACAATTACACACGATGACGTATCAATGAATATTGTCGATCCGGTTACCGCATGCCTCCAAAGTCTGCGCGATATCAGCAAGGAAGAGGGGGTTGTCTTGTTCGATTCGCTTCTCGCAAGAGAAGCGAAACACAAGGATGCCACCAAGCAAGATCTTGAGTGCCTCGTAAACACAAACCAACGATTTGTAGGAAAGGCAAGTGCACGGTGGGCTTTGGAGCATTGCAGGGAAGGAACTGACTCTCCCATGGAATCCCGGCTCAGAATACAGCTCATTCAACATCATTTTCCCTGCCCACAGGCGAACTACATGATTCAACATCCACACACAGGTGAGATATGGTTCGCAGATCTTGCATACCCGGAGCTCAAGATCGCAATTGAATATCAAGGCGTCAAGTTTCATACATCCAAAGAAAGCCTGAAACGAGATAGCCGCAAGAGTTCCGCTCTTCAAGGAATGAAATGGAATGTGATTCCAGTGACAGCAGAGGATATTCTCGATCCAACATGCTGGAATCGATTTATTGACACACTCGAAAGCGTTATGGTGGCACAATCAGCCCGATACTCTGTTCATTGTGAACTCGACGAAGTATAACTGTCGAAAAAGAGAGCAATCAGCCCGAAAAACAGCGAAAAATCAGAGTTTATACTTCGTCAAGTTCACAATGAACACAATCGGTGGGGACGGTCACTGAATTATTGGTCGAAGAGGCGCAGAAACGTCGACATTGTGCTTCGAACCGATCTTGCTGGGGTCATTGATGATCTTATCCACGACAGCCTTCTTCATCTCAAGCTGCGAAGCATCGCCCCACACGATGACATATTTCCCAGAACTGATTTCTGTGGTGATGGAATCCTGCGTATTCGCAGTGACCTTGGTGATGTTCTGACGCAGACTTTCAGGCAGAGAGGCAAGAATCTTCAACGCCTGCTTTACGGCATTGTCCGTAAGCCCACCCTTGAGCGTCGAGACCTGGATTTCGGGAATGCCCGTAACGGTTGCCGCAGTAACAGTGTTCAGGATGCGCGCTTCACTGTCTACAGCGGTCAGGGTGCCATCAGCCGATTTCAACACTGCGGCAGGCTTCTCCGACTTCAAACTGATGCGGATTCCATGAGGATAGAGCTTCTCGGCTTTCGCTGAGGTGACACCAGGGAGTGCGCCGACTTGATTTTCGACCGTTTCTGTTGAGACGAGAAGCAGTGACTTTCCCGCCTGCTTTGCAGCTATGGCACTGACCTCGTTGGAAGACACCCATTCGTTGGCTCCAGTGACCTGAATGCCTGAAATCTCAAACCGAAACACTGAAGAGAAAAACAGCATCCAGACCAGCAGTATCGCCAGGGCAGCCGCCGACACTATGATGGAAATCCTTGTCAAAGATTTGTACAATCCGGCAGTACGACGTTCTTTCAGTCTTGCAGTGAAGTCAACGATCTTTGGTCTGGTAAACATACCCGGACTCTGGGCGGAATCTTCGCCATCGGCACCCTGCCCGTGCAGTGAGCGGGCAATTCGTTCATCCACCGATTCCAACGAATCCAGCACTCTGGCATCGACGAAATCGCCATCGGACGAACTCGTGGACTTGGACTTGGCGGAGCGCACGCTTCGAGGACTCTCACCACCGGGCACCGACTGCTGCCTGCGTCCAGACTTGGCGGAACGTACCGATCTTCCCTTGTCATCTCGATGTGGGGAATGTCCGGAACTGACTGCTTTTCGAGCCATTGTTCAGCCTTTCCGACAGTCAGCGAGTCATCGACTCTGGTGAAAGAGACATCCTGGTGTGGGAGCGAGACACCAGGGGGTTAGCAGGAGACCCATGGGAACCTGATTCAGCAGATCGTGAGTTCTCATCATGCAGAGGGCTTTCTCGTGCCTCAAGGACATGCAGAATAACAGGCACTACGGCATTGATGTCGCCAGCACCTGCGGTAATCACGACATCTCCTGGCTGAGCCCGCATGGCAATCATCTGGGCTGCCTGATTCATGTTATCCACGGCGCTGATCCATGCATGTGCAGGGCTATCACTCACTGTCTGAGCTGCCTTCACGATGCTTTGGGGACCAACATCGGGAAAATCGGACTGCTTTTCTCTCGCTGGGAAGATACCCGTCACCATGACATCATCCGCCTTGTGCAACGCTTCGGCAAATGCTGGGGCGAAGAACTGGGTTCTGGAGAACAGATGTGGCTGGAAGATGATATGAATCCGCGAGCTTGGATATCTTCTGCGTGCGGCATCCAGCAGTGCCGCGATTTCAGTGGGATGGTGCGCGTAATCATCAACGACGGTGACCTGATTGACGCTCCCCCACACCTGGAACCGTCTCACGGCTCCGAGGAATGATGCGGCGGCAGCTGCTGCCGCATCAACATCCATGCCGAGCAGCATTGCGGCGATGATGGCAGCGGTTGCATTGCGGGCGTTATGGATGCCTGGAATCTTCAGGGCTACGGCAACTGATCGTTCCTCGCCGTCCGCGAGTGCCGGAGGGATTATGATGCTGAAGCGTTCCTCACCACTGCCCTGACGTTCCGACTCGGAAACGATGCGCACCACGCAACCGGGGAAGGCTGCAAACCGTGAGCCATCCCCTGTGGTGTAGACGACGGTGTGCTGAGCAGTGTGAGCATCGAGTCGTGCAATGATGTCTCGAGCGCCTGCATCATCACCGGTTATCACCACATGTGCCTTGGCATGGCTCGCATGAGCTACGAACGCTTGACGGTATGCTTCCACAGTGCCGTAGTGATCGAGATGATCCGCTTCTGCATTCGTGACTATGGCAATCTCTGGGCGATATTTCAGAAAGCTTCCATCGGATTCATCAGCCTCTGCAACGAACACCGATCCAGTGTCTGCATGACCGCCGTCGATGGGCCCGTCAACGCCTTGCACCGAACCGCCAATCGCATAGCTGGGATTGCCGAGCTTGTCTACGGATCCGGCTGCGTGAGTCAGGACATGCGAAAGCAAAGCGCTTGTTGTGGTCTTTCCATGTGCTCCGGCAACGCTGACAGCTCTCTTGCGCGACATCAGCAGACCAAGGATATCGCTGCGATGCACCAGATGACGATGTTGGCGTCTCGCCTCCATGATCTCGGGATTGTCCGATTTGATGGCGCTCGACCATACCACCGTATCGACTCCCTGCAGATTCTGTGCCGACTGGCCGATGTGCACCGGTATCCCCAATGCTTCCAATCGTTGTGTCTTGCTGCTCTCGCTTGAATCCGAACCGCTGACTTGAACGCCCTCCTGGTGAAGCATCTCAGCGAGCACACTCATACCAGCGCCACCGATGCCAATGAAGTATGTAGAACCCAGATGGTGAAAGGCTGCATCTGCAAGCTTTGTGGAATCCAATTCCTGTCTTGGTTGCAGACCGCTGGATGGCACGTCACTCGATGGCGCGTCACTCGATGTCATGTTGAAGGCATCCTCTGTCGGATCCAATCGCATTGAGGACTGTTGCATTCGCTGCTCGCTACTGTTCATGGTCGTGGATTCATCCATCCCTCTACTCATTGCTCCATGCATCGATTCATCTTTCACGAATATCGACTCCCCCGAAACTGCCTTTTCAACCATTATTGCCTTGGGGCATAACAACATCCATCAGTCACCCGTCACACGCATGAACCGACGATCAGCAACCTGGAATCATGCATGACTTGGCTCCATATGGATTAAGCCATCATGCGCACGATTCAATGCGGGCAGCCATGGTCTCTGCCGCATCACGAGTTCCATAATTCCATGCCGACTTCCCCATCGCAAGAAGATTCACGCGATTGTGCAACAACGAGATGACATGATCACTGATCCATGCAGGAGTGAAGTCTGCATCGTCAACCAATAGTCCGCCATGAGCATCCACGACTGGCTGTGCGTTATATCGCTGCTCGCCATTGCCAATCGGAAGTGGCACATACACGGCAGGAATGCCGAGGGCGGTCAGCTCGCTGACCGTGCCCGCACCGGAACGGCAGATTACCAGATCCGCACAGGCAAAGGCCAGATCAATGCGTTCAAGATATTCAACGACGTGATAGTCGCCCTGACCGGTTTTTCCAATTCCCAGACTGTTGACCGCATTGGCACCAACCTGCTGTTCCACAATCGAGCGGACCTCATCACCCTTGCCTTTGCCGGTCAGATGAATGACCTGTGCATAGCTGAGAAGTTCACTCGCGCTGCGGGCAACGGACTGATTCAAGCTCACCGCACCCAGCGAACCACCAGTGACCAGCACCAATGGGCGGGACGTGTCGATGCCAAGAGCCGAGGATGCCTCGATACGAGCCAGCTTCGCATTATCGGCGATGCGCTTCGCCAATTCTGAGATGGTCGGTCGAAGGGGAAGTCCGATCCGTTCGATGCTGGCACCCTTTCGCGCTTCCAGACCGGTGTTGTCATACACCGTACCGATGAAATCAGCCCATCGAGCGCCCAGTTTGTTCGCCATGCCTGCCTTGGCATTCTGCTCATGAATCAGAATCGGAATGTGCAGCAGATGGGCCGCTCTATACACCGGTGCCGAAGCATATCCGCCGAAGCCCACCACCGCCTGAGCCCCGCGCTCGCGCAAGATTCGCTTGACCTTATGCACCTCATGTATCCAGCGGAAGGGAAATGTGAAGAGCGCAAGGTTGAACGCGCGAGGGAAAGGCACTTTCTCTATGGTGTCCAATGCAAAGCCGGCCTGCGGAACCAGATCGCGTTCGAGCCCAACCTTCGTCCCGATCACTGTGATTTGGCTGTGCGGATTCCGTGCCTTGAGTGCTCTGGCCACACTGAGCAGGGGATTCACATGCCCCGCCGTGCCGCCTCCTGCCAAAACGACCCGGATCTTCTCTTCTTGTGTTCCCATATCCCTGAGCATATCCCTTATTCAATCCATATCATGGCTTTGCCTGCGAGGAGCGAATCTCTGGCAGAGTCTTCATCATACTCACAGCCACCCCAGAAGCGCAAAGACACATGATTAATGCCGTTCCACCAGCAGAGACGAAGGGCAGTGGCAGACCCATGACCGGAAGCAATCCAAGAACAACGGAAATGTTAATCAAGGCCTGGCTGACGATCCATGCGGCGATGCATACCAGCACGAGGCGCGTAAATGCATTATGCGATTGCAGTGCGACTCGTATCAGACACCAGCCCATAATGATGAAGGTCATGATAACCAAGGATGTGCCAATGAATCCAAGTTCCTCGCCTATGACTGCAAAGATGAAATCGTTGTGAGCCTCGGGCAGATAATTCCATTTTTCACGCGAATTTCCCAGACCGACACCGGTCAAGCCTCCCGAAGCCATGGCATACATGCTGTGGATGGACTGGTAGCAGACTCCCTGCACGCTTTCTGCACTGCACGGAAGATATGCTGCCAGAACGCGATCCATGCGATTCGAGGAGCCAAAGACGAAGACCACCACGATGCCAACTGCTGCGACAGCGCTGAACAGCAAGAGCAATACCATCGAAAACCCGCCAACAAGAAAAGCCACGAATCCTATGATGATGAGAATCATGGCGGTTCCCAAATCCTTGCCTAACAGAACAAGACCCACCGACGCTGCAAACATGGCTATGGGAATCCAGTACGCCTGCCAGACGTTAACCTTCGCCTTTCGCGCCTTCGCAACGCTTAAAGCCAGCGGTAGCCAGATGCACAATGCGAGCTTCAATGCTTCGGCTGGCTGTAGCGTCAGCGGACCGATACCAATCCAACCCGTATTGCCATTGATGTTGCGACCGAGCGGGCTCAATGTCAGCAGCTGAAGAAACATTGCTCCAACGAGGAGGAAGAACGAAAAGCGTCGATACCATCGTGCATCGATATGGGCGGTGACCGCGGCGACGATCAATCCGAAAATACCATATAAAGTCTGGTTTGCCGCCTGCGCCCACGGTGACTTTCCTGCAGCGACCATGTTCACGGAGGAGCTGGAGAACACCATGATGAAGCCAAAAACGGTGAGTGCCACCACGCAGGTTATGAAACCGTTGTAGCACCAGACTGGGTTGAAGATGTTGCGCCAACCGGCATAGTTGACCTTCTGGGCGATATCTGCAGCATCCCGGGAAGAGGAAGCCTTCCGATATCGCTCACTTGCATTCAGATGGGTCTGTTGCAGGCGCTTCGAGGATGCACCGGATGCTGACTGCGGCCGGGAACCGGATCTAGTCGTTCTGGGCATGATCTTGAACCCATCTCGATGCCTGCTTCACAAATTGGTCGCCTCGGTCGGCATACGATACAAATTGGTCCATTGACGCACAGGCAGGAGCCATCAACACAACATCACCTGCCCGAGCATATGAACCGCAAGCATCGACTGCACGTTGCATGACGGTGTCGTTGTCGGCCGGATCGATCACCGTTGTCGCAATGTCCGGTGCGGAAGCAGCGAAGGCCTTGCGCATCGGCTCCTGCTCCTTGCCGATGATAACGGCAGCCTTGATTTTCTTGCGCTCGTCTGCCACGAGTTGCTCGAATTGGCTGCCTTTCGCCAATCCACCAGCAATCCAGACCACACTGTGATCGGCGAAGCTCGACAGCGATGCCGCCGCAGCATGGGCATTCGTTGCCTTGGAATCATCGACGAATCGGATGCTTCCGTCAGCAAATGACGCGGTCGCTACGGTTTGAATGCGATGTCCACCGGGTGCAAAGTGCTTCAGCGCCTTGATTGCATCATCAACGCGAATGCCGAATCCAAGCGCAAGTGCCAGGGCGCACAGCGAATCAGCGACCAGATGAGGATATATCGTCCCGTCTGGTTCACTCATATGCTTGAATTCTGTGACTTTCGCCAGTGTGACGCGATTGCTGGAATCCTTTGCCGAACCGCTCGCCAAACCGCTCGCGTCAACGATCCACCCATCTTCAACACCAATCTGACCTTCATGCGGCACGCTGAGGGTGAATCCTACCTTCTTGCAACCGGCTGCTGGCTGGGCTTTCATCGCCAAGGCCGTGACTCGCTCGTCATCCGCGTTGTACACCAGTGTTTTGGTGACGCCACGATACACCTTCGCCTTGTCTGCCGCATAGTTCGCAAAACCACCATGCCAGTCCAGATGATCGTCGGCAAGATTGGTGATTGCTGCACATGCGAGTCTCAAGGAGTCGGTGAAATGAAGCTGGAAGGAACTCAGCTCCACGCACAGCGCCTGATTGGATGCATCGAGCGCTGCATGGGAAACAGCCTTGCCGATATTGCCTACCGCTGGAGCTGTAAGACCTGAGTCAGTCAGCATAGCCGATGTCATTTCGGTCGTTGACGTCTTGCCATTGGTACCCGTTATCCCAATCCATGGCGCCGGAGCATCGCTCCCCGTGCTGTTCACTCTGAGCTGCCATGCGAGTTCGACTTCGCTCATGACCGGAATGGAGCGGCGCTGCGCCTCAATGATAAAGGGAGTACGGGGATTGAACACCGGTGAGGTCACGACCATGTCAATCGATGCCCAGGGTATGTCTGCAAAACTGTGCACATCCGCTTCGGCCTTGTGCTCGTCAACGGTTATCACTCGCCGCGCGCGATTATTGAGTGCAGCGCAGGAACTTCTGCCTGAAATACCAAGACCTGCGACCAGAACCGTTGCATTGCCAACATCCATGATGTCTGCTCCACCCTTCATTGCTCAATTTGCTGAGGATCTATAGTATGCGTGTGCCATCAACCCAACAGGCCGGATCGAGTGACCCAATCGCCATAGAAGATCACCATGCCGATAAGCACGAACATGAATTCGACCATCCAGAATCTCACGACCACCTTTGACTCCGGCCAGCCCATCAATTCGAAATGATGGTGGATTGGAGCCATCTTGAACACGCGCTTGTGCGTCATCTTGAAATAGCCGACTTGAATCACGTCAGACATGGCTTCGACGACGAACAGCCCACCCATGATAATCGCAAGGAATTCGGTATGGGTGGCGATGGAGATGGCTGCAAACAGTCCGCCCAAGGCAAGCGAACCGGTGTCTCCCATGAAAATCGTTGCTGGCTTGGTGTTAAACCAGAGAAACCCGAAGCAGGCCGTTGCGGCGCAGACAGCGATGATCGAGAGATCCAGAGGGTCAGAAACGGCGTATGAGAATCCCAGATGCACGCCACCTTTGATGTGGTAGCTTTCCCAGAAGGCGATGATGGCATAGCCGACGAAGGCAATCATCGAGCTGCCGGATGCGAGTCCATCCAAGCCATCGTTGAGATTGACGGCATTGGTCCACGCGGCCATCAGGAAATTGACCCATATCACGAAGATGACAATGGCGAGGAATCGGCCAGCGAAATCAAAATTGAAGAACGGCTTCTCGATGAAGGCCATTCCTGCCTGAGCGCTGGGGAAGCCTGACTTGGTGGGGATGATGAGGGCAAGCACGGCATAGATGGTTGCGAAGACAACCTGCCCCAGGAATTTGGCGGACACGGAAAGCCCGAGATTCTGCTTCTTCCTCACCTTGGCAAAATCATCGATGAAGCCGAGCAATCCCATGGAAACCATGGCAAAGAGCACAAGAATTGCCGACCATGAGGGTGCCGTGTGGTAGAAGAAGAACCGATACAGGGCGGATGCGACCCAACCAAGAATGATCGCGAGGTTGATGATCACGCCGCCCATGGTTGGTGTTCCACGCTTGACCAGATGCGATTTGGGACCATCCTGGCGAATGTACTGACCATAATGCAGGCGGTGCACAAGCTTGATGAGGAGAGGCGTGCCGATCACCGTCACTGCCAGAGAAACCACAATTCCGATAATGATTGAGATCACTTGTGTCCCCCGTTCATTGCTTCCTGTTCTCCATCGTACGATGACCCCTGATACCTTCGTGGATTCAGACGGGCAACTCTTGTGTGCAGACCATGCGTGATGGTGCAAGGATTGTTCATGATTGCAACACCTTGGCCGGTGCAGTCCAGCGATCGGCAAGAACGCTGAGCCCCGAAGCATGCGAACCTTTGAGCAGAACGACGGTATGGGGATGTTCGGCGGATGCCTGGGCAACCATTGTCTCGGCCTCGTCAATGCTCCCCGCGAACGAACTGGTCGTAACCGCATTGCCATCCGCACCATCTGCTGGAACGTCCATAGCAGCGTCACGCTCTGCCGCAACAGCCGTCTCGGCACCATCGACGATGTCGCGCGCAAGGGCATTGAGCTCGTCATTGCCACCAATGGCAATCAGCCGGTCGATGTGCTGCTTCACGCAGAGTGCACCCATGTCGGCATGCAGCCGCTTTTCGTCAGCGCCAAGCTCGAGCATCGCTCCGAGGACGGCCACACGATATGGGCGAATCCGCTGACTCGCTCCCCAATCGGCCAATCCCAGCACTCCTGCAGTGACTGAAGTGGGATTGGCATTGAACGAATCATCGATGAGCGTGAAGGACGATCCTTGGGACTCAACCTTCGATACCGCCATGCGATGAGGACTGATTCGTTCCTGCGTGCCGAGCACCTGCGCAATGTCAGGCAACGACAATCCCAGTTCATGGGCGACCGCAGAAGCGGCGAGGGCATTCATCACATTATGCGTTCCACGAATGCCCAAGGTAACCTGATGCGTCTCTTCCTTCACCGAGTTGGCAGGCTGCGCTGTGACAGCTTCATCCTGCGCATGCATGAGGAATGTCGGACGGTCCAGATCATCGGTGTGAATGTCGGTGGCATACATGTTCATATGCGAATCTTCAGGAAGGTGACTCCCCTCTTCACCGAACCACAGAATCTTTCCAGGAGAGTATCGTCTCATGGCGCTGACTCGCGGATCGTCGGCGTTGAGCACCGAGATGCCTCCCGGCAGCAGGTTTTGGATGATTTCACTCTTGGCTGTCGCGATGTTGTCTACCGAACCGAATTCGCCAAGATGCGCCACTCCGACGATCAGCGCGATCGATATGTCAGGAGGAGCGATGCTGGTGAGGTAATTGATGTCGCCGATATGAGAGGCGCCCATTTCAGCAGTGAAGAATCGGGTGGATGCATGAACCTTGAGGGCGGTCAGGGGCAATCCAATCTCATTGTTGAACGACCCAACCGGCGACACGGTGTTTCCAAGACGAGAGAGCAGCGAAAAGAGCAGATCCTTCGTGGTGGTCTTCCCTACAGAGCCGGTTATGCCGATAATGGTAAAGGGATCAGGCAACTCTCGCCGCCGGTCGATATTATGGCGAGCCAGCAATCCGAGTGCCTTGACCGTATCGTCAACGACAATCTGCGCCATGTCAGTGTTGTCAACCTTATGTTCGACCAAAGCTGCGACCGCGCCTTGGCGAGCGGCCACGGACACGAAGTCGTGCCCATCGACTCGTGCGCCTGGAATGGCAACGAACAACGAGCCTGTGCTCGCAGTTCGTGAATCGGTTGTCACACTGGTGATAATCTGGTCACCCTTGAAGTCAGCGATGCCTGAGACCGAGCGTGCTATTTCGTCAATGCTCATAGGCATCATCTCAGGCTCTCGGTTCATGCCAGATTTGTCAGACGCTCCCTGTCGGGGAAGCAGACTCGTGTCTGATGCTGACTGTTGCTGAGAATCCTTGGCATCATCTGCCATGTCGTAACCCCGCTTGTTCAATGTTCTCCTCAAGATAGCTCTTTGGCGACGCGTATTGCGCTCTTAATGTTATTTCTTCGAACACCTGCTGCCATGGTCATCGAAATGCTCAGTGACAGCTGACGCTGTGATTCACTATCTTCGCTGATGCCCGCCTGCAGTGACAGTGAGTCGGACTCGTCGGTTCTTGCAGCGACCTTGGTATTCTTGGTGATGCTCAGCCCATAGGTGGTGCAGATTTGCTCCAGCCTGCGCTGCTCAGCCTGGCGTATCTTGCTTCTGTTGGTGCCAGGTGCCGAGTCGTGCCTCTTGTCATGCTGACTGTCTTTGTCGCCCTTCATGGCTTCAGACTTCATGGCTTCAGACTTCATATCGTCAGATGCAATGACGACCGTCTGCGTGGCATCGGCCTGTTTATCGCCCTTCTTCACAGCCCTGTCGGCTGCCTCTCTTGCCCGGGCAGCAGAGACGCTCGTCGAAGCGGAATGTGGAGAGACCATGCTCACGACATCAACCTGCACCGCCTGCAATGCATGAGGCTTCAAAGTCTGTGGATTGACTGCTATCACCAGTGCAGCCGCACCGTCTTCAAGGCATACCGACATCAGCCGTTCCATGTCGAACATGCTGATGGGATAGTTCAATTCCAGTGGACGGTCTAGGGAGTATGAACCCTCTGAGCTCACCACGCCCACAGGATTGCCGAGAACATGAAGAAATTCCGCCAGCTTGTCGACATACTTGCCGCCCTCGGAATCGGCTATCGCAAAGATTGCCAATGATTCGGATGGTTTGCCTGCAACATCCGAAGCGAGCTGTCCAATCTGCTTTGCATCCAGACTGCCTAGCAATAACGGAATCTGGATGTTGCTGGCAGCCGTTCCCTGAGCCTGGGGCAGAACCATGGCATAGGCTCCACGAGACTGTGCCATGGCAATGTCAGCGGCAGAGACTCGAGTCTGAGATGGTACGAACAGTGCCCCTGGTCGCACAGAATGGGCATCGTCTGACAAGGAGGTTATCGTCACTGGTTCACAGAATCTGGGCTGTACTGCAAGGCCGTAATGATTGCCGAGGTAGCCCAAAGTCATTCTCTGTGACATGGTTTCGCCTAATGAACTCACTGTCCAGCCTCTCTTCTCACAGATAACGAGCCCATACTGTCGAACTCGGTGGTGATTTCCTCATCATCGAATCGGCCACGCACATGCTCACCAAGTTACTGGAATAGCACCTGTGCGCGGTGACGATGTAGGAACTTCATATTTCTGCATAAGGAATTCACCAATTTGGGCAAAAACCGGACCTGCAGTCAAGCCACCGTACATGCCTTCCGGATTCTTCAAGACCACCGAGACAACGAACCTGGGATTGTCGGCGGGCAGCGCACCGACCCAATCGGCGACGATACCCGTCAATGCGCCGTTGGCTCCAGCTACCTCCGCAGTGCCGGTCTTCGCAGCAACGCGATAACCCGATACCCCTGCTATTCTGTTGTAGTTCTCGCCAACGGACTCCATGGCGTTCATCATCTGTGAAGCGACGGAAGGGTCGATCACGCGTGTTGACTGTGGCGTCTGTACAGAAAGCGCCTTTCCATTCTCGTCCTTGACATTGGCGATGATCGACTGCTGATTCTTGACGCCTTTATTGGCAATCGTTGCTGCCACGTTGCTGAGCTGCAGCACGTTCGTCGCATATCCCTGACCGAAGAGCACCGTGTTCTGCGTGCGCTTATCCCAGCTGGAATCTTTCGAAAGCAATCCATCGGATTCACCGGGCAGTCCCATTCCGGAAGACTGGCCGATGCCAAATTTGGTGAGGTAGGAGTATCGCTGAGCCGGCGAATATTTGGAGGAAGCCATAATCACGCCAACATTGGAAGACTGCTGCAGAATTCCGGCGAGAGTCCAATGTTCGGTAGGGTGAGACTCGGCATCATGATATGTCTGCCCATTCACATCGATGCTGTATGGAACGCTGAAATTGCTGTCCATGGTCTGCTGCTTTTCCTGCAGCAACCCGGAGAGCGTAATCAGCTTGCCCACCGATCCAGGCTCAAAGGTTTCGGTCACCGCGTGCGATGGATTGAGCTTGGCGGCAGAGCTTCCCGCCTCCTCGGTGGCGGTATCGGCAAGTGCGAGAATCTTTCCGGTTGAGACTTCCTGAACCGTAGCGACCGCCCATTCTGCCTTGTATTTCTCCTCGGCCTGCTCCAAGGTCTGTTCGACATACCATTGCACGTCCCTGTCAATGGTGAGCTGAACGTTATCGCCATTGACTGCCGGGACGGATTCCGTCTGGGTGCCTGGAATCTGCTGTCCATCGTTGCCTCGCTGATATTTCGTGTATCCATCAGTTCCGGTGAGCAGCTTGTTCTCCATCTGCTCTATGCCAGCCACACCGGTTCCTGCATCATCGACGCCGCCGAGCAGCGAACCCATGAGCGTGCCGTTCGGATAGACGCGGTCGGTGGTGAGCTGAGCCGTGATGATACCGCTGAGATTCAACGCATCGATGGCGCGCTTCACCGTCGGAACGACATCCTTCTTGATGACCACATACTGGTTGTCACCGGTCAGCATTGCGCCGAGCTCCATCGCGTTCATGCCGAGCACGGGAGCAAGCAGCTTTGCGACTGCCGCCGGTCCTGTCGTTCCAACCGGCTTGCCATCAATGCTTTGGCAGTTGTCTTTGGTTGCCTTGGTGCACGTTGTCGGCTCGAAGGTGGATGCCATCTTCGGATCGCCGATGATCGTGTATCGTTCGACGCTTTGTGCAAGGACAATGCCGTTCGTATCGGTGATGCTGCCACGCTGAGCGCTGATCGTGGTGCTCAGCGTCCGGCTTGCCGTGGCCGCCTCAGCGGTGGTCTTTCCGGCAATGAGCTGAATATACGTCAGCTTGATGACCGCCCCGGACGCAACCAGAGCGATGATGGCCGCCACGCATACCGTGCGTTTCATGAACTGTGTGGCGTTCTTCCACCAGACGATAAGGGGTACGTTCATTGTTTGTCTCCCGAACTCTGAGTAGCCTTATAGCCTTGCAAATCAATCGAAATCGAACTCTGCTGCGGTACCATGCCCATGTTCTGCGCCTTGTCGGGCAAGGATGCCTGCAGCCCGTCGAGTGTGCTGCGATCATCCTCGATGTCTTGGGTCAGACGGCTGATCGACTGCTGCTCTCGTGTCGCCTGGAATGAGTCCTCCATCATCTGCGTTCTCAACATCAATGAACCGATAAGGCTCGCACCCAGCACTATGAACGCAATCATGAAGTGGAACATCGGGGTTCTACGGGTTCGTGTCCAATGAATGAGTTGCTGTGCTCGTTCGGAAAGGTTGTGCTGATTGGCGCGACGATTCGTCAACAGCTGCAGTTCAGGTCTCGTCTCGTGCTGCTGTGAATCCGGACGACGCTTCTCGCGTCTCGCACCGGACTGTATGCGTCTTGCTGCTGCAGGCATTTATTCCCTTTCCTTTCCGTGCTCCTCGTAGTGCTTCAATGCGTGCTCGGGAATGTGGCGTATCAGCTCGACTGCTCTCAGTCTCACCGATGCCGACCGTGGGTTCTCTTCAATCTGCGTTTCGTCTGCCTTGATTGCACCGTGCGTCAGATCCTTGAAATATGGCTGTGCCTCCATCGGAATGACCGGCAAGCCCGGGGGCACGTTCACTCGCGTACCGGCCGTCATGAAACGCTTGACGGTTCGATCTTCGAGGGAGTGATAGGATTCGACGACGATCCGACCGTGCATCTTCAGTCGCATTGCAATCTGAGGCAGGGTTCGCGACAGTTTCTCCAGTTCTCCGTTGACCTCGATGCGCAATGCCTGAAAGACCCGTTTCGCCGGGTTTCCTGCGGGCCGATGTGCATGGGGCACTGTGCTGTCCACAAGCTCGTTCAAATCCTTCGAGGTCAGCAACGGCTGTGATTCGCGCCGTTCAACAATCGCTCTCGCAATCGGCCTGCTGAAGCGCTCTTCACCGTATTCTCGAAAAATCGTAGTCAGCTGTTGCACGGAGTAGCGTGCAAGGACCTCTGCCGCCGTAAGAGTCTGCGTCGTATCCATGCGCATATCGAGTGGAGCGTCATGCGCATAGGAAAAGCCGCGGGAGGTCTCGTCAATCTGCAGACTTGACAGCCCCAGATCCATGAAGGCCGCGTCGACCTGCCGTATGCCCTTGCTTTCGAGCACCTTGTCGAAATCATCGAAGGCGGCATGAACGGGAATGAATCTGTTTGAAAGACCTTCCTGCTCCATGCGTTCGGTGGCCAGATGCAGCGCTTCCTCGTCGCGGTCAATGCCGATGAGTTGCGCGTCGGGAGAGGATTTCAGGAATGCTATCGCATGCCCAGCCAGTCCAAGCGTGCAGTCCACTACGATGGCATCACTATGGGCGAGCGCGGGAGTAACGAGGTCTACGCACTCGTTCAGCAGCACCGGCTGATGTATGGCATTCAAATCCGTCATCAGAATCCCACCTCCGGAAGCACGTCGTCGGCTATGTCGGAATATCCCTGTTCCTTGCTGTCGAGATAGCTCTGCCATGAGGCACTATCCCAGAGCTCGGCGCGAGTGCCGACTCCGATGACGACCACGTCGGTGTTCAAGTGCGCATATGAGCGAAGCATCTGTGGAACCAGCACTCGGCCCTGCTTGTCGGGCACTTCGTCAACGGCGCCTGAAAGGAATACGCGAAGATAGTCGCGAGCAGCCTTGTTGCCCATTGACGTACGTTGAATCTGCACGGCAACGCGTCGGAACTCGCTTTGCGGCAGCAGATAGACGCATCGCTCCTGACCACGAGCCATGACCAGTCCATCGCCGAATTGCGAGCGCAGCTTTGCGGGAAGGGCCATGCGGCCCTTGTCATCGATTTTTGGCGTATATGTTCCCAGCAACAGTGCCGGCATGTCGAAGCCATTGCCCTGATCGGCGGATCTTGGCGATTGAGAGGAAGACTGGGCATCGTGAAGATTCGAGCCCTGTTCTTGCTGGCGTGTCCGACTTTCCTGAGTGGAATCGGGCTGCTCATTGCGAACGAAGTCGTCCGTCATGTCGCACCCCCATCCATCGGATCGCTCACCAGTCGTCACTGTTTCCCCACTTTACCCCATAACACTCCACTTTCCCCCACTTATTAACAAAATATGCACTCACTTGCCCATTCTGTTGGAAAGCTCACAATTTCCTAGCCCTGATGCATGTCAGATCAATGACGAGGCTGTGCGATATATTGGATTGTCCAGTTTTGTAAGAGGAATGGATACGAATGTCGCAATACTCTTCCCAATTGCAGGATGAACAACTCGCAACCGATCGCGCGTACGCACGCCTGGATTCATTACGCACCCAGATTCGTTCACGACTCGATACCGTCCGCGCTGCGGGATCGCATGGCTCACCGACCCAGCGCACCGAGCGCGATTCCTTCGCGACCCTGTACGAGGATCGTCTGGCCCAGCTGCGAGCGGTAGAGGATCGACTCGTGTTCGGCAGATTGGACAATACTCAGGGCGAACATCGCTATGTAGGGCGAATTGGATTGTCAAGCGAGGATCACGAGCCCATTCTTACCGATTGGCGAGCCGATGCCGCTCGCCCCTTCTACGAGGCCACTCCTTCACATCATGGAGATATCGTGATGCGTCGGCATATCACGCTGAGCTTTCGTGATGTCGTAGCCATCGAAGATGAAATTCTCGACATGAACGCCCCCACCGTCAATCAGGCGTCGCAATCGGGCACCCTCACCGGCGAGGGCGCATTGCTGGCTTCTCTGAGTTCACGACGCACCGGCAAGATGACCGACATCGTGGCCACCATCCAGGCTGAACAGGATCGAATCATCCGATCAGACATGGCACACGCAGTGGTGGTGCAAGGTGGCCCTGGCACCGGCAAGACCGCAGTCGCCCTGCATCGTGCTGCATATCTGCTCTATACCCATCGCCGCACACTGCAACGTTCGGGCGTGCTGATCATCGGACCCAGCTCTGCATTTCTGCACTATATCGACCAAGTGCTGCCCTCTCTGGGAGAAACGGGCGTCATCAGCCGAACCATCGGCGATCTGATTCCAGGAGTCGTAGCCACCGCGAAGGAATTGCCACGGGCTGCCGCTTTGAAAGGCGATATTCGCATGAGGCAAGCCATCGCCAATGCGGTGGCCGCACGTGTCAGAATTCCCCCGGTGTTGCCAAGCATTCATGTGAATGGCTTGCTCGTACCCATCGTGCAATCAGACATCGAACAGGCTCAGGGCGACGCACTTCGGACGCATCAACCGCATAACAAGGCGCGAAAGACATTCGTGCGCTCGATGATGCATGCGCTGACCAGCAGATATGCCGAGCAGCTCGATTACACTCCAGAGCAGTCTGAACTCTCGCACGCTCAATCCGTGTTCCGTCTCAACGATGACGTACGCAGGACGCTGAACCTTGCATGGCTTCCCATGAACGCGGCCTGGCTCCTGTCAGACATGTGGGCAAAACCTGAACATTTGAGACGTTATGCGCCTTGGCTCAGCAACGAAGAGATCCATATGCTCAGCCGTCCGCATGGTTCGCCGTTCACGGCTTCCGACATCCCCCTGCTGGACGAGGCGATGGATGTGCTCGGTCCCGATCCCAAGAGCGTGGTGAATTCCTCCGCTCAGGCATCAACACGCGCTCTCAATGAGCAGATTGCCTCAGAAACACTCGGGCAGGCTGGCATTGGCAATGGCATTGTCACTTCACAGATGCTGGTCGACCAGATGACGACCGACGATGACGAAACCATGGCCCAACGTGCAGCATCGGATCGAGAGTGGACCTATGGCCATATCGTGGTTGACGAGGCTCAGGAGCTGAGCCCCATGGACTGGCGCATGCTCATTCGCAGATGCCCGACACGTTCGTTCACGATTGTTGGTGACGTTGCGCAGACATCGGCTCTGGGAGGTTCCAGATCATGGCAGAAGACCATGACCCCCCTCTTCGGGGAACACAATTGGACGCTGAACGAGCTCAGCATCAACTACCGCAACCCACAAGAGGTTTCCTCCCTGTCTTCACGCTTTGCCAAGCAGGAAGGGCTTTATATTTCAACCGTGAATGCGGTTCGAGCCATTCCCGATTCCGTGCAGCGCGTCACCGTCGAAAAGCCCTCAGACTTGCCTTCGAGCATATTCAAGGAGCTGGATGCGCTGCGACCACAGTTTGTTTTGTCTGATGGCAGTGGGCGCATAGCGATCATCGCTGACCCAAGCATGATACCCGGCATCTCTCATGACCTTGATGTCTACATCGACACGCATGTGCCTGCTGAAGACCGCTCCCGCCTTCAATCCCAGCATTCGTGGGACAGACAGATCGGCGTCTACAGCACGGAGGAAGTCAAAGGGCTGGAATTCGATGCGGTGATTCTTGTCGAACCAGGACTCATGGAGAACAATGCTCCGTCTCGTATCGTCGCGGCTTCCGATCTCTATGTTTCGATGACGCGGCCGACACAAAAGCTCGTCATCATTCGAACACAGCACGATACTGACGACCTCCCATTATAAGGTATGGAATATGCCTAAAGCTCTGCTACTTGAAAACATCCATCCTTTTGCGGCCGAATCGTTGCGCAACCATGGGTTTGAAGTCGATACGCAGCCAGGGGCACTCGACGAGGATGATCTGATCGAGGCTCTTGACGACGTGGACATTCTTGGAATTCGTTCCAAAACCAATGTCACGAAACGCGTTCTTGATGCGCGTCCCGGTCTGACCGCCATCGGTTGCTTCTGCATCGGAACAAACCAGGTCGATGTAAACTACGCCGGAACGCAAGGCATCGCAGTCTTCAATGCGCCATATTCGAACACGCGATCCGTGGTGGAACTGGTCATCAGCGACATCATCAGTCTGATGAGGAGAATCCCCGCACATTCGAATCGCATGCGCGATGGTGTATGGGATAAGTCTGCCTCGGGTTCGCATGAAGTACGTGGCAAGACTTTAGGAATCATCGGTTACGGCAATATCGGTGCACAGCTTTCCGTTCTGGCGGAAGCCTTGGGCATGCGCGTGGTCTTCTACGACATCGACGAGAAGCTCGCCCTGGGCAACGCACATCGGGCGGGGAGCCTGGAAGAGCTGCTGCTCCAGTCCGATGCGGTGACATTGCACGTTGACGGACGCAAGTCCAATACAGGTTTCTTTGGTGAAGATCAGTTCTCGCATATGAAGCAGGGTTCCATATTCATCAACATTTCACGAGGATTCGTCGCAGATCTCGATGCGCTGAAACGCCATCTCGAATCCGGTCATCTTGCAGGAGCTGCCATCGACGTGTTCCCCAAGGAACCTCGCAAAAGTGGGGATGCCTTCGACACCTCGTTGAACAAGGAAGACAATGTCATCCTGACACCGCATATTGGCGGTTCCACCCTCGAAGCGCAGGAATCGATAGGGCATTTCGTGTCTCAACGACTGCTGGACTACTGGGAAAAGGGATCCACGACACTTTCGGTGAATGTGCCGGAACTCACCTTGGGTACAGTTTCTGGCATTACACGCATCGCACATCTTCATAAGAATCTGCCTGGAGTACTCGCTCAGGTGAACCGGATTCTTGGTGAAGAGAACATCAATGTGAACGCACAATCTCTGGCGACGGAAGGCGAATTGGGATATGTGGTCACTGATGTTTCCAGCATGCCCAGCGCAGACGCCTTCAAGGCATTGCAGGACCTGTACGGCAGAATTCGCATGAGAACACTGCAATAGCTCTGTGCGTTGCGCGTCCACCATGACGACGCAGGCGTAACGAATGGCTGGCCGCTTTCTTAGGAATGCGGCCAGCCTTATATCCGGCTTCTATCTAGAGCCACATGGTGAGCGGTGTGGTCACCAAGTAATGGTGTCACCCGCAATGATCAGTGCCGGTCGGCGTTGTCTTCGCTTCTGAGATCTTCGATGGCGTGCTCAAAATCTGTCAGACCATTGAAATTCTGATAGACGCTGGCGAAGCGCAGGTATGCGACTTCATCAAGCTTTCGCAAGGGCTTGAGTATGGCCCTGCCGACTTCATCGGAATCAACCTGCGCGGCACCAAGCGAACGCAAATCTTCCTCGACCTTTTGTCCGAGAGCCCGGAGATCATCCTCGTTGATGGGTCTGCCCTGACATGCTTTTCGCACGCCGGAAATGACTTTGTCCCTATTGAATGCCTCTGCATTCCCCGAACGCTTCAGTACCATGAGACTCGATGTCTCTACCGTGGTGAAACGTCTGCCACATTTCGGGCATTCGCGACGTCTACGGATGGCGAAGCCATCGTCGCTGATACGGGTATCCACGACTTTCGTTTCTGAATTCTGGCAAAAAGGACAATGCATAGATACCACAGTAGTCTACTGCCCTCACTCTTCATCGCTGTGAATGAATGGAATGGTGAAAATCCCGTGAAACCGACGAAATCCTACTGCTGAGGAACGATGAGACGCTCCCCGGCCTGCAATGAGGTGGAATGCAGATTGTTCAGCTTCATCAGCTTATCGATGGTCTCGTTGACGTCACCGCCGGATGGCGTGATATCCGAGGCGTACTGCCACATGGTCTCGCCGGGACGAACCGTGTAGCTCGTCACCTGCTGAGGCGGTATGGAAGACTCAGCCTGCTTGACGCCGACGGTCAAACCGGCAAAGCACAGTGTGGCGGCAAGCAGCCCAGTAACAATCTTTCCACGACGAGTAAGCCTCATCCGCGTGCGACTGCCACGGACAGCCTTACAGGTATGCACGCCGTCAGATGATGGCAGAAATTCTCCAATTTGCATCGTCATCGACATATTGACTCCTTCGAACATTTGTTCTATCGAACGTATGTTCTCATTGTGGCATAGTCTCACGATATTTCCAAGCCTAATTTCGAACATATGTTTGATTTCACAGAATTGTCACGGTAGAATCATGAGTGTCGATTGAAAGGAACCCACTCGTGAGCACCATCCCGTTCCGCCCCCAGAGCAACGAAGCGGCGTCCATCCATCACACTGCCGCCGACCACAAGCCTGTGCCCGGCCACAACGATGATGCGTCTGCGCATGGCGACGATGCAGCCACGCTCGGCAAGGGCTCGAACGCTCTTTCTCAACGTCAGCAATTGGTGCTTCAGGCCATTCGCAAACATGTCAGCGAACACGGCTATGCTCCATCGTTTCGTGAAATAGGCAACGCAGCCGGTCTCAAAAGCACTTCATCGGTCAAGCACCAGCTGGGCACGCTCGAAGAAAAGGGTTATATCCGAATCAGCGCCAATAAGGGTCGTGCCATTGAACTCGTGGAAGATCTGCATGCCACAGAGATTGACGATTCCCCTTCAGCGGCGCAGCACAAGGCAGAAGATGCGGCCAGCGAGTTCGAGCAACGGCTTCAAGCCAAGCAGTCCAGCACCTCAGCTTCAACCCCGAACGATCAGCCGCACATTGCGACAATTCTGCCCTTCCCTTCGATGGAATCTGAAAATCCATCGATTGCCGAATCGCGGGATGTACCTTTGGTGGGCCGCATTGCCGCAGGTGCTCCCATCACAGCCGAACAGCACGTTGATGATGTGATGCGACTGCCCCAGCGACTCACAGGATCTGGCAATCTCTTCATGCTTGAAGTGCATGGTGATTCGATGATCGACGCCGCCATATGTGACGGTGATTTTGTAGTAGTTCGCGAGCAGAACACCGCTCAGACCGGAGAAATCGTGGCAGCGCTTCTGGATGACGAAGCCACCGTGAAGACCTTCCGTCAGGACCACGGCCACGTATGGCTGATGCCCCACAATCCTGCATACTCACCGATCGATGGTACCCACGCCACCATCATGGGCATCGTCGTTACCGTGCTGCGAAAGATCTAAGCACTTCCACACCTGTGACTTCCCCACCTAAGCACTTCCACACCGTGCCGGTCAGATAAGATGCCCAAGACAAAATACCGATAACCGAATACCTATGACGAGATAGCTATGAAGAGGCGTTTATAGATGAAGTAGCGGCCACGAACCGCCTATGCATGAATATGCATCGTGCTTTCATAGCGTTGCTCATAACCTTCAGGCTCAATCTGGAAGGTGGTGTGATCGATGCTGACTGGAAAATGCGTGCGAAGGCACATCTGCATGCTGCGAAGAATTTCAGCGCGCTGACCGTCAGAAAGATTGCCGTTCACCACAATGTGCGCGCTGAGCTGGGTCATGCCTGTCGCCACGGTGCTGGCATGGAGATCATGGACTGCCACGACTCCAGGGACTCGGGCAAGATGCTTGCGCACAGCCTTCAGATCAAGCCCATGGGGAGTCTCCTCAAGCAGCACCTTCAGACTTTTGGTGATCAATCGAATCGCTCGAGGAATCATCAGCAGCGCTATCGCTCCGCCGATCAGGGCATCGGCATCCGTCCAGCCCAAGTACATGACCATAAGAGCCGCAACGATGACACCCACCGAACCAAGCGCATCATTCATGACTTCCAGGAAGGCTGCATGCATGTTCAGATTGTCTTTATGCGAGGATCGAAGAATGACAAGGGAGACAAGGTTGGCTGAAAGACCAATCAAGCCAAAGACCAGCATCAGCCCGATATCGTGAACGTGCTCCTCTTCGACACCGAACAATCGCAATGCCGATTCAATGCACGCATAGCCGCCGACCAAGAGAAGAATGGTGGAACCTGCTGCTGCGGTAATCACTTCCAGACGCGCCCATCCCCACGTCTTGCTCGCAGTTGGACGTCGTCTCATCAGGACTGCCGTGATGGTAGAGGCTACGAGCACCGTGACATCGGTGAGCATATGACCGACATCAACCAGCAGTGCAAGACTACCAGTAAGGATGACTCCGACGAGTTCAGCGATGAAGACCGTGAGGGTCAAGCCCAACGTTAGTGTCAGCGTCCTCTGATGCGCTCTGGTCTGTTGCTCGATTTCCTGTTCTCGTGCCGAATCCATGCCCCTCCGTTCCCTGGACTGTTAACCATACAAGCAATGTGCCTCAACCACCACCCCTGTCCACGAAGAGAGCATTGCAAAGGACGAACGCCGGTCATATAACGGGATGACCATATACTCGATGACATGCTTTCCTGCAGGCATGAAAAAGGGGA
The DNA here is from genome assembly GCF_041080795.1 of Bifidobacterium sp. WK041_4_12. Classification (NCBI taxonomy): domain Bacteria; kingdom Bacillati; phylum Actinomycetota; class Actinomycetes; order Bifidobacteriales; family Bifidobacteriaceae; genus Bifidobacterium; species Bifidobacterium aquikefiricola. The sequence continues at coordinate 943,212 of NZ_CP129674.1, read as the reverse complement.
TGCCCGTCAGAGCATCCCCTTCAACTGAAGTTGAAGACTGAAGGAATCAGAAGCCGAACTTGCTTGCCGTTTCCTTCAAGGTTTCAGCTGACCGAGTCAAGGCTGCAAGCTCGTCATCACTCAATGGCGTATTGATCTGGGTGTTAACGCCAGAACGGTTGAGAATGCTGGGAACAGACATGCATACATCGGAAATGCCGTGGAAGTCCTTCAACCAGGAACTCACCGGAAGAACGCGGTTGGTGTCATGCATGATGGATTCGATGATGTCCACACCTGACATGGCGATGGCATAGTTCGTTGCGCCCTTGCCTTCGATGATCTTGTATGCGGCATTCTTGACCTCTTGATGAATGTTTTCACGAGTCTGCGCATCAAGTTGGGCGTGACCGTCAAGGGCCTTCCATTCGCACATGGGAACGCCACCGATGGTTGCCGAAGACCACAGAGGAACTTCGGAGTCACCGTGTTCGCCGGCAATGTATGCGTGAACGTTCTTAACGTTCACACCGGTCTGCTGAGCGATGAGGAAACGAAGACGGGCTGAATCCAGGTTCGTGCCCGAACCGAACATCTGACCTGCAGGAAGGCCGGAGAGCTTCATGGAGACATGAGTGACAATGTCAACGGGGTTGGTGATGAGCATGAAGATGGCGTTGGGAGCGACCTTGACCAGGTTCGGAATGATCGCCTTCATGATGTTGATCGTGGCACCGGCCAAGTCAAGTCTGGACTGGCCTGGCTTCTGGCGAGCACCGGCAGTGATGACGATGACATCGGCATCACGGCAGATTTCAGGGTCGTCGGCACCATCGATCGACACCGTTGGATAGAAGCTTGAACCATGCTGCATATCAAGAACTTCTGCTTCAACGCGCTTTGCGTTGATATCCTCCAAAACGATTTGTCGCGCAACGCCCCTCTGCGCGGCAGCAAACGCCAAGGTCGAACCAACCGCTCCCGCACCAACAATAGCTAATTTGGTTGTCCTAAAACGTGAATCCGCCATATTGAACCTCTCTAAAATGACCCGAAGATTGGCCGGGCTCTCTGTGTTATTCAGTCCCACTCTAACGAGACGAGTTGACGTTTATTCGACTGCCTGATCCACCACTCTGGCGGCAAGTCTATTGTCCACGTCGGCCTGAATATGAATGCCGCGATCAAGATAATCAACATCCATCACTCTGCCGCGTTCACGTATTTCAGACACCAGTGAACCACTGGTATACGGCAGAACGGCATCTATATGGACATCTGGAACCGGCAGCAGACTTTCAATGGCCTCTCTCAGCTCCGTAAGGCCTTCGCCGGTTCTCGCCGACACCAGATATGCAGAGGGCATGAGTTGGTGAAGACGTTCTGCGACAACATCGCTCACCGCATCGATCTTGTTGAATACGACGATGCGGGGTATCGATGCCACTCCCGGAATATCTTCCAGAACCGCATTCACGGCATCGATCTGCGAAAATGGATCGGGGTGAGAACCGTCGACGATATGGATGATGATGTCTGCGACACCAGCCTCCTCCAAGGTCGATTTGAAGGCCTCGACCAACTGGGTCGGCAGACGTCTGACAAAACCGACGGTATCCACGTACGCATAGACGCGGCCATCCTGCGTCTCGGCCCGGCGTACGGCGGTGTCCAAAGTTGCGAACAGAGCGTTCTCCACCAACTCGCCTGAACCGGTAAGACGATTCGTGAGTGACGACTTTCCGGCGTTCGTATATCCAACGACCGCAACCGTGGGCATGTCAGAGCGTTTGCGCGAGCCACGCTTGATATTGCGTGCCGGTTCCATACGCGCTATCTGACGACGCAATTTTGCGATTCGCGTTCGAATCACACGCCGATCCATTTCAATCTTGGTTTCACCAGGGCCACGCGAACCGATACCACCGGCCTGACCGGCCGCCTGACCGCCAGCCTGTCTGGAGAGAGAACCTCCCCAGCCGCGAAGTCGCGGAAGCATGTATTCAAGCTGGGCGAGTTCAATCTGAGCCTTGCCCTCTCGACTGGTTGCATGCTGTGCGAAGATGTCGAGGATGACTGCCGTTCTGTCAACGACCTTGACCTTGGTCACATCCTCAAGCGCACGACGCTGCGAAGGGTGAAGATCATCGTCAACGATAATCGTATCGGCTTCGAGCCGTGCCACGAGTCCAGCCAATTCATACGCCTTGCCTGAGCCGACATAGGTTGCCGAATCCAGTTTGGCGCGTTGCTGCAACACTCCGTCGAGCACCTGCGCGCCGGCGGTCTGTGCCAGTGCAGCAAGCTCCCGCATGGACTCCTCGGCCTTGGCAAAGCTCGTTTCTGCGCTGGACCATACGCCAGCCAGCACGACGCGCTCGAGACGAACCTTGCGGTATTCGACTTCCGTAACGTCTTCAAGCTCGCCAATGCCCGTCACATGCCGGAATTCATTGCGCTGCTCTCGCTCCTGCCATGCTTCGGGAAGGTACTCGGTTCCTTGGCTGTCATGAAGCACCTCTGAATGGCTGGCCAAGACATCGTCAGCGTGTTCCTTCGCTTGGGAATCAAGCTCGTCTGGGTCGATCGATACGGTTACGTTCACAGCCTTGCGCTGTGTTGCATCCTGTTGAGAAAATTGCTTCAATTGCACCTCTGCTGCGCATTCATTGCTGGTTCACGATGAAATTATGGTCTGGTTACGCTATGCGGGTAGGATTATGAACTTGGAAATCCGCGCATCGCCTACCATATTCCTTGTATTATCATCACGAGTTGCGACATGTTCACTGGCAATGGAATGTTTGTTGGAGAAGATGCAAGGCGCATAGTGCATGATGCAGCAAGCAGAGGGCAGGGATAGGTCATGGCTTCACCAGAGAACACAGCTACCGGGCAATACTTCGCCGCACACCCTGAAACACCCGACGTCCGGCGAGCGCTCACGGTGAGCTTGCGCGGACACGCCATGAACGTTGAGACCTCGCACGGCGTGTTTTCCATGAATCGAGTCGATCTGGGCACGTCGGTGTTGCTTAAGCATGCGCCGGAAGCTCCAGAGCACGGCCGATTCCTCGATCTTGGATGCGGCTGGGGTCCCATTGCGCTCTCCCTTGCGAAAGGCTCTCCAGATGCACAGATCGTTGCGGTAGATGTCAATGAACGGGCCGTTGAGCTCACTGCTCACAATGCACGCGTGAATGGACTCTCGAATGTGACGGCATTCACCCCTGAGCAGCTCCCCGCTGACATGAGCTTCGACCTGATATGGTCGAATCCTCCAATCCGCATAGGAAAAGCCGATCTGCACGCGCTGCTCTTGCGCTATCTCGCACGTGTGAATGCAGGTGGCGATGCGTATCTGGTCGTGCAGAAGAATCTGGGAGCTGACTCGTTGAAGGTCTGGCTCGATTCGACGCTGAATGCGTCCTCTGGCCCGGATGAAGGCACCAAGTCGTGGACCGTTGAAAAGACAGCTTCGTCGAAGGGTTTTAGAATCCTGCATCTTCACCGCAATGTAGGCGTGCAGCGCCCAGATGGAGATACCGCACACGATGGCAGCCCTGTCGCAGACATCAGTCAATCCGATACGGGTAGCAGTCCATCCGGCTCAGAACGCCAGCTTCCAGAAGACAAGACGGAGTATCTCGCCATATGAGGTTTGATTATCCACAGGAATTGCCGGTCAGCGCCGCCCGAACTGAAATCGAGCAGGCTGTTCGCAAGTCTCAGGTCGTTATCGTTTCCGGTCAGACCGGTTCAGGAAAGACCACCCAGATTCCCAAGATTGTATTGCAGATGGGCAGGGGAACTCACGGCCACCAAATCGTTCACACCCAGCCTCGTAGAATAGCAGCCAGAACGGTTGCCGAACGCATCGCGCTCGAACTCGGCGTACATCTCGGCGACGAGGTTGGTTTCCAGGTTCGATTCACCGATGAAAGCTCGCCAAAGACACGCCTGCGAGTGGTCACCGATGGCATTCTGCTCGCGCAGATACAGCGGGATCCGAAACTCAGCGCATATGACACCATCATCATCGATGAGGCGCATGAACGCAGCCTGAACATCGACTTCCTGCTCGGATATCTGACTGCTCTGCTCCCCCAGCGTCGCGACCTGAAGCTGATCGTCACGTCAGCCACCATCGACTCTGAAAAGTTTCAGAAACATTTTGCAAGGGCTCTGCACACGAAGGTGCCCATCATCGAAGTGTCCGGACGAACCTACCCCGTTCAAATCGTCTACGAACCTTTGGATGAGCCCCCTGCCCTGATGAATCATGTCGATGGATTCGCTGGCAATCAACGCTTTTCCACAGATCACCACGGCAGCCACTCCAACGGTGACAGCTACGACAACGATGACGCTTTGGACATCTCTGAAGGTGTCGCCAGGGCGTGCACCGAATTGGTGACGCTTTCGGCCCACGATCAGGGCGCGCGAGACATTCTCGTCTTTGCATCCGGCGAACGCGACATCCATGAGTTCGAAAGCGCGCTGAACAAGCATTTTGGACCTCGAACCGCCGACATGCGCCGCCCCGATGCCATCGAGATCATCCCCCTGTTTGCAAGGCTCTCTTCCAAGGACCAGCACAGGGTATTCGATCACCATGCTCATCAGCGCATCGTGATCGCCACCAATGTTGCAGAAACCTCGCTGACCGTGCCGGGAATCCGCTATGTCGTAGACCCGGGAACCGCTAGAATCAGCCGATACTCGAAATCAGCAAAGGTTCAGCGGCTGCCCATTGAAGACATTTCGCAGGCGAGTGCCAACCAGCGCGCCGGACGGTGTGGCCGAATCGCCGATGGTATCGCCATACGCCTGTATTCCTCACAGGATTTCGAGACAAGGCCGAAATTCACCGAACCAGAGATTCTCAGAACTTCCCTCGGCGCTGTGGTGCTTCACATGCTTTCGGTCGGCGTGGCAAAAACAGCCAGAGATGTCACCGAATTCGGCTTCATCGACCCACCTGACATCCGTGCCGTCTCCGACGGATTCACCGAACTGACCGAGTTGAAGGCAATAGCGGCGAACAGGAGCTCGCACAGCGATGTTCGGCTTACCTCGATAGGTCGCCAACTCGCTCGCATACCGATTGACATCCGACTCGGCAGAATGGTTATTGAAGCCGCCAAGAACACGCCGAACACCCTGGCAGCGGTTTTGGTTGTCGTCGCCTTTCTCAGCCTTCAGGATCCACGCGAGCGCCCTCAGGAAAAGCGTGAGGAAGCGGATCGGATTCATAACAGATATGTCGATCAGACGAGCGACTTTCTCACGGCCCTGAACATGTGGGATCGCTTCTTCCAAGCTGACGGGGATCCAGGCAACGGAGCGCTGCGACGTTTGAGCAGATCCGAGATGATGAGCTATATGCGCATGCGTCAGTGGCGTGATCTCTATCGTCAGCTGGCTCAGATGTGTCATGAACTCAAGTTCAAGGTGGGAGAACCGTTGCCAAGCTCGCGACCTGACTTGGCCATACGTCAGCTTCCCATGAATCAGCAGGCGGCGTTCAGTCTGGCATGCTCGTGGGATGGCGAAGGCATTCATCGTGCCATGCTGGCCGGTCTCCTCTCAAATATGGGCATGCAGGTGATTCGAGAGCCCAAGGCCTCGGATTTCGCAGGCTTGCATGGCGCTGCTCGGGCGCGGGCCATGAAACGAGCGCAGAAAACATCCCATAATGAGTATCAGGGTGCTCGTGGCACCCATTTCGCACTGTTCCCCGCCTCTGGAGTTGCCAAAACCACTCCAGAGTGGGTGATGGTGACCGATCTGGTTGAAACCTCTCGTCTGTGGGCTCGCAATGCCGCGAAAATCGATCCCGAATGGGCGGAATCCCTCGCAGGTTCTTTGACGCGCGTTACCTATGCCGAACCGCACTGGGCTGCCTCCCATGGCTCTGCCATAGCCAGCTCCAAGGTTCTGCTCTATGGTTTGCCCATCGTGCAGGGCAGAACGGTGCAGTGGGGCTCCATCAATCCCGTGGAGGCACGAGATTTTTTGATTCGGCAAGGCTTGGTCGAAGGCGACGTTCAGCAGCGATTCTCGTATGACACATTCGTACAGGCCAACCGCGCTGTTCTTGATGATGCCGACGAGGAAAGCAGTCGTACGCGCAATGTCGGCGAAACAGTGAACGATGAGGATCTCTACGACTTCTACGATCAGGTGCTGCCAGATGGCATCACCTCAGTGGCTGCGCTCGCCCATTGGTGGAAACACGAGCATGACCAGAATCCCCATCTGCTCGATTTCGATCCAACGAAGATCGATCGTCTGCAAACGTCGACTTCGCACAATCTTGACGACTATCCAGATCATTGGAAGGGCACAGCCAGCGACGGCTCGACATACAGCCTGCGATTGAGCTATGTATACAATCCGCAGGCACCTGACGACGGTGTGAGCGTCCACATTCCCGTAAAGCTGCTTGCCAGACTCAGACCTGAAGCATTTACGTGGAATGTTCCTGGCCTTCTTGATGATGTCATTCTTTCGACCATCAAATCCCTGCCCAAGGCGTTGCGCGTCCAATTCGTTCCGGCGCCGGATACTTCGCGTGCGATTCGCACCTGGATCGACGAACGCTATCCTCATCTTCCAGGTCTGGGCACATCGCGCAACGATCACACGGATAATGCGGATTCAAAATCATCGGAGGATTCACTCACACGATGGCCGGAATTCTCGCAGGTCTTTACCGAAGCTGCCATCGCAATATCGGATGCGCAGATTCATCCGAGCGTATTCGATGCAGAACAGCGCAAGCGCATGCCTGACTACACCAGAATGACATTCGTGATTGAAGATTCGACAGCGCACAGTCCTCACCATGGACGCCATCGGCGGCATCAGCAGGTGAAGGTTCTTGGATCTGGAAAATCCCTGACACAGCTGCAGCATCGTTTTGCCGAACAATCCGAAGCCGCAGCAAAGCAGCAGGTGGGAAGGAAAGCTGCGGAAGCCGCGAGCGAGGGCAAACCCGTGGAACAGAGCAGACTGCTGCATCAGGCTGGGGCCACCACGACATCGCATTCGCAAATGTTGTGGAAGGCCGCCGTCAAGACACTGCAGCTTCCGGCCGATCGCATTTCGTCTCGATGGCTGGGAGAAGAGGCGCTGATGCTTGCCGCAACGCCATATCCGAGCACGAAGGCACTGATACAGGACTTGCAATGGGCAACCGTGAAGCGGCTGCTGCCCGATGTTGATGGGATCACATCCGATCAGGCACTGGCGCAGGCAGTCGAAGACGTGCATGAAGTCTATGAGGATACGGTCTATGCCGTGGCACATGATGTGATTCACATCATGAAGCGTTATGCCCAGATCGATAGAGCGATTTCAGGTCCTGCCGATCTGCCCCTGCTGGCGGTGCTGCAATCGATTCGTGAGCATATGGCATCGTTGGTGCATCAAGGGTTTGTGAGAGACACCCCAGGATGCGAGTTGCCCCATGTTGAGCGCTTCCTCCATGCTGACCTGATTCGTCTGGAAAAGGCGAAGAAGGACAAGTCCCGCGACGTTCGTTGGGCATGGGAGGCCGATCAGGCACAACGAATGGTGAATGACGCTCAACGCAAGGCCCAGTCCGAACCGGCAGGCGAGCGCAGAGATCAGCTCGTGGCCCAAGCTGAACAGGCTCGGTGGATGCTTGAGGAATTCTATGTCTCGCTCTGGGCTCAGGAACTCGGCACCTCGCAGCCGGTGAGCATGCAGCGCATACGAAAATTGGTGCAGAGATGATCGTTCCTGCCAACCTGACGTGTTCCACTACTATGGTGCATGATGAAGATGACTAGACACCAATCCCGACGCAAGCGTTCCTCGAGTCGCAGGAAGCGCAGCAGCTTCATAGTCCGAACATGGCGCAAGATGTCGTTCGGCAAGCGAATCGCATGGTGTTCAGGCTCGACGATTGCAGTCATTCTTGCCATGACCTTAATCATGCTTGGCATTCGCTCGGAACAGTATCGTGCTGCGGTGCAGCAGGCGCAGCAACGTCAGGAACTGTTCAGCACGCGCTATGATTTCAATCCGGGGAAGATCGTCAGCGATGACGAGTTTTTCGATAGTGCCACCATGAACGCCTCATCGGTACAGAGCTTTCTCAATGCAAGGAACGATGCTTGCCAGGGCAGCTCCTGCCTCAAGAATTACAAGCAGGACACCACCGATATCGCCGCTGATTCACTGTGCAAGGCATACAAGGGTGGCAAGGCACAGTCTGCCGCAACCATCATCGATGGCGTGGCACGCTCGTGCGGCATCAATCAGAAAGTTCTTCTCACCTTGCTACAGAAGGAACAGCAGCTTGTCAGCTCGACCAACCCCAGCGCGTGGCAGTACAAATCCGCCATGGGACTCTCCTGCCCTGACGATGCCAGTTGCGATCCGAAATATGCGGGATTCTTCAACCAGGTCTATGGCTCAGCCAAACGCTTCAAATATTATCTCGCCCATGATTCCGAATATTCCTATCATGCAGGCCAACTGAATTACATAGCCTTCAGTCCCACAGCATCGTGTGGCGGCACAAAGGTGTTCATTGAGAACCGTGCCACGGCGCTGCTCTATATCTATACCCCGTATCAGCCCAATGCTGCAGCCCTGGCCGCCGTGGTCGGCAAAGGCGACTCATGCTCGAGCTACGGCAATCGTAACTTTTCGTACATATATAAGCACTGGTTCCCCGTCACTGACGAGCAACACTAGAAGATGCGGATTAAACAGCCCCAGCAACGCCGAAATTGAACACTGATAAGTCGAAATCTCAACATATTCGACGGAAAATTCCCCGAGCCATTGAGTTTTGTTGCCTTTCCACAGTATGCAGGCTCATATTCGTTGAAATCTGAGCTGAGACAGGCCAAAAATCGACATGTCTACTGTGAAAAGGCAACAAAACTCGCTAAGCGGATTTTTTAGAGCGTCGGTAAGTATTTTTGAAGCTCGTATGGGGTGACTTGCAAGCGGTATTCATCCCATTCCTTGCGCTTGTTGCGCAGGAAATACTCAAAAGCGTGTTCGCCAAGCACATCGGCAACGAATTCGGACTTCTCCATGATCTTCAAGGCCGCATCCAGAGAATCGGGCAGTGGCTCGATGCCCATGGACTGGCGTTCCACATCCGTGAGTTCCCACACATCGTCGCTGGTCGGCTCAGTCAGCGTCATCTGCTGTTCGATGCCATCCAACCCGGCAGCAAGCAACACGGAGTATGCCAGATACGGATTGGTAACAGGATCGAGCGCACGGAATTCCATGCGAGCGGAATTGCCCTTGCCCGGCTTGTACTGAGGGATTCTCAACAGTGCGGAACGGTTGTTATGACCCCAGCACACATAGCTTGGAGCTTCGTTACCGCCCCACAGCCGCTTGTACGAGTTCACATACTGATCGGTGACCGCCGTGATTTCTGCAGCATGGTAAAGGATGCCAGCTGCGAACTGTCGCGCCGTCAACGACATGTTGAATTCCTGCCCAGCCTCGTAGAAGGCATTACCGTCACCTTCAAAAAGACTCAGGTGCGTATGCATGCCCGAACCCGGCTGATCAGACAATGGCTTGGGCATGAAGCTGGCATGGATGCCACGTTCAAGCGATACCTCTTTTACCACCGTTCTGAAGGTCATGATGTTGTCGGCTGTGGTGAGGGCATCGGCGTATCGCAGATCGATCTCGTTCTGCCCCGGTCCTGCCTCATGGTGGGAATATTCAACTGAAATGCCCATCTGTTCAAGCATGTTCACCGTTGCACGGCGGAAATCCATCCCTGGGCTGCGTGGCACATGATCGAAATAACCGCCATGATCGATAGGCGTGGGTACCTGCGACCAATCTTCCTGCTGCTCAAAGAGATAGAACTCAATCTCAGGATGCACATAGAAAGTGAAACCCTTGTCCTTGGCCTTCGAAAGCGCTCTCTTCAACACATGACGCGGATCGCCGAGACTTGGCTCACCATCCGGCGTCAGAATGTCACAGAACATGCGCGCCGTGCCCTGCGGGCCTCCTCGCCAAGGCAGAATCTGGAAAGTCGAGGGATCAGGCTTGACGATCATATCGTCTTCCGAGACTCTGGTCATGCCCTCAATGGCAGATCCATCGAATCCCAGACCCTCTTCAAATGCCGCTTCGAGCTCCGCCGGCGCTATCGCCACGGATTTCAGCGTTCCCAATACATCGGTGAACCACAAACGAATGAAACGTACATCGCGTTCCTCAACGGTGCGTAACGCAAACTCCTGCTGTTTATCCATGTCTGCTATGCTCCCATGCATTTATTTCCTAATTAATACTACGCTTCGGCGTGTCTGAGAACCCGGTGCTTCTTAAGTGCCACTGCACATCTGCCGACAACGCTGTCCCCGGACAGATCTAGCGGGCGAGATTCAGCGCGTCCTCAAGACGGAACGCGCCGGAATATAAAGATTTTCCAAGAATGGCAGAATCGACTCCCAAAGCCTCCAGATCAGCTATGTGTTCGATGTCCTTCAGCGACGAGATGCCGCCTGATGCCGTGACGTTCGCGGACGTGCACTCTGCGACTTCACGAAGCAGCTCGACGTTGGGACCGCTCATCATGCCATCTCGCGATACATCGGTCACCACATATCGTTCACAGCCAACCGAATCAAGGAAGGTGATGGTCTCGAACAAATCGCCACCTTCGCGCGTCCAGCCGCGAGCAGCCAGAGTGTGGCCGCGAACGTCCAGACCGACGGCAACGCAGTCGCCATAGCGTTTGATCGCTTCCGCTGTCCAGTCTGGATTTTCCAATGCTGCCGTACCGATGTTGACTCGCGATGCTCCGGCATCGAGCGCCTCGTCGAGACTTTCATCGTCTCGAATGCCGCCACTCATTTCGATATGCACCTTCGAACCGAGTTCCTTGGCGATGGCCTTCAGCTGGCTCCGGTTGTTGCCCGTTCCAAACGCGGCGTCCAAGTCCACAAGATGAATCCACTCAGCGCCGGCATCTACCCATGTTCTCGCAGCGTCCAAGGGGCTGCCATAATCCGTCTCTGAACCCGAAGCGCCCTGTCTAAGTCTTACGGCCTTGCCATTTCTCACATCGACTGCTGGAAGAAGAGTCAGCATGAATATATCCTTTCAACGCATCACATACATAGCTATGGTAGCGTCTCACGAGAAATTGCGAAAAGTGGCTATCCAATTCTTCAGCAGTCGCGCGCCTGCCTGCGCGGATTTTTCGGGATGAAATTGGGTCGCCGACAGTGGGCCACGCTCATAGGCAGCGACGAAACTGCTCCGACCATAGCTGCAGCGTGTCACCATGCCGGGATCAGAGCCCAAGCCATCCACGTCAACATCGTGTGCATCCAATGCCGCGTATGAGTGGACGAAGTAGAAACGTTCATGTTCCACGCCGTGAAGCAGCGTCGTACCTTCCGCTGCCTGAACCGTATTCCACCCAGTATGAGGAACCACGTCAGCATCGAGCCGTGCAACCTTGCCGCCGATCAGCCCAAGACCCTGGGCATGGATTCCCCTTTCGACTCCAGACTCGAACATGACCTGCTCGCCGACGCAGACGCCCAGGACTGGTCTGCCATCTGCCAAGCGCTCTTTGATGACCTGTTCGCCACCTACATCACGCAGGCCTTCCAGACAGGCCGCCAACGCTCCGACACCAGGAACGACGACACCATCCGCTTCCATCGCGGCACGGTGATTTGATGTCAGAGTCACATCTGCACCGACATTGACGAGTGCACGAACCATTGAGCGAACATTGCCGAAGCCATAATCAAAAACAACGATGGAAGTCATTGGTGCTCCTCACAGCAGTGGAATGAAAGATCTCTACGGTACTGCAATACTGTACGCGTTCTGGAAACATGCTCATTCGCCTGTCTCGCCCGCAGATGAATCAGGACCAAGACGCATATGCCGGGCGATGATGCCCATGGCCTGATCGTGGTCCACGTCATCGGTATTGACCACAGTGATGCCGTTCTGCTTCAAGGAATCGACGCTCACCGTGCCAATCATAATGTCTTCAACGAACGGCGCACTCGATGCGAAGAGGATGGGAGGAGCGAATTCCTCACCTGACTGGCCACGCATCCACAATGTCGCGTTGAGTTTATTGGCTCTATTCACCGCAAGAACGACGGAAAGACCTGAGACGACATCGGTCAAATCCTGAGCTGCATGTTCAGGACCGTCCGCCTCATGCGTATCGAGCACGGCAACGGCACCTTCGGACGACTCGATGCAGCGCGCTGAAATATCGGAGATGCGACAGAACGCTGCCAACAATTCGGCGGATGCGATGCGTGTAATGATCACCGCAACCTTGACCTTGTCACCAATCAGACCTTCAAGTTCGTTGGTGAAGTCAGGGTCAATATCAAGCCCGTCAGTCCCGTCTTCGCCGAGGTTGCCGGAATCGTCAGCTCCACTCCCGTGAACGTCGTTAGAGGCATTCGCTTCGGAATCAGAGCCGCTTTGATCAGAGGAATCGGCATCATCCTCAGCACCGTTGCGATGGGTTCCAGCCGGATGAATCGTATCGTCATCTCCGAAATTGAAATCACCATCTACCTGTTTGTTGAAATCCTCCTCGAAACTGGCAAATGCGGCATCAATTTCTTCATCACTCAGTGAATCTGCAGAAGCCTTGTGCGAATCTGCTTGCTCGCCGTCGCCGTGAGACTTCTTCTCATTGGCCGCATTCATCTCTTGCGCGTTGCGGTTGTTGGAGTCTTTCTCATGAGCATCGTGATCTTCGGAACCCGAGTTATTCGCATCAGGGCCGTTTCCAACAGGGCCGTTCGCATCGGGCCGGTTTCCATCGTGTCTGTTTCCATCAGATGAAGAATCGTTCACAGTGCTCCCTTCGTGCTTGGAATGCCGGTGACACGAGGATCGGATTCCACTGCCACACGCAGGGCACGAGCCAAGGCCTTGAACTCTGCCTCTGCTATGTGGTGCGGGTCGCGCCCTGCAAGCAATGTCATGTGCAGACAGATGCCCGCATGCAAGGCGATGGATTCCATCACATGACGCACCAGAGATCCGGTGAAATGTCCCCCGATCAGAGCGAATTCGAAGCCCTCGGGCTCGCCTGTGCACACGACATACGGTCTGCCGGAAATATCGATGACCGCTCGTGCCAGCGCCTCGTCAAGAGGAACGGTCACGTCGGCAAAGCGTCGAATGCCTCGTTTGTCACCAAGAGCCTTCTTCAGGGCTTCGCCAAAGACGATGGCGATGTCCTCGACCGTGTGATGCACGTCAATATCGGTATCGCCGCTGGCCTTGATATCCAGATCAATCAGCGAATGCTTGCCAAGCGCAGTCATCATATGGTTGTAGAACGGCACACTCGTGTCAATATGAGTCTCGCCTGTACCGTCAAGATTCACACTGAGCGAAACATGGGACTCGCTGGTGTTGCGGGTTATTGATGCTGTGCGATTCATACCGTTGCTCCTTTATGACATGCCCTATGGAATTGTAGGCAGTCCATGGTTATCAACAGCGCTTCCGACTCAGCCGGTTGACTTTTTCGATGCCGAAATCAGCCATGCGGGTCTTCCACGCTATAGTACATGCTTGATTATTGTTGATTGTCTATCTCTGACAGCACTTCGGTGAATGCCGTTCTGAAGGTGGACATTTCCTCGTCTGTTCCCATGCAGACTCGAAGCCAGCCATCAGGTCCGACCACGCGAATCAGTATGCCACGTTCGAGCAGCTTGTCGAAGATGAGTGTGCGGTCATCAAATGTGCCAAACAGCAGGAAGTTCGATTCGGAATCTGCAACTTCGAGATTGCTGCCATGATAGTGCTGGCTTCTAAGCCACGCTGCAGTCTCTTCTCTGGTGCGACGCAGCTTGGCAACGCGCTTGAGCTGAAGGTCGGTATGTTCGAATGCAGCCAGAGCCGCCGCCTGGGTGATTGCGCTCAAATGGTAGGGCATGCGCACGATTCTCAAGCAATCGATGATGCCTGCATCCGCTGCCAGATAGCCGACTCGCGCTCCTGCAAAGGCGAAGGCCTTTGACATGGTTCTGGAAACGGCAAGATTGCGATGTTCGGGAATCAGGGATACGGCAGAGGGCGTTCCCGGATTGCGGAACTCCACGTATGCCTCATCGATGATGACCACAGGATGCGTGCCTTCCTGAGCGCCTGCAACCTGTGTGCGCTCGCATACGGCGAGCAATGTCTTGACATCGTCCAATGGCAGGTTGGTTCCTGTCGGGTTGTTCGGACTCGTCAGCAGTACCATAGACGGTCTGATGCTCGTGATGCCTTCGATGGTCTTGTCGAGGTCGATGGTGAAGTCATCCTTGCGGTGAATCACCTTCCACGAGGTGAAGGTGTCGCGCGCATATTCCGGGTACATGGAGTATGTCGGGTCGCAGCCGAGAGCGGTTCGTCCTGGTCCACCAAAGGCTTGGAAGAGCTGCAGCATGATTTCGTTTGACCCATTCGCACCCCACAGCTGTTCGACCGTGAGGCGAGTGCCGGATTCATAGGCAAGGTAGTCGCAGAATGCCTGACGCAGCCTGACGTGTTCGCGGTCTGGATAGCGGTTCAGAGTCTGCGCCACCTCTCTCACACGGCTTGCGATGGTATCGGCAACCTCGTCATCGAGCGGGTAAGGGTTCTCGTTGACGTTGAGGCATACAGGCACATCCAGCTGGGGAGCACCATACGGTTCTTCACCAACGAGGTCGTTGCGCAGAGGCAGCGATGATGGAATTGTTGTCATAGTAGGCCAGCCTCTCGTTCCTGTTCCTTTAGACTCTGCTTGTCGTAGGGGTCGCTGACGAAGCGTGTGAGCACGCATTCGCCATGGCCTGGCAGATCCTCGCTTACGGCAAAGGTGTTGATCTTGTCGGCAAGAGCCTTCAGACCATCCTCGTCATATTCAATGACCTCAACCGGTTTCATGAAGGTGTGCACGCCGAGGCCGCTTGCGAAACGAGCGGTTCCTCCAGTCGGAAGCACATGGTTGGAGCCTGACATATAGTCACCGAGCGGAACCGGTGAGAATGGTCCACGGAAGATGGCGCCAGCATTGCGGATATGGGAAATCGTCGTATCCGGGTCGGAGGTCTGAATTTCAAGATGCTCGGCCGCGTAAGCGTTGGCGGCGGCAATGGACTGTTCGAGATTGTCGGTCAGAATGATTCCCGACTGGGAGCCGCTCAGAGAGGTATGGACTCTTTCGCTATGCTCGGTTCGTGGAACTCTTCTGTTCAGGCTGTCCTGCACCTTCTGAATCTGAGACTCATCGTCGATGATGAGTACGGATCCTGCCAGTTCATCATGCTCGGCCTGTCCGATGAGGTCGGCTGCAAGATATTCAGGATTGGCGGTTGCATCGGCAAGAATCGCGATTTCCGTAGGCCCGGCAACCGCATCGATGCCCACGATGCCCGAAACGAGACTCTTTGCGGTTGCGACGAAGATATTGCCAGGACCGGTGATCTTGTCAACAGGGTCGCAGAGGATGTCACCATCCTGCTCCTCGCTGCCCACAGCGCCATAGGCAAACATGGCGATGGCCTGCGCACCTCCAACGGCATAGACTTCGTCAACGCCAAGAATGGCGCAGGTCGCCATGATTGTCGGATCAGGCAAACCCTCTGCGGACGATTTGGATGGCGGTGTAGCGATGGCGAGCGATTCCACTCCTGCAGCCTGTGCGGGTACGACGTTCATGATGACCGAACTCGGGTAGACTGCCTTGCCGCCGGGAACGTAGAGGCCAACGCGCTCGATGGGAATCCAACGCTCTGAAACGCGTGCACCTACTGCCAGATCGGTGTGGAAACCACTGGGAATCTGCGACGTGCTGACTGCACGGCAACGATGCACGGACTCCTCGATGGCCTCGCGAACCTTGGGATCAAGCGCATCCAAGGCCTCGTGGAGACGCTCCTTGGGAACTCTGAGATGAACCGGACGCACATGGTCGAAACGTTCTTCGTAATCTCGTAATGAGGCAGCACCACGCTTGCGTACGTCTTCGAGAATCGGACGAACGAGTTCGGTGGCCTCATGGGTGCCCATGGAGGCTCGCGGCATGGCTTTGAGAAGGTCGGCGCGGCTCAGATTCCTGCCGCGCAGATCGATTACATGCATTATGTTGTCTGTCATGACTTCGATGGTAGATTCCACCGATGACGAGAACAGCATATGAGATGCACAGTCTCATATGCTGAAAATCTCAGTGCTTCACGACGAGTCTGCGAAAATGCAGAGGCGATACAAGAGCGACGCAGAGGCAACGCAGAAGCTTGATGCGGGCAGAACTCAGACGACCGCTTCCTTGAGTGCATCGACCTTGTCGGTGTTTTCCCATGTAAAGTCTGGGTCCTTGCGGCCAAAGTGACCGTATGAAGCGGTTTTCGCATAAATCGGGCGAAGCAGGTCAAGCTCGTCAATGATCGCAGCCGGACGAAGATCGAATACCTTGCGCACAGCGTCCTGGATCTGATCTCTCGATACGCCGATCTCAGTGCCATAGGTCTCCACGTTGATGCTGACAGGATCGGCAACACCGATCGCATAGGCTATCTGGACTTCGACACGGTGGGCCAGTCCTGCAGCCACGATGTTCTTTGCAACCCAGCGAGCTGCATACGCGGCAGAGCGGTCAACCTTGCTCGGGTCCTTGCCTGAGAAGGCACCGCCGCCGTGGTGGGCAGCGCCACCATAGGTATCGACGATGATCTTTCGTCCTGTCAGACCGGCATCGGCAGCAGGTCCGCCAAGGATGAAGGAGCCTGTTGGATTCACGAGCAGTCTGAACCCTTCATGCTCGACCTTGTCGCCGCACACCTCTGCGAGCACTGGTGCGATAACATGTTCTGCGAGTTGATCGGTCAGCCAGTCACGGTTCACATCTGGATCGTGCTGCGTGGAAATCAACACGGTGTTCACCCGCAATGGCTGGTCGTTTTCATCGTATTCGATGGTGACCTGCGTCTTGCCATCGGGACGAAGATGTGGAATGATTTCCTGCTTGCGAACCTCAGCCAAGCGATATGCAAGACGGTGAGCAAGATAGATAGGCAACGGCATCAGCACATCGGTTTCGTCGGTTGCGTAGCCGAACATGACTCCCTGATCGCCGGCACCCTGCGCCTCGTAGCGCTCTTCTCGCGTAGCGGCATTCTCCTGCTCGCGGCTGAGACGGTCAACGCCCTGATTGATTTCTGAACTCTGCTCTCCCAGAGCAACCAGCACGCCACAGGAATCGGCATCCAAGCCGATATCGGAGCTTGTGTATCCGATTCTTCGCAGAACGGAACGAACTTCCTGCTGAATATCGGTGTAGCCCTTTGAGGTCACCTCGCCGAAGACGAAGAACTGACCGGTCGTTGCGGATGTTTCCACCGCAACGTGCGAATAAGGATCCTGCGCCAGCAGGTCGTCCAAAATCTCGTCCGATATCTGGTCACACACCTTGTCAGGATGACCTTCGGTAACCGATTCCGCCGAAATTAGTTTTCGCTCTGCCATTATTCGCGATACCCCCCTATAACAAACCATAATTATGAGGAAAGGACCCCTTTCGGAGTCCTCTCCCCTTGGCAGGCAGCGGGTTCGCTGACCTGCTGCCTACATTCGTGCAAACAATACGAGCACAACCCTATGCCCTAGGTAGGTCAATTACGAGACATGGGTCTCGCACCGTTGAAACGGCCGGGCTTGGGATTGCGCCTGCAGCATCAGTTGCCTTCGCTCGCCTCGTCATCGCCGAGCTTCTCTTCAAGAAGTCCTTCGTTGATTTCGCGGAAAGCGATGGACAATGGCTTTTCCTGATTCTGATACTCAACCAGTGGTCCAACGTTCTGCAGCAGGCCTTCATTGAGCTGTGTAAAATACGAGTTGATCTGGCGTGCGCGTTTCGCAGCGAAAATGGAAAGTGCGTACTTGGAATCGGCGTGCTGCATGAGTTCGTCGATGGTTGGGTTTGCAAATCCTGTTGGTGTTGGTTCGGTACCGAGTGCCATATAGTCTCCAATGCGAATAATGCTGATGATGCATCAGCCTTGCAATCTTCGCGATTATATCGCATCGATGCGATTTTGTGAATGGACTGCTCCGATTCCTGACTTGAATAATCCCACTATTTGACCCTACCCGTCCATTGCTCCAGCCATCTCGCTTGAATGGTCACTATGCATATGAGGTCAGCAAAATTAATGAACGGACGAATGTTCGCCGGGGCTCGCGCCCTATATCGTGCCGCAGGAGTGTCAGGCAACGATTTTGGCAAACCCATCGTCGCGATAGCCAATTCATTCTCCGAATTCGTTCCGGGGCATGTTCATCTGAACCAGGTCGGTCGTCTGGTTTCTCAGGCAGTGAAGGAAGCGGGTGGCATTCCTCGAGAGTTCAACACCATAGCCGTCGACGATGGCATTGCCATGGGTCACACCGGCATGCTGTATTCGCTGCCAAGCCGAGATCTGATTGCCGACGCCGTTGAATATTCAGTGAATGCCCATTGCGCCGATGCGCTGATTTGCATTTCGAACTGCGACAAGATCACGCCAGGCATGCTCCTTGCTGCCCTGCGGCTGAACATTCCGACAGTGTTTGTCTCTGGAGGTCCGATGGAGGCTGGCACCACCGTCATGCCCGATGGCGAGGTCAAGGAGAACACCGACCTTATCGACGTGATGTACGCTTCGGCCGATGACAGCATGAACGACGACGATGTGCTTGCACTGGAAAAGTCCGTATGCCCCACATGCGGCTCCTGTGCCGGCATGTTTACGGCGAATTCAATGAACTGCCTGACCGAGGCTCTGGGTCTTGCCCTTCCCGGCAATGGAACCACACTCGCCTCGCACACGGCACGTCGTTCGCTCTTCACCAAGGCAGGCAAGGCCATCATCGACATCGCCAAGCGCTACTACGATGGTGACGACGAATCGGTGCTTCCACGAGCAATCGCAACGAAGCATGCCTTTGAAAATGCCATGACGATGGATGTGGCCATGGGAGGCTCTTCCAACACCGTTCTGCACATTCTCGCCGCCGCGCAGTCCGCTGACGTTGACTTCACGCTGGACGACATCGAGCGCATATCGCACACCGTGCCCTGCATCTGCAAGGCTTCACCTTCCGGCGACTGGGAGATTTCCGACGTGCACCGCGCAGGCGGCATCTGCGGCATCCTTGGCGAGCTCGACCGCGGAGGCGTGCTCCACAAGGACACCCATTCCATCGACTATCCAAGTCTCGAAGCGAAGCTCGATGACTGGGACATCATGAGGCCTAGCTGCCTGAACGAGGCGAAGAAACTCTACCATGCCGCTCCCGGCCACATCCGTTCGCCAAAGCCTTGGAACCAGTCAGAGGAATTCCCTGACCTTGACACCGACCGCATCAATGGAGCCATTCATGACATTCAGCATCCAGCCGTGAATGAGGGCGGTCTGGCTATTCTCCACGGTAACCTTGCTCCTGACGGATGCGTCGTCAAGACTGCCGGTGTTCCTAAGGAAATATGGCACTTCCGCGGACCGGCTCTGGTCGTCGAATCTCAGGAGGAGGCCGTCAAGGTCATTCTCGACGGAACCCTGAAACCCGGCCAGGCATTGATCATTCGCTACGAAGGACCAAAGGGCGGCCCTGGCATGCAGGAAATGCTCTATCCGACATCCTTCGTGAAAGGCAAGGGTATCGGCAAGGAAGTGGCCCTGCTTACCGATGGCCGCTACTCCGGTGGTTCCTCAGGTCTGTCAATCGGCCATATCGCACCTGAAGCTGCAAGCAAAGGACCAATCGCCCTCATCAAGAATGGCGACATGATCGTCATCGACATTCCCAATCGAACGGTGAACGTTGAGCTGAATGACGAGGAACTGGCACAGCGCAAGGCAGAGCTTGAGGCTGGAGATGGCTACGTGGCACATCGTAAGCGTCACGTTTCTCAGGCGCTCAAGGCGTATGCCGCATTTGCACGTTCGGCAGACAAGGGTGCCACCCGCGACCCTGACCTTATCAACAAGCTCTCAGGACTGGCATAAGAATGATCTGACTCCGTTCGAGTCATCAATACCGCTTCGTATGCTGATGGGGCTTCCGCGAATCGCAAGATTCGCGGAAGCCCCATCAGCATAAGGGCACAACAAGGTGCGATTTCTGCCCGCAAAACATCTACCTTTCGAGTTTTGCGGCAATGCTGAACTACAACGCCTGATTATTGGCATTTTCCCGTAATGATTGTAACGATTTTTCACCCTGATACTTCAGCATTGCCGCAAAACTCGAATGTTTGGATGATTCTCGCTGAAAATCATTCGAAGATGGGCCTGTTACGGAACTTTAGAGATTATATTCCTTTGCAATCACGTTCCACATGACGTCGGCGGCGTGCTCAACGGTGTCGTTCACGATGACGACATCGAATTCTCCCTCACTGGCGAGCTCGACTCTTGCGGTGGCAAGACGCTTCTTGCGCTGCTCTTCGTTTTCAGTGCCGCGAGAAGCAAGCCGACGAATCAGGTCGTCAAAGCTGGGAGGAGCCAAGAACACGTAGACAACATCGAGGTTAAGCTCTTTCGCTCGTTCGCGAACGCGGTGCGCACCCTGCAAGTCGATCTCGAGTATGGTCGGAATTCCCTGCTTGAGATGGTCAAGAACGGGTTGCAACGGAGTCCCATAATGTGCCATGTTATGCACGAGTGCCGTTTCAAGGAATTCACCCCGTTGCTCCATGGCAGCAAATGATGCTTCAGAAACAAACCAGTAGTTGATGCCATTGCGTTCGCCAGGACGAGAATCACGCGTGGTCGCAGAGACCGAAACCCATACCTCCGGATGCTTTGATCGAAGCTTCGCTTCAACGGTTCCCTTGCCTACAGCGGTCGGGCCGGTAAGCACGATCAGTCGTTGACGGCCTTCCTTCGACTCTTCACGCTTCGTCGCTGCATCGTCTGCGGATGCAGATGCAGCAGGACTTGCAGAAGCTTGCACAGAAGAATCCTTGCAGTGCCCTATCTGGGATTCACTTACCGTCACGACCACTTCCCCCATTCGTTGAATGCGATGACGCTGACGAAGGCGCATGCACATTCGTCTGAATCTTCCTCGCAGTGATGTCGCGTTTCCTGCCATCCCCTGCGGAGTTCTTGCTTGCAGTTTCCTTCGTTGCCTCAGACAATGCCTGGCGCACATCTAGCGCAATGCTTTCCGTCGCCTGTGCCAGCTTATCGATCTGAGGTCCTTGGGTGGCAATCGAACGGGACACCGTGACCAGAACGTTGCCTCGCGTACCGGCGAATACCGTCTTCAGATCCTGGGCTTCGGCTCCCTGCCATCCATATCCCGGTGAAAGGATCGGTCCGGTGAATTGTGACAGATCTATTCCACCGGTTGTGATCCACTGACCGATAGTTGCTCCGATAATCAGTCCAACAGAGCCCATGCCATCAATGTCCTGGTTGAATTTCTGTGCCGTTCCAGCTATGCCGTAGGCCACTGTCTTGCCCTTGTACGAACCACTCTGTCGGATGGCAGATTGCAGACTCGTCCCTTCGGTGTTTGACGTGAGCGATGCTACGAACACGCCTCGGCCGTAGCTCAGAGCTTCTTCGGTAAGGTTGTTGAGCGAACGAGCACCATAATACGGCAGCAGGGTTATGGCATCGGCCTTCAGCGGTGCCCCGGGCTTGAAGTATGCATCGGCAATCGCTGAAATCGTGGTCGAGAGCCCACCGCGCAGACAGTCGACGATGGTGATGATTCCCATCTGGCGGGCAGCATAGAGCGCTCGCTCAAGCGCAGCATAGCCTTTTGAGCCATATCGTTCGAACATTGGCGTCTGGAATTTCACTGCCGTAGCTCGACCGTGGGCAGCCTGGAGCATGCGCATGGAAAACATTTCGGCACCTTCGGCATCGACTTGATATCCCCACTCACTCAGAACCTTTCGGTGGGGATCTATGCCGACGCACAGCGGCCCGAACTTTGACATCGAGGTGCTTAATCGCAGACCAAAATCTGATCTGCGTGCCTGAATCTCTTCTTCGCGGGTCGCCTCTGCCATCAGATATCCTTATCGTTCGAGTTCGTGTATCTGCTCAGCACGTTCCTGAATGCTTTCAATCTGATAATCATTCTTCCGTACGGCCTCGATAGCCATCAGTGCAGCAGAAAACTCCGTCATAGTCGTGAAGTGGGGCAGATCAGCGGCTATTGCCGCAGCTCGAATCGAGTAGCCATCAGATCGTGAGCCCTTGGAATTCGGGGTATTGAGAATCATGTTGATGGTGCCGTCTTCTATCAGATCGACGACATTCTTCTCATGGGACTCACTGGCGGTGTCCGGTGAGTGTGGAGAGTCTGGAACTGCAGGCTGGGGTGTATCGACGCGCGTCCCAAGCTTGGCAACGACATGGGACTGCAGACCGTATCTGCGCAAGACGGAAGCCGTTCCCTCAGTGGCATACAGGTCGAAGCCAAATTCACGCAGACGCTGCGCCATCAATGGCAGCTGCCGCTTGTCGCTGTCGTTTACGGAAAGGAACACGTTGCCGCTCGTGGCCAGCCCTCCGGCGTATGCTGCCAGCTGGCTCTTGGCAAATGCGTGCGGGAAGTCTCTGTCGAAGCCCATGACCTCGCCGGTCGAACGCATCTCTGGTCCAAGAATGATGTCAACCGTACGACCGACCTTGGTTCTGAACCGCTTGAACGGAAGAACCGATTCCTTGACTGCAACCGGTTGCCCACGACGGATCATGCCTCCGTCGCCAACGGGAAGCAGCAGACCATTCTTGCGCTGGTCTTCGATGCTTTCTCCTGTCATGATGCGTGCCGCAGCCTTGGCAAGAGCCGTTCCCGTTGCCTTGGAAGCGAATGGAACGGTTCTGGAAGCGCGAGGGTTGGCTTCGATGACATACAGGGTATTGGCCATGTATGCGTACTGAACGTTGATAAGCCCGCGCACGCCGCACCCCTGGGCAATGGCAAGCGTAGCCTTGCGAAGACGCTCCATCTGATCGTCCGAAAGCGTGCTTGGTGGCAGCGTGCAGGCGGCATCACCAGAATGGACGCCCGCCTCTTCGACATGTTCCATGATGCCGCCAATGTAGAGATCCGAACCATCATAGATGGCATCGACGTCAATCTCGATGGCGTCCTGCAGGAACTTGTCTATGAGCAAGGGAGAAGGAAGCCTTCCCGACACGACCGTATCGGCTTTGGCCTCGTCAAGCGCCTTGTTGACGTAAGTCTTGAGCTGAGCATCGTCATAGACGATTTCCATTCCGCGGCCACCGAGCACGTAGGATGGGCGCACCAGCACCGGATATCCAATGCTATGCGCCGCTTCCTCGGCTTCTTCATACGACAATGCCGTCCCGTAGCGTGGGGCGTTCAGCCCTTCACGCTTAAGAACCTCGCCAAAGAGCTGACGGTTTTCAGCCAAGTCGATTGCTTCCGGCGAAGTACCGAGAATCGGCACTCCGGCAGCCTTGAGCCTTGCTGCAAGCGACAGAGGTGTCTGACCACCCAGTTGCACGATAACGCCCTTGATGGGGCCCATCTTCTTCTCGGCCGCATAGACTTCCAGAACATCTTCGAAGGTCAGGGGTTCGAAATAGAGACGATCCGACATGTCGTAATCCGTCGAGACCGTCTCGGGATTGCAGTTGATCATGATCGTGTCGTACTTCTTGCCAAGCTCCTGAACGGCATGCACGCAGGTGTAGTCGAATTCGATGCCCTGGCCGATTCTATTGGGACCAGAGCCCAGAATGATTACCGCTTCACGGTCTCGTGGCCTGATTTCGGTCTCATCCGCATAGCATGAGTAGTAATACGGAGTGACCGCGTCGAATTCTGCAGCACAGGTATCAACCGTCTTGTATACCGGCCTCAGCCCATAATTCCAGCGAAGTTCGCGGACGGCATTCTCGCCCTCATCTCCGAGATTTCTCAGATGCGCGATCTGCAGGTCGCTCAGGCCAGACTGCTTGGCTTTCCTGAGCAGTTGAGCTCCAAGTCGTTCAGCTGCCTGGACCTCCATGGCCACATCATTCATTTCCTTGATCTGTTCCAGGAACCAACGGTCAATCTTAGTGGCTGCATATATCTGTTCCACACTTGCCCCGCCCCACATGGCGCGCTGCAATTGCAAGTAGCGGTGTTCGGTAGGTGTGCCCATATCATGCAGCAGCTGCTGAATCTCAGCCTGAGAGGGCTTCTCGCCGTCCCATGAGAAATTCATGTGACGCTTGTCGATGGATCGAAGAGCCTTGCCCAGGGATTCGCGGAAGTTTCCGGCCAGAGCCATCGCCTCGCCCACCGACTTCATCGAAGTGGTGAGCGTCGTATCGGCATTCGGGAACTTCTCGAAGGTGAAGCGAGGAATCTTCGTGACGACATAGTCGATGGTCGGCTCAAAGCTTGCCGGGGTCGATTGCGTGATGTCGTTCTGGATTTCATCAAGCGTATATCCTAGGGCCAGCTTGGTTGCTATCTTGGCGATGGGGAAGCCGGTGGCCTTGGATGCCAGAGCGGATGAACGCGAGACTCGTGGGTTCATTTCAATGACGATCAGGCGTCCGGTCTTGGGTTCAACGGCGAACTGGATATTGCAACCGCCAGTGTCTACGCCAACGCCTCGGATGATTTTGATACCGACATCGCGCATCTTCTGATATTCGCGATCCGTGAGTGTCAATATGGGAGCCACAGTCGTTGAATCGCCGGTGTGCACACCAACAGGATCGACGTTTTCAATGGGGCAGATGACGACGACATTGTCATTCTTGTCGCGCATCAGCTCTAGCTCATATTCCTTCCAACCTTCGATGCCTTCCTCAAGAAGGATTTCATGCGTTGGAGAGTAATGCATGCCCGCTCCAGCAATGCGATGGAGTTCCTCGACGTTGTGCGCGATGCCCGAACCCAAACCACCCATGGTGAAGCTTGGGCGCACCACCAATGGATAGCCAAGATCGTCCGCAGCGGCCTCGGCATCTTCCATGCTGTGTGCAATCAGTGATCTGGCAGACTCGGCACCTGCCTTTTCGACAACCTTTTTGAACAGATCGCGGTCTTCTCCACGGTCGATTGCATCGAGCGAGGCTCCGATAAGCTCGACATCGTATTTCTTGAGGATTCCAGCCTCTCCGAGTGTCATCGCGGCGTTCAACGCGGTCTGTCCACCCAGCGTCGGCAAGAGCGCATCAGGTCGTTCCTTGGCTATGATTTTCTCGAGAATGGTTGTATCGATAGGTTCGATGTACGTGGCATCGGCCATTTCAGGATCAGTCATAATCGTTGCAGGATTCGAGTTAACCAGAATCACGCGGATTCCCTCTTCGCGCAACACACGGCATGCCTGCGTTCCTGAATAGTCAAACTCCGCTGCCTGACCAATGACGATTGGTCCTGAGCCAATGACCATAACCGACTGAATATCGGAACGCTTAGGCATTGATCTTCCCTTCTGTCTCTTCCTGTTCCTGAGCATGGTGAGCACCCTGAGACGATGCCATCAGATTGATGAAATTATCGAACAGGTACGTTGCATCGTGCGGACCGGCTGAAGCCTCCGGATGATACTGCACTGAGAATGCCGGAATATCCAGGCATTGCAATCCTTCGACCACATCATCATTAAGGCCGACATGAGATACCCTCACCTTGCCGAAATGACCGTTGTCGAATGGTGATGAAATATCGGTGTCCAGTGGAGCGTCAACGGCAAAACCGTGATTCTGTGAAGTTATCGATACCTTGTCAGTGTTGACATCCTTGACCGGCTGATTGATGCCTCGATGACCGAATTTGAGTTTGTACGTTCCGAATCCAAGCGCACGTCCCAGCAACTGATTGCCGAGACAGATGCCAAAGAATGGATAACCCCTGTCAAGAACCTTGCGCAGAAGCTCGACCTCCTTATCGGCAGTGGCAGGATCGCCAGGACCATTCGAGAAGAAGACACCATCGGGACTCAAGGCTTGCAATTCCTCGAATGTGGTGTGTTGAGGAAGGATATGCACTTCACATCCACGTTCAGAAAGACGTTGCGGTGTCATGCTCTTGATCCCGAGATCCAAGGCAGCCACCTTGAACAGTGGTTTCTTGCCCGCAAACTCTCCACGAGGATCAATGATCTCTTCCTGATCGGTGCTGACCTCATCCATGAGGTGGGCACCTGCCATCTGCGGCGTTTCCTTGACGAGCGTAAGCAGCATCTCGATGCTTGCGAGCTCACCGTTACCCTGTTTCAGGGCATCGCCCGAGAAGATTCCTGCTCGCATCACACCTGCAGAGCGAAGGTGACGCACGAGTTTTCTTGTGTCTATTCCACTGATTCCGACGATGCCCTGACTGATCAGATCATCCTGCAAGCTGCCCGTTGCTCGCCAGTTGCTCACATTCGGGCTTGGTTCACGGACGACGTATCCCGCAACCCATATTTTGGAAGACTCGTTGTCTTCCCCATTGACACCGGTGTTTCCAATATGCGGAAATGTTTGTATCAATATTTGACGGTCATAACTTGGATCAGTGATTGTCTCCTGATACCCTGTCATGCCTGTTGTAAAAACAATCTCGGCAGTTGTCTGCCCTAGTGCGCCAAAAGGCTTGCCCACATACACCTGTCCATCCTCGAGCACGAGGATTGCATCATCTGGGGAAAAGCTCTCAACTGTTGTGGCGTCGGAATCGTACAAGTTTACCAAACCCCCCTTATACAGCGGATAGTCGTAACTACAATATCCATCGCCGTGGATAAATTGAGGTCGCCTCTGGCCCCATCCCAGAATCTGGATATCGGAGTCCGTCTTTCACATCCGTGTAACACCAGGGAAAAACGCGATCCGCCCGTATCGCATGGATATGGGCGGATCGTATATTCGGCTGACTATGCACGTGTCGTGCGGTCAAGCATTGCACGGCGTGTCATCATCGCTGCTCTCGGCTGACGCTTTTGGAAGAGGAGCGCTTGTAGCACTGTCAGCAGCAACATCGGGTGCCAATGTCGGGAAAGGAAGTGAATCTATGTCCGTCTCCTTCTCTGTCTCCCGGCCCTGTGCAAGTGTGTGATTGCTCTCACTCTCAACGCCTTCAGCGGAATCAGAGTCGGTCTGTTCAGAATCGGTCTGTTCAGATTCCGCACGTTTAGAGTCAGCGATCAGGATCTGTTCCTTGTCGGTGGAAACTGCGCTGAGCAGTCCATGTATGAAAGCTGGCGCATCTGAATCCGAAAGCGTCTTGGCAAGGGAAAGCGCCTCATCGATGGCAACCCTATCGGGAACATCGGGGTTGAAGACGATTTCCCATGCAGCGATTCTCAGAATGTTGCGATCAACGACTGCCATCCTGTTGATTTTCCATCCTGTGGAATGATCGTCCAGAGCATTGTCAATCGTATGGAGATGTTCAGCCACTCCCCTGACCAGATCAATCGCATAGTCAGGAAGTGGGGTTTGTGCTCCGGGGCGAAGTAGTCGCTCAGCCAAAAGGGACAGGATTTCCTGCCCCTTTTCATCGGCTTCATACAGAGTATTCAGAGCCCTTTTACGGGCAGTAGATCGTGCCATGGTGAACTATAGCCTCAGGAATTTTCACGACCGAGATATGAACCATCGCGCGTATCAACCTTGACTTTTTCGCCTTCGTTGATGAACAGTGGAACCTGAATCTCAGCGCCAGTCTCTACCGTTGCCGGCTTGGTGCCTGCATTGGAGCGGTTGCCCTGCAGACCCGGTTCAGTATGTTCGACCTTGAGAATGACCGATGCAGGGAGCTCAACGGACAGTGGGTTGCCATCATGGAAACTGATGATGCAATCGGTACCTTCAAGGAGGAAACGCTCGTGATCGCCAATCAAGGACTCAGGAATGTTTATCTGCTCATAATTGGTCATATCCATGAATACGAAGGAATCCGCATCGCGATATGAATACTGCATGGTACGGTTATCGACCGTTTCAAATTCCATCTTCATACCGGCATTGAATGTCTTGTCGACAATCTTTCCTGAAAGAACATCCTTGATCGTGGTTCGCACGAAAGCAGGACCCTTGCCTGGCTTCACATGCTGGAACTTCGTGACGGTCCACAGCTTGCCGTCCAAATTCAGAACCGAACCATTCTTGATGTCGTTTGTAGTTTGTGCCACGTTCACTCACCTATTCGTATGTATACTAGTCGCCACGCCCAGCGACAAAAATGCCTTATCCATTATGCCACGGCGTCTAAACACTGCCCTGCTCGCATGGGTTTCGTCTCCGAATTCACTGAGAGAACGCCCAAGAGAACGCAAAAGGCCCGGGAAAATCCCGAGCCTTATGCTAGCGAGTAATGAAGTATTACTCAATGACCTTGGTGACACGGCCTGAGCCGACGGTGTGGCCACCTTCACGAACTGCGAAGGTCAGACCCTCTTCCATGGCGATTGGCTGGATCAGCTCAACCGAGAAGGTTGCGTGATCGCCAGGCTGAACCATTTCGATGCCTTCTGGCAGGGAAATAACGCCGGTCACATCAGTGGTACGGAAGTAGAACTGAGGACGGTAGTTGGAGAAGAATGGCGAATGACGGCCACCTTCATCCTTGGTCAGAACGTAGACTTCGCCTTCGAACTTGTGGTGAGGTGTAACGGTTCCTGGAGCAGCAACGACCTGGCCACGCTCGACCTGATCGCGGTTGATGCCACGGAGCAGCAGACCGGTGTTGTCGCCAGCCTCTGCCTCGTCCATCTGCTTGTGGAATGTCTCGATTGACGTGCAGGTTGTGGACTGGGTTGGACGAAGACCAACAATCTCAACGTTGGTGTTGACGGCAAGCTTGCCGCGCTCAACACGACCGGTAACGACGGTTCCACGACCGGAGATGGTGAAGACATCCTCGATTGGCATCAGGAATGGCTTGTCAAGATCGTGAACTGGCGTTGGGATGTAGTCATCGACTGCGTCCATGAGATCCTTGACGGTCTGTGCCCACTTCTCGTGGTCAGGAGCATCGTCATGCAGTGCACCGTAAGCGGAAGTACGGATCACTGGGCAATCGCGGTCGAAACCGTTCTCGTCAAGAAGATCGCGGACTTCTTCTTCAACGAGCTCGATGAGCTCGTCATCGTCAACCATGTCGCACTTGTTCAGCGCAACAAGAATCTTCGGAACGCCAACCTGCTTGGCAAGCAGAACGTGCTCACGAGTCTGAGCCATAGGACCATCAGTGGCGGCAACCACGAGGATTGCACCATCCATCTGAGCTGCACCGGTGATCATGTTCTTGACATAATCAGCGTGGCCTGGAGCATCAACGTGTGCGTAGTGGCGCTTTTCAGTCTGATATTCGATATGCGCGATGTTGATCGTGATACCGCGCTGCTTCTCTTCTGGAGCAGAATCGATCTGGTCGAAATCATACTCAGGATTGAGATCAGGGTATTCCTCGTGCAGCACCTTGGAGATGGCGGCGGTCAGGGTAGTCTTGCCGTGATCGACGTGGCCAATGGTACCGATGTTAACGTGCGGCTTAGTACGTTCGTACTTTTCCTTTGCCATGTGTTTGTCCTCCTGGACGTCTCGTAGTTTGCCTGTGCGAACCACGCACAAGACACTCGCTACATATTACTGGGTAATTGGTTTATTTGCCACTTGGTATCCTCCGCCCAGTCAGCGCTCAATGAGTTTAGCGCTGACTGAAGACAGAGAAAACCTTGGTATTAAAGGTGTGTTGAGTGAAAAACAGCTGCTTCACTCACCACGCTGGGCTTTGATGATTTCTTCGGATACTGCGCGCGGCACCTCTGCATATGAATCCATCTGCATGGTGAACATGGCACGGCCCTGGGTCTTTGAACGCAGGTCGCCAATGTATCCGAACATCTCCGACAGTGGAACCTTGGCATCGATGACCTTGACACCTGTGGCATCATCCATTGACTGGATGTTTCCACGACGGGAGTTGAGATCGCCCATGACTTCGCCCATATACTCTTCAGGCGTACGCACCTCGACGGCCATGATTGGTTCAAGAATGACTGGCTTTGCCTTGGGAGCAGCTTGCTTGAAGCACATGGAACCGGCGATCTTGAATGCCATTTCCGAAGAATCGACATCATGGATCTGACCATCGGTCAACGTTGCCTTGACATTCACAACCGGGAACCCAGCGAGAATGCCGGACTGCATGGCCTCCTGAACACCTGCATCGACAGAAGGAATGAATTCCTTGGTGATGTGGCCGCCAGTAACCTTGTTCTCGAACTGGTATGTTTCACCCTCGGTTGGTACCAACGGCTCGAAGTTCATGAGAACCTTTGCGAACTGACCTGAACCACCGGTCTGCTTCTTATGGGTGTATTCCTGATTCATGACTGCCTTGCGAATGGTCTCGCGGTAAGCTACCTGAGGCTTGCCAACGTTGCAGTCGACATGGAATTCACGGCGCATGCGGTCGATCAGAATGTCGAGCTGAAGCTCGCCCATACCTGAAATGAGTGTCTGTCCGGATTCTTCGTCAGTCTTGACCTGGAATGTCGGATCCTCTTCAGAGAGCTTCTGAAGAGCGATGCCCATCTTCTCCTGATCTGCCTTCGTCTTTGGCTCGACGGCAACCTCGATGACAGGATCTGGGAAGGTCATGGATTCAAGGGCGATCGGCGACTTTTCATCGCAGAGCGTGTCGCCGGTGGTGACGTTCTTCAGACCGACGAACGCATAGATGTTTCCGGCGATTGCCTCGTCAACAGGGTTTTCCTTGTTCGAATGCATCTGGAACAGCTTGCCGATGCGCTCCTTGCGATCCTTGGTGGCATCGAGAACGTTATCGCCCTGCGAAACCTTGCCCGAGTATACGCGCACATAAATGAGCTTGCCGTAGAAGGGGTGGGTGGCAATCTTGAATGCCAGAGCTGAGAATGGTTCATCGACGCTAGGCTTGCGGTCGATTTCCTTGGACTCGTCTCCCGGCTCATAACCCTTGATTGCTGGAACATCCTCCGGTGAAGGAAGATAATCGATAACTGCATCCAGCATCGGCTGAACGCCCTTATCCTTGAACGCGGAACCGCAGAATACGGGGTAGGCTTCCTTGGTCACGGTGAGCTTACGTACAGCGCCGCGAATCTCTTCCTCGTCCAGGTCTCCCGTTTCGAGATACTTTTCGAGCAGCGTCTCGTCGGTTTCGGCAACGGTATCGAGCAACTGCTCGCGATACTGCTTTGCCTTGTCCTTCAAGTCATCTGGAATCTCAATGGTGTTGTAATGAGCACCGAGATCGGCTCCATCTTCCCAGTAGTAGGCAACCATGCGAACGAGATCGACAACGCCGCGGAAATCGTTTTCAGCACCGATGGGGAGCTGCATCACGATTGGCTTGGCTCCGAGCTTGTCCTTGATGGTATCCACGGAGTAATAGAAGTTGGCTCCGAGCTTGTCCATCTTGTTGATGAAGCATATGCGAGGAACGCCATACTTATCGGCCTGACGCCACACGGTCTCAGACTGTGGCTCCACGCCTTCCTTGCCATCGAAGACGGTAACCGCACCATCAAGCACGCGCAGAGAACGCTCCACCTCGGCGGTGAAGTCAACGTGTCCTGGAGTGTCGATGATGTTGATCTGGAATTTGTCTTTCTCGTCATGGGTCTGACGATTCCAGAAGCATGTCGTTGCAGCAGAGGTAATGGTGATGCCTCGCTCCTGCTCCTGAGCCATCCAATCCATGGTTGCAGCGCCATCATGAACTTCACCGATTTTGTAGTTCACACCGGTGTAGTACAGAATGCGTTCTGTAGTTGTTGTCTTTCCGGCATCAATATGAGCCATGATGCCGATGTTGCGGACCTTCGTCAGGTCGGTGAGCACATCTTGTGCCATATTATCCTCAGCTCTTATTCTCTGCTATTACCAGCGATAGTGAGCAAAGGCCTTGTTTGCCTCTGCCATCTTGTGGGTATCTTCGCGGCGCTTGACTGAAGCACCAAGACCGTTGGAAGCATCGAGAATCTCGTTGGCGAGACGCTCGGACATGGTCTTCTCACGGCGGGCACGGCTGAAATCGGTAAGCCAGCGAAGTGACAGTGTGTTGGCGCGAGCAGGCTTGACCTCCACAGGAACCTGGTAGGTGGCTCCACCGACTCGGCGTGAACGAACCTCGAGGCTTGGACGAATGTTGTCCAGAGCGCGCTTGAGTACGGCGACTGGTTCCTGATCCGTCTTTTCCTTGACTTGCTCAAGTGCCGTGTAGACGATGTCTTCTGCGATGGACTTCTTGCCATCGAGAAGAATCTTGTTGATAAGCTGAGCTACGACTGTAGAACCGTAAATCGGATCTGGCAGGAGCTGGTGCTTCTTAGCTGGTCCTTTGCGTGACATTCTCTTACTTCGCCTTCTTTGCTCCGTACAGGGAACGACCCTGCTTGCGATCCTTGACACCCTGCGTATCCAATGCACCACGAACGATGTGGTAACGAACACCAGGAAGATCCTTCACACGACCACCGCGCACGAGCACGATGGAGTGTTCCTGAAGGTTATGTCCTTCGCCTGGAATGTAGGCGGTGACTTCAATTCCTGAGCTCAGACGCACACGAGCAACCTTACGCAAAGCCGAGTTTGGCTTCTTTGGGGTTGTGGTGTACACACGGGTGCACACACCGCGACGCAGTGGGCTTCCCTTCAATGCCAAGGTCTTCGACTTGCGAGGCTTGGCCTTACGTCCCTTACGGACGAGCTGTTCAATCGTTGGCAACTGACTCTCTCCGATTCGATAGTGATTATTCAATCTTCGTGAAGCCGCAGCACCGCGACCGCACCATCCTGTTATCGGAAAGTCAGCCACTGTCCACCGGCCCGATGGCCTCGGCCTTGCATAAGCGATGGTTCATCGCATCACGAAGACGAGGATATCCCACTGCTGCAAGTCTGTTACATAAGACATGCCAGTGGCACACACAAATATCGACTATACCACAACAACGGAACTTATGTGCCCTACATTTCGATTATTAACGTCAGCATCAATCCTCCCGAAACTCCAGCAACGCTACAGCCGAAGGTCATCGTGCTTCGTCAACAGTCGTCGCCGCGGCCTTCGCCGCTTCCTGGATCGACGTATGAGCCGAATCATGTCCATCGCCGTGTTCATCCGTCGTCAACCTCGAATTGGCCGAACCATTCGAGGAATTTATGCGCGTATTGACAGTGTTCTTCCCTGAACCCATGGTTTCCGCCAGCAGCGACGCGCAATACATCAGCACCTGCGCAATGAGGTTAAACCAGATAAGTACTGCCAGAATAGCGGCGAAGGGTGCCAGCAGCGGATTGGATGATGCTCCCCCGACGAGCCTGGTACCCAGCATCTGGATGATGGAGAGGATGACAGAACCGAACGCGCTGGTTCTGACCACCGTCTTCGATTCATGCAGACCTGCGACCAGCCAGAACACCACCATCAGCAGCAAGAAGTTGAACAGCACGGTCAGCAGGAATCCTACGACATCGATAAGGCTGGAAAATCCCCATGCATGCTGAGGCACTTTCAAGAAATTGAGAACATAGCGAATGGTTCCCCCAGAGACCACTGCCGCAACGCTTGACAGAATGAAGAGCACCATGATCAGCATCACTGCCAGCGCATCGGTCAGTTTGGAACTGATGGCATTGGTCTGCTGCTGCCCAGCCTCGACCATGGTTCTGACCGCAGATCTGACGGAGCCAAGCCATCCTATAATCTGCCAGAAGAAGGCAAGCAGCGTGAACAAGCCCGTGATGGTGAAGGTCGTGGATATCGAAGAAAGCGCTTGTGCTGAAATGATGTCCTTGCCTGAACCTGATTGAAGACTGGGGACGACGCGCGCAACCGTATTCAACAGCGTCGTTCTCACGCCGTCATCATGGGAAAAGACAAGACCTGCGATGCTGAAGACGGTCCACACGCCGGCGAAGAACGCAAAGAGCAGACCATATGCGAGACCGCCAGCAAGCAAACCACCATTGTTTCTGCCATACCTCGTCACAACTCTGCCAGGCAAGGATCGTTGCCAGATTCCCGTCAACTTCTCTATCAATGCTTTCAATGTCCCCATGAATCACGATTTTAACCGACAATGCCCCTTGTACGCGGTATTGCGCGCTTCGGGAGCAAAGTTTGTGAGATTTTGGAATGCCTGTTATTCAAGCTTTGCTTGTTGGAATCATGAGGTGCAACAAAGAGAGTTATGCAAATCAGGTAATATAGTTTATGCAAATCGGGTAGTAGAAGTTATGCAAATCAGGTAATATAGTTTATGCAAATCAGGTAATACATCAGGAAAGGCTGGAATGTGCTGGAAAGATCACTTAAGAATAAACTCGTTTCCATGCTCAAGGTCTTCCCCATTGTGTCCCTCACCGGCCCACGGCAAAGCGGAAAATCAACCTTGCTTCGCAACAGTTTTCCCGAATACAGCTACGTTTCCTTAGAAGACCCGGATATGAGGCAGCTTGCTGAAAATGACCCACGTTCATTTCTCAAGCAATACAACTCAAAAGCCATTTTTGATGAAATACAACGAACGCCTGAACTTTTTTCCTATATTCAAGGCGTGGTTGACGAACAGGATGAACCCGGTCAATATATATTGTCGGGTTCACAGAATTTCTTGCTGCTCAAAGGCATCTCACAAAGTTTGGCTGGAAGGGTATCGATACAGCATCTATTGCCTTTATCGTATGCCGAATTGTCGAATACAGCGTTTGTGCCCCACGATTTTGACGATTTCATGTTTTTGGGCGGGTATCCAAGATTGGTCGTCAACGACATTGCACCTTCTGATTTCTTTCCAAGCTATATGCGAACATACCTTGAACGTGACGTGCGCGAGGAGCTGGGCGTGAAAAAAATTGACTCATTCACTCATTTCATCACGGCATGCGCCTTAAGAACAGGAGATGTGCTCAATCTAGAGAATCTGGCCAATGAGTGCGACATCTCGGTAAAAACTGCTCGCGATTGGATTTCCATTCTTCATGCGAGTTTCATAATCTTTCTTCTGCAACCATTCCATGACAATTATGGAAAGCGTTTGACCAAATCACCGAAAATGTACTTCTATGACACAGGTTTGGCATGCAACCTGATAGGCATCGAACAGAAAAAGGATGTGCTCACTCATCACAAGCGTGGCAATCTCTTCGAAAACGCGGCGGTCGTCGAGATTATCAAACAGTACTATTCGCTGGGCAAACGACCACAACTCTATTTTTGGCGAGATAGCAATCAGAACGAAATTGACCTTGTCATCGAAAAGGGCGGCAAAGCTCAGTTTGCCATCGAAATCAAATCCACAGCAACCTTCAATCCCCGTGCATTTTCTACGCTGAACAAACTGGCGCCCATCATGGGATTGGATAGATGTCAGCGCATTGTGGTGTATGGCGGCGTCCAGTCCTACGAGACACAACAGGGTCAGGTATTGGGATTGCCTGACTTGAATAGACTGGTGATATAGGGATTGCTGTGATTGTTCACCGTCTCCTTCACTGTTCCTGAGCCACTGGCAAGCATGCCCGTCCCCGAGGTTGCTCGACTCATTGGTTCAACTCTCGAATACTACCTATGTGGCACATTAGCCATTGATGGCAACCATCAGGACGAAAGCATCGAAAGAAGCTCTACGCACGACCATGCGCAATGAGCTTGAGCACTGCGTTGCCAATAACCTGCGTGATGAACACGAAGATCAGAATCAGAATCATCGACATGACCGTCACGTCCGTTCTGCCTCGCTGATAGCCTTCCTGAAGTGCCACCGCGCCCAGGCCGCCTCCCCCGACGACTCCAGCCATGGCTGTCAGACCAATCAGATTGATGATGGTGAAGTTAACCGAGCGAACGAGTGAGATCAGGCCCTCTTTTAGGTACACGCGCACGACGATGGCAAGATTGCCGAGCCCCATGGCCTGCGCAGCCTCGACGACACCGGAATCCACTTCGAGCAGGGCGTTCTGTACCTGACGGGCGAAGAACGGGATGGTACCGACAACGATGGGAACCGTCACAGCCGTGGTTCCGATGCTGGTGCCCACAATCAGACGAGTGAACGGCATGATGACCGCCAGCAGGATGATGAAAGGTACGGATCTACCAATATTTACGATCTGATCAAGCACCCAATAGACCGGTGCATTGGGGCTTAGACCGCGAGAGCCTGTCAGCAGCAGAAGAATGCCGATGACGAGTCCTATGGCTCCGGCGATGATCATCGCCGACACTGTCATCAGCACGGTTTCTTGCGTTGCCTGCGTAAAGTCTGACACCATCTGACTTGCATAGGGGAAATAATGTTCCATGAATGAGCCGAACATGATCAGCGCACCACCTTACTCATAGAAATGCCATCCTTATGAAGGTGACGTTCCACCTCGTCCAGCTGTTCAGAACTGTCAAAGGTCACCAACATGGTTCCCAATGGTTTGTTCTGTAGATATTCGATATTGGCATAGAGAATGTTCGCAGTGAGCCCGAATCGCTTGTAGATATCGATCAGAATGGGTTCCGAAGCACGATTGCCGGAAAAACGCAATTCATAGACAGGTTCTCCTGCTGCATGCTCCAGAATCGTTGTCTCAGCCTGGTCGATATGACTTGCCGTGCGTATGAAATCCTGAGTCAGAGCTTGTTCAGGATTGCTGAAGATATCGGCAACCTCGCCGCGTTCGATGATCTTGCCATCCTCCATGACGGCCACATGGTCGCAGATTTCTTTGACAACCTGCATTTCATGAGTGATGATCACAATCGTGATACCCAGCCGTTCATTGATTTCCTTCAGCAGCTGCAACACCGCAATCGTTGTCTTCGGGTCCAACGCACTGGTCGCCTCGTCGCATAGAAGAATCTTAGGATCGGTGGCAAGCGCCCTGGCAATTGCCACACGCTGCTTTTGACCACCTGAGAGCTGGTACGGGTACGCATCCTTCTTTTCCAGAATGCCAACGAGATCAAGCAACTTTTCGATGCGCCGCCTACGTTCCGACT
This sequence comes from Bifidobacterium sp. WK041_4_12, assembly GCF_041080795.1. Classification (NCBI taxonomy): domain Bacteria; kingdom Bacillati; phylum Actinomycetota; class Actinomycetes; order Bifidobacteriales; family Bifidobacteriaceae; genus Bifidobacterium; species Bifidobacterium aquikefiricola. Next base: position 906,213 of record NZ_CP129674.1, on the reverse strand, counting down.
TGGCGATGCCGGAACCTTTCAGAGGAAAATCGACGTTGTCGAAGATGGTTCGCGATTCCATCAGATTGAAATGCTGAAAGATCATTCCAATGTTTCTGCGTTCCTTGCGCAACGCACGTTGCGACAAGGCCTTCAAATCTGTGCCATTGACGATAACCGATCCTTCAGTCGGCCTTTGCAGCAGATTCATGACGCGGACCAAGGTCGATTTTCCCGCCCCAGAAAACCCTACGATGCCATATATGCTGCCGTCATCTACGGCCAGAGAGACATGGTTTACGGCAGTGACCACATGCCCTTTCTGCGCAAATTTCACCACAATGTCAGATAATTCGATCATAGAGTCCCATTCGTTGAAGAGCGCAGGCCATAAGATATGGTCTGCGCTAGAATCAAAGATTTCGTTATGTGCACGACGTACTCAATACCGTTCAATCAGCAGTGTACGACAATCGTGAAACAGTTCACCAAGCTGGAATATCGTTGGTTTCCTTGATCATCTTCGCAACGGCATTCGTTTGGTATGCCTTCAAGATCTTCTTGAAATCTTCCTTGTTCTTGTCTGCCTTGCGTACCGCAATAACGTTCTTGTAGATGCTGCTCACCTTGGCAATGTGGTCGGTGTCGATGTAGATGGCGGACTTTCTAGGAGTGGTATGCAGCTGATCGGTCACATAGTTAGTGTTGATCGTTGCCGCTGTCACATCCTGCAGGGCTGGTGCGATCTGGTCAGCCTGCAACTGTTCGATCTTGACCTTCTTGATGTATTTCTCGATGTCCTTCGTGGTCGGAGAGTCCGGAGCATCGGCTTTGAGCTTGATGACGCCGATTGCATCGAGCAGCTGCAAGGCGCGGCCACCATTGGTGACATCGTTGGGGATGGCGATGGTATCGCCGTCCTTCAGATCCTTGTAATTCTTGATCTTATCTGAATACAGGCCAAACGGGGAAATGATGGTGTATCCGATATAGGTCAGGTCTGCCTTGTTCTCAGCGTTGAAATTATTGAGGAATGCTACGTGCTGGAAGCTGTTCAGATCCAAGCTGCCGTCAACGAGTGCAGGGTTCTCTTCGGTGTATCCCGAGAAGAGCTTCACATCGATGGTGATGCCCTCTTTGGCGACCTGCTTGCCAACATATTCCCAAATGTCCTTTTGCTGATCACTGGTAACGCCGACGACATACTTACGTTCGCTCGATGATGAGGTAGACCCGCACGCTGCCAGTCCAATACTTGCAGCGATTGCGACAATGGCCGCAATGATTTTCTTCTTCATGTCTCCCGCTTCCTGGCAGCTTTCGCCGCCTTCTCTCCCCTTGACGATTGGTTAACTCCGTTATCGTACAAAGAAACGAGATGGAAACACACCACCCTCATTGACGGAAATAGTTATGAGGGAGGCTAAATTCTATTGATAGCGGGGGTGCAAGCCCTTATTTCGCAACGATGTGAGAAATGTGACGAATAGCACACTGCACAAATCAGTCCAGATTGCGGTCGTCCCCCTCGTGTCTCGGGAGCACAACCGGGACCTGCCGCGAGCTTTCCACGCTGAAGGGTGCCAGTTTCTCGAAATTAGTGCGAATGACATCGCACGAATCGGCAAAACCTTGGTGTTCAGCGTCGTTCATGTCGATTTCCAGAACCTCTTCAACTCCATCTTTGCCGATGATGCAAGGAACTGAGGTAAACAGCCCTTGTTGACCGTATTCACCGTTCAATTCGACGGAAGCGGCAAGCACGACCTTTTCATCATGCACAATCGCCCGTACGATTCTCGTTGCCGCATTGGCAATGGCATATTCGGTGCACTGCTTGCCATGGTAGGCGATGTAGCCACCCTTGCGCGCGAGAGATTCAGCTTCGGCACCGTCCAGCGCAAAGCGCGGGTTGTCTGCAAGCTCACTCAGCAGTTTTCCGGCAATGCTCACGCTCGACCATGCGGCAATCTGCGAATTTCCATGCTCTCCCACCATGTAGGCCTGAATTGATTCAGGAGCCAGCCGCGTCTTGAGGGCGATAACCGTCCGAAGTCGTGCGGAATCCAGACAGGTACCAGTACCAATGACATGCGAGGATGGAAGCCCTGAGAGCCTATGTATTTCTCTGGCAACCACGTCGCATGGATTCGTCACATTCACATAGAATCCGGTAAATCCGGCAGCCGCGATCCTGCCAGTGAACAATCGTGCATCGTCAACCGACTTGAAGAGCTCACCGGTTCTACTGACTGCCGAAAGCGTGACCTGACCCGAAGCGTTGATGATCACATCGCAGTGCGCCAGCTTCTCGTAGTCGGTATGGCAGTTGACGACCACGGCACGATGCGGCGCAAAGACTGTGGAATCATTGAGATCCTGCACCTCTGCCCTGAGCTTGTCTTCATTGCTGTCACAGACCAGGATTTCATCTGCTATGCCTTGCAGAATCAGACTGTTGGCAGCATGCGGACCCACGTGCCCCATGCCGATGATGCCGATTGATACGGGATGATACCCCATTGCTGCTCCCTCCATGTGATTGTGGACTAGGTGATTGTGGACTAGGTGATTGTGTCCCAGCTGATGGCGTCAACGACGCGACACGTCTGCCTGCCACTTCAGTTCCTCGACTGAGCGTTCAGCCGCGCTTGAATTCTGGGTGATGTATCGAAAATGCCAGTTCAGCGAGATGCAGTTCTTGAGTGACGAACTCATGGAGCGTGCACTCATAGCCATGTTCGCGGCCGATTTTTGCAATATATCCGTTGATGAAATCAACCTCGGTTGGACGTCCCTTGGTCAGATCCTGATACATCGAAGGATAATGCAGCGGATGCGCTACACCAGCGGTGTGGCATATCATTGCCACTTCGGATTCACGCGTGCCTAAGAGATTCAGTCCCGCCTTCTCAGCAGCAGTATAGGCTTCGTCTACCAGCTTCTCCGTCATCCATTGCGCGCCTGGATGACGCATGAATTCTCCGAACCGTATCTGATACATCGTGCATAGCGTGTTCAGCACAGAATTGAACACGATCTTCGCCATGCACATGCCCATGAAGTTGCTGACAATCGTTGGGTTCAGCGTCGCCTGAGTAAAATCATCGAAAATCTCATGCTCGACATCGGTCACCTGCTCCTCATAGCCACACATGTTCATGGCTTTGGCATTGGCTCCCCCGGTGAAATTCACATCGCCAGGACCGTACACTTCAGCGCCAATCAGTGCCGTGCCGCCATAGATACGAGAGGCATCGAAGTATTGTGCGAACTTTTCGAAATGGCCGTAGCCATTCATAGCGGAGAATACCACCTGATGGTCTTTGAAAAGATGGGCGCAGCGCGAGAGAACGTCGTCAAGCTGCATCTGCTTGAGGAAGACGATCCACACGTCTGGATCCCCGTCATATTCCTCCGGATAGTAGACGTGAATCGGTACAAGATGACGATTCTCTTCATCCTGTGACACATAGACTCCACCCTGCTTGCGAATCTGCTCGACATTGTCATCCCAGGTATCGATGAAATCGACCTCTTTGCCTGCGAATTCCTGAAGAAGAACGCCATACTGCGTTCCCATGCCACCAGTGCCAATAACTCCGTATCGCATCTTTCCAACGCCTTTCGAATGATCAGACTGCAACGATTCACGTTCAACATCCACTTTCAACAACACTGCCCTCATGCATGTCTTATGGAATGTCTTGCGAAAATAGCAAGCTGCCTTCCTTGTGCATGCCATGCCGCGCAACATTGCAATACCGCGATACTACCGCTGGGTTGCGAGTTATGCGAACGGTTTCCACCTCTCGACTTTTGCACATATGGCACACCGGCGTGGTCATCGCAAAATTAGTGTATAGTATTCATCTGTTGTGCGTTACGGTATCCGTGCGCTACATATGGTGGATATAGCTCAGCAGGTAGAGCATCTGATTGTGGTTCAGAAGGTCGCGCGTTCGAACCGCGTTATCCACCCCAAGCGAAAGCCTCGCAATTCTAGCGATTGCGAGGCTTTTCAACACAGGGAAAGTTTCATGCATTATCTAAATATGCCCGAATTGCGGAAACCCGGTGTATTGGCAGGGAAGATCGTGTGAGGCATGCTCCACAGCCTTCATGCTGGCTTAAGCGGTGTAATGCTCGTATTGGTTTGCAAAAGCATTAATGTGCCGGTCAAAGCAATGATTTTCATTGGCCCAATCGTGGTGCAATACCAGTAATAGAGAGACATAATCAAAAATTGTAGTGAATCATATCGGTATATTCTTTGACCAATCTCTTGTTTTCGATGTCACCGCCTTCCAAATTCGCTGAATAGAATACAGGAACCTGTGATGCGGTTTTCTTGGAGATAGCTCTACTTGCTTCAACAATGACATCATCAAGTATTGCAGCCCCGATAACTGTTGATGTTGGTCCAACTTTGAGTTCAGTTCCAGCTATATTGCAAGCTGCATCACCAATTTCTCCATGATTGTCAATTACAATATCTGCAAGTTCAAACAATCTCTTGCCCGATGAGTGCCTACTAGATACTGATTGTGAATAAGTGAGATTGGTTAATGCAATGATGCATACTCCTTTCTTCTGAGCTGCCATTGCCATATCAATGATGACTGGGTTTCGCCCAGAAACCGAATGAAGGATTAGGATGTCTCCACGATGAAATTCAATTGTCGAGGCGATTGCTGTCCCATATCCTTCAAGCCGTTCCATGGTGCTGGTGAAGGTTATTGGCTGACGATCCAACATCAGTTCTCGTGCAAAAATAGCGTTGATCGTGATCATGCCGCCTGCCCGGTAATATAATTCTTCAGACAAAATTCCTGCATGGCTGGCACCGAAAATATATATCGACGATTTCTCCAGGTTCGCTTTCACGATTGCATCTATGGCCTTGAGAATGTTGGGCCGCTCTGTGTGCTCAACCATATCCAACAATTCACGTATCTTGTCAAAATATTGGAACATTTAGAACACTCCAATCAGATTGCCGACCCATTTTCCAATCATTCCCCAGAGCGACAGGTCGTTGCCACCAAAGATGAGAATCCAGTTTCGTATGGTTCCGCCCATCATCAGTGCAGAAAAACCAACAAGAACGATCATTGCCACTGAAGCTACCATTGTTCCAACCACCGCACCTCGGATACCACCCTGACCTTCTCCGACGATTGCAGCACCGCCACATTCGAAGAAACTGGTGATGACCATGGGGACAAGAATGATTCCGAACGCATTCGTCACATTGCAAATGAGCACAAGAATCGTCGAAGTCACAAATGCGGAAATAAATCCAATGATCACCGCATTCGGCTTGTAATTGAAAAGCACTGGCACGTCGAACGCCGGCTTTGCACCTGGAACAAGCTTCTCAGAAATTCCTTGGAACGCGGGAACAATCTGATTAACAAGCATTCTTACGCCATAGAGCAGAATCAATAGGCCGCCGCCAAAGGTGAGGCCGGCATTGAGAGCGACCATGAGAAGATTGCCACCCTTGGGCACAAGGGCAGGAGCGACGAGACCTACGATAATGTCTACAAGAAACATCACCATACCGCCGCTGATCGATATTTCTCTAAAGAATGACAAACCCTTCGGGACCTTGATGTCTTCAGTCGAATGCCTCTTGTTACCTATTACCTTGGCGACAGAACCCGATATCAGTGAAAGAATCGTGGTCGGATGCCCGATAAGGAAGGAATCGTCCTCGGTCGCCGCCCAAACATACTTGCGCATAATCCAAGGTGCGATGGAAAAGTACAAAGCTGAAAGAATGCCACTCACCACAATGAGGACTGGTCCTTTGAGCCCTCCCTCGACACCGCCTGCCACGATTACAAACGGCACCCACCACAACATATGTCCTGTTAGGAATATCGTCTTCACAGGAGTGAATCGAGCAATGAATACGTGGATAATCAAGGCAAGAAACATTGCCATGCCGACCGTTCCACCATAGTGAGAAGTGAAGGTGACGTCGGAGAGACCTTTGGAGACTCCAACTCCCATCTTCGTCTGAACGGCTGTGTTGATAGCAGCGACCACGCCAGTCAGCATGTTGACGCCTTCAGTAAGGATGACCATTCCAAATGCAGCAGAAATGCTGCCTTTTATTATGTCAGCTATTGACTTTCTCTGTACGATAAGACCGACCATTGCAATCAATCCAAGAAGGATGGGAGGATCTTGAAGAATATTGTTCGAGATGAAATCCAGTATGTTGGTAAATACGCTCATCGTTCACTACCCTCCTGTGCATTCAACAATGTCACCAGCGCCTGTTTCACTTCTGATGCATCCATGTATCTCTTGATTGCTATGACCGGTTTCGTTGTGGACGATTCAAGATCCGGCTGTAATTCCGCACTCGTAAAATAAGCATCCGCATCTTCTGACTTTGCCGAAGAAATATCGGTATTCTCTGTCTCTGCGGCAATGCCAAGTTCCTTGATGACCTTATCCAGAGTCATTTTCAACACCATGGAGCTTCCAACCCCGAATCCACACACTGCTAGGAATTTCATAGCACTACCTCTTTCTGTTTGAATAATGCAACAATTTCGTTCTTGTTTCCGTTCAAAATCGTTTCGTATGCCTGCCTGTCCATGAAAATGGATGTCACCTGTTGAAGGCTTTTGAGATGGCTGGAATTGTCAACCGCTGCCATGATCAAGAAAATCTTCACTTGCTTGCCTTCAAGATCAATGGGCTTTCTCGAAACAAGAAGACTCATCCCCATGCTGTTCACACCCTCACCAGGTCGGGCATGCATCAGTGCGAAGTAGTCGGAGAGAACCATGTATGGGCCGTTACTCTGCACATTTTCAATCATCTTGTTCACATAGAGCTGCGTGATTGTTCTCGATGCCAGTAAGGGTTCGCTGGCCTGCTGCAGCGCAGACTGCCACGTATCCGCATCGTCTATGACTGTGATATTTGAAGAGTCGAAAAGCCTATCAGTCATGTTCACTAATCTCCATCATCCTTGAAATGAACCAATCCTTGTTATTAATTCCGTTCATGATCACATTCATGAACGGCTCGACAGATTTTCTATCTTCTTTTTTGATCATCAGCAGAGCAACCACGTCGGCGCGATTGCTCATCCAATCAATCGACTTATCAAGAATGGCAACTCCTATGCAGCTATGTGAAACCAATGACGGATCCCCATGAGAGATCACAAAGCCATTGTCAAGATACGTGGACTGAACTGTGTCCCTTTGGAACACGGTCTGACGAAACATATTTCTCTGCTCGGCATTCGGCCACTCGTTCATGGCCATCAAAGAATCAATGATTGCCGTTCTACTTTTTGCATTGCAAAACAAGACATGATCTTTTGCAAGAAATGGAATGCTGTGAATATGAGAAAAATCAACTTCCTGCTCAGAACCATCCATGGAAACATCAATGTATCTGTTCATGATTGTCTTCATATCGTGAGTCGTGATCATAGGAGAGATGTTCGCGACCGGAACTGTCTGCGCAGGGAGTTGCACGGTGGAAATTATGAGAGCAACATCCGATAAATCCTGACGTACCAAGTCGACTTGCGATACAACCTCGATCAGTGAAACCTCTGGAAGTATCCTATGAATTTTCGCTGAAACGAGTGAACTCGTGCCAATTCCGTTTGGACAGACGAACAACACACGTTTGGCACTCTTCGTTCGCTCGACCGCTGCCTGAAAATGAATGGTCAAGAAGCCAACCTCATCGTCTGAAATGGCAATATGGTTGTCAGAGCCAAAATCACTGAATGCATACCACACTGTTCCATATAGCTGTGGATAGTTTTCTTGTATCTCGTCCAGCAGAGGATTGATCACCGTGGTGCCCGCCTGCAGCCGTAGAAACATCTGGTATAGGTGAACAGTCAGATCAGCGTGCAGCCGCGTATCTTGAGTCAGATCAATGTTCAATCCATCACTGACCGTGGAAATCAGCAGCTTCACCTTGCTTTTGAATGAAGCGGGGATTTGCAGGTCCTTCATGAAGAACTTGAATCCATTGCCAATCACGATATAGGAAAGATACCGCAATTCATCAGGAGTGAATGAATATACCCCAGCTTCTTCAACGCCTTTGATCAACTCGTATACCAAAGGATATTTATCAAACTGGAAGAGCAGGCTGCCCAGCTGGTTTCCCTTGGCATCCGCGATGTGGTGTCCCAGCAAGCCTCTATCTACAACTATTGCAGTAGAAATCACAATGTCATCGATGTAATATTCCGGTACTTCCAACTGCCAGCTCTGGACTTGTTTCTGAAAAATCTCCTCTACCCGTGTGATAGATGAAGAATCGATGAACAGCTTTAGGATTGATGAACGATCATCGGCCGCTCTCAACAGATCGGTGACGATACGCTTGATTACCTTCTGCTTGACGATTTCACCGCCGCTGATGAATGTTCCAGAGTTATCGAATCCCAAAGAGACGTTGTCTTTGGCTAGCAACGCCTTTATCAATTCAACATCGTGAGCAATGCTGCTCCTCGATATGAAGTAATCATTGGAAAGGCGCTGATAACTGAGGTGCTCACCGTCAACCAGCCGCGCAAGAATGTAATATTTTCGATCCTTGCTATTCGGAATTTCCTCTGCTTTCACACTATCACCCCCAACGTGTAATCCATTACTGTATTCGAGGATCACACGACTGAGAAGAACAAAAAGCGATGAGGAATCGCATACGAAATTGAGAACAGCGTTACACGTATTTAACAAGGTCTTGGAATATACTAATGAGTTTGTGCCTTAACAGTTCGCTACTATCTGCACACGCACGCATGGCTGTGGCATGGCGGGGATTCTTGCCATACCATTAATGTATGTGTGGACGATTCGCTATGGACTATGTGATTGATGAACTTGCTGAATTCTATAGTGCAATTCCGACGGGAAGGGTACCTGAGCAGTCTTGGAACATCAAGCCAACGAATGACATTGCCACGATTCTCGATGGCAAGGATGGAGTTCGTCACCTCGCTCCTTCGCGTTGGAGTTTCATTCCCGCATGGTCAAAGACCTCGACTCTGAAATTCCCAACCTTCAACGCGCGTATTGAATCAGTCTTGGAGAAACCCACATACCAACATGCTGCACAATTTCAACGCTGCATCATCCCTGCATCCGGTTACTACGAGTGGCGCAACCACAAGGATCCGTTCTATTTCTCGCTAGATAACAACACTCCCCTGTCCATCGCTGGACTCTATGGCTGGTGGCGCGCCAAGCCGAGCGATCCTTGGACTCTTACCAGCACCATCGTGACAAGAGCCGCCACGGAAAACGTTGCATCGATACATCATCGCATGCCCGTGTTCATCACTCCCGACTTGCAGGACGAATGGCTCGACCCTAACAGTATTGCCCAAGATATTCTTCCCGCTGCCGAAGCAAGCAGTGAAATCTTGGCTATGAATCTTCAATTCTGGCAGGTTCAACCGCTCGAAGGCGATGGCTCAGCGCTGATCAGCAAGCTGTAACGGCCGACGTTGCGAGTTTTGCGGCAATTCTTGAATATCACCACTGATTTTCGTCTTTATTTCAACACCATATCAACGATTATGGTGCTTATTACTTGAAAAAGGCCGCAAAACTCGATTATTGATGTTTCATTCTGACTCGTATGACGGAAAAGGCCGCAAAACTCAGCGTTGCAAGCATCAACACCGGCCGGATTGACGCACCAGTTCTTGCCAGGGCACCTTTCGTGGAACTATCTGCATCGGATGGCGGATTATTCCCTGCGGGTGGATTGTCTGGTTGAGCTGGTTCGGTCGGTTTCCCAGGCTTGTCAGGCTTATCAGGCTTATCAGGTTTCGGTGGGATTGGATCATCGAGGAAGATAACATTGCCGATATGCTCGGTTCCAGCATTGTCCGGCGTGACGATAATCGCATCCGAAACAGGATTGTCAGGTAACGTATAGCCGACCGGCGCTTTCCTCTCCATGAAGAGATAGTGGCCGAAATCGTTCACCTGAATGGAGCAGAAGCCATCTGATCCGCTGATGCATGAGTTGATAAGCGTATCGGTGCCATCATCAAACGTACCGTTGGCGTTGATATCCGCAATCAGATCAAACTCTGCTCCGCTCAATGGCTGCTTGGTATGTGATGCCAGTTTGAGCACCTTCACGAAGCTTGTAAGCGGAACATCGTTCACTGCACTGGGAATCAGTATGGATTCGTCGCCGCCTGCGCTGGCCTCATCGACATGCACCGTCGCCGTCGCGCCGTCACGTATTGCATAACCTTGCGGCGCTTGAGTCTCTAACCAGAAGAAGGTGCCGAATGCGGCTACTGTCACGGCACATTGTCCCGTGGGATTTGACTGAGTGATCAATGTGGTGCAACTGCCGACGATTTCTGTGTCAACCTCCGGATCGTAGAGCTGATTGGCATCTCGGTCACGAACCAAAGCAAAGACTGCTCCAGAAAGTGCAGTGCCTCTGAACGCATCCGTCTTTCGTATGAACAGTTGAGATTTCACAGGCGCATCGAAAAATTGAATTGCATCCCCTACGGGCTGATTTTCCGTCAGCACCAGGTCCTTCTCCTCACCGGAGAGGTCGTATCCCATGGGCGCTGAGCGTTCACGAATGAAATATCGGGTGCCCGTAGAGGCTGCCTTCAAATCCTCGAACGTGCAGCTGCCCTGCTGGGGACCGATCACCGGACTGGTGGTGCATGTGGAAATGAAGGAATCGGACTTGTCGTTAAACTCATTGTCGCCATCATCCATCCACAACTCAATAACGGCGCCTCCCAAGGGTTGCTCCGGCTGCTCCGGTTGCTCCGGTTGGGCAACGAACTTGTTCACGATGATGCGACCGGGATTGCGCGGATTCGTAAACTTCACCGCCTGCATCTGAGTACCAGCCGTCTCAGGCACGATATGAACCAGTGCGGATGTTTTATCACTGTCACTGTCAAGATCATGACCGGCTGGAGCGACCGTCTCTTCCCAGAAATACGAACCAAGACCCAGATTGGCGACTTCGCAGATGCCGCTGGCATCAGTCGTGCAGGAACCGACCAAGGAATCATCCTCATCATGCTGGTCGCCGACGGGAAGCTCAGGGTGAGCAGCCTTATAGAGTTCAAACACTGCGCCTTGGAGCACGTTACCGGTAACCGCATCAAGCTTGAGCAATCGCAGTGTGGTTGATTTCTCGGTGTCTGCGAAGACTTTCGGATTGTTCAGACCGTTGAAGACTGGACTTGCAATGACGACCACATCGCTGATTGGATTATTCGGCAGATCGTAACCCAGAGGAGCGGTGATCTCCTTCCAGAAGTAATGCCCGACTTGCAGATTGTTGACGCTGCAGGTGCCTTGCTGCTGGCTTGAGGTGGTGCAACTGCCCGCCAGCGTCACATCATTGGCATCGAAGCTGGTGCCATTGCTGTTGCTTCGATACAGCTCAAACACGGCACCTGACAGTGGCTGAGCGGTGGCAGCACTGATCTTCTTGACCGCCAGGGAGCTCGGTTTCGGCAGATCGCCCAGTTGATAGCGTACGGCTGAAGTGATGGGGACACCTGCCGAATCATAGCCATTATTCACAAGAACAATCGGTGAGCTCACCGCATTCTCCGGTAGCTGGTACCCATCAGGCGCCGTTACTTCCACGGCAAAATACACGCCGGCTGCCAACTGCTTGAACACGCACGATCCCTCGGAACCTGATGTGGTGCATTCCGTCAGTTTCTTGTCCGTGTCACTGTCAAAGGCGTTGTTGGCATTGCTGTCCTCATATAGCTCAACGACCGCCCCAGTGAGCGGCTTGCCTGTATCGAGTGCGCCGGAGACAGTGCGCGCCAGCTTTACGACGGTGATTCGTCCGGTTGGCCGTGGGTCTGAGAATTGATACGTCGCAAAGGTCTTTCCAGTATTCGAAGCATTGATGCTGATGACCGAAGACGTGCTGTCCTTCGGGATGACATACCCGTCCGGTGCTTGTGTTTCAACCCAGTAATACGCGCCAAATCCGAGATTGGATATCGTGCAGATTCCAGAACTCTCGGTAACGCAATCTCCAATCTTGGAGTCCGCGGGGTTTGGAGCATCGCCTGGCTGCTGTGATACATCATTCAGCCGATACAGGCTGAAAGCAGCACCTTGGAGGCTGAGCGAGGAATCGAGTGCAGATTTGCGTATTGAAAGCGCAGTCAGCGTCTGCTGATCGGCAAAGGTTATGGCATGATTCATTTCACCAGGCGCATTGACGGTCACTGTCTCGCTTAGCTGGTCTTCAGGAGCAGGAAGCTGATATCCTTGCGGTGCTGCGATTTCCTTCCAACGGTAGCTGCCAAAGTCAGTGACATTGATCGAGCAGCTTCCACGATGTTCATCATCGACAGCAATCGTTGACGTGGTGCATGTGCCAACGGGAATTGCCGCGTCATTGATGGGTTTGCTTGCATCATAGAGGGCGAAGGTGGCCCCGTCTAAGCTCTCTCCCGTGTCTGCATCGATTTTCTTGACGCTGACAGTACTGGGATTTGGCTTGTTTCCAAGCGAAATCGCAACGGATGGCGTGGCATCACTCAGCTCGATAGGTCCTTTGATGCGGTCTGCAACTTGTTCAGCAAGCTTATACCCTGCAGGCGCTTGCGTTTCTTCGACGAAATACGTGCGAATCTTGTTAGGACCTTGCGAAACGTTCAAATCCTTGAACGAGCAGGTGCCGTACGAATCAGGTGCGTTCGTATGCTCCCCGGATGTCGTGCATGTGTCGAGCATTTTGTCGGCATCATTGAGCGTCTTTGAACTATCAGTATCTTCATATATGGCAAAGACCGCACCCGCGAGCGCATCGGCGGTGAGCGTGCCATCGCTTTCCATACGAACTTTGGTGACGGTGATCGTTCCGGGATTTCTCGGATTCTTGAAGATATAGGGTTCCGTTGTGGTTCCAGCTTCCTCTGAACCAATTGTGATCACGTCTGAGGTCGTATGCTTAGGAATCTCGTATCCTTCGGGAGAAACCTGCTCTGCCCAGTAGTATCGTCCGAAGGGCAGCTCACCTACGGAGCATGTACCGGAACTATCGGTCACGCAGCTATCGAGGAGTGTGTCGTTGCCGCTCTCATTGGCGGTTTCTGGAGCTGGATCATCATCATCCGCCAATCGATACAATGCGAACTGCGCGCCTTCCAGAGGCAGGGAAGAGGCGTCGTTTGATACCTTACGAATGCTCAGCGTGCTCCACTTCTGGAAGTCCGCACTGCCGGTAACCGTGAATTGATTCGGCTGATTCACGGAATTTACATCAATCGTGATGGGAGTGACGGCTCCACAGCCGTCGGGAATCATACTCGCGTTGGGAAATACGCAGGTGTTGAGTTCGTACCCTGACGGGGCCTTAGTTTCTCGCCAATAATATGAGCCAAGAGTCGGTGCATCCACTGAGCAGACCCCTATGAGGTCATCTGTGGTGCAGCTGCCTACAGCGATGTCGTTTGTCTCTCCGTTGATGTCATCATCGAGATTTCCGACGATACGGTACAGCGTGTATACGGCACCGCCAACCTTAGTCAGATCATCGAGCGATATCTTGGAGATCGTGAGCTGCGTCGGTTTCGCGGCATTCGCCACTGACAAAGTTTTGCTGGTAATTGCATCACCCAAGTCGTCCAGATGCACTTTTGCAAACTTCGAGCAGCCATCAGCATCGACGTCGTAGCGGAAGCCTGCGGGGGCGATGCATTCTCGGTACAGATAATCTCCGGGCATCAAGTCTTCGATGGAGCATGTGCCGTTGTCGTTCGTCGTGCAGCTTCCACGTATGCTTCCTGGCGTTGATGACCCGGCGTCCGTCCACAGTTGGAAGGATGCGCCTTGAAGCCTTAGCGAATCATCGCTGGGATTGTCAGGGTTGCTGGCGTATTTGATGAAGTTCACCTCACCGGGATTGCGAGGATTCGTGAACACCATGGGCGTGATGGTCGTTCCCGCGTTGGTGGTGGTGACATGAATCGGCGCAGACGTGACATTTTCTGGCAGCGTTCCCGCTGCCACACCGGTTTCCGCCCAATAGTACGTTCCCAAATCACGAACGATTGTGCTGCACTGGCCGAGGTCGCTGGCGTCGCTTGATGTCACGCATGGTGCACCTATGGCTACATCGGCTGGATCTGGGGCATCCCCTATAGGCGCGTTCAGGTCTGCTCTTCGATACAGCTGGAAGGTGTATCCACCAGCCTCCGTAAGCGTGTTGTCGAATTGTCTCACCATTTTTTTCACGGTGAGGGTTGTGGGTTGTACCAGATTCTTCACCACGATGGTCTTCCTGATGGAATAGCCGAAGGTGATTTCGTTGTCTACCCATTTCCCGTCTGTCATCGGGTTCCATCCTGGCGGCGGATTCGAGTCCGCTCCAGGAAATATGCCAAATCGTGCATACCCGGAATCCACAGTGAAGGTCGAAGCGTTCGCATCGGCGGACACATACTTCCCTGCAGCAGACTCAACCCAATTCGTCGAAGAATGCTGGGGTGCAGTGCAAGGAGCGGTCTGTTTGACGCCGCCGACAATCTCGGCACATGTGTCAGCTGAATAGTCGTAGGTCAAACCCTGAGCAGACTTTCCCGTCGCGTCAGCCTGCTGTGACCATTGTTCGTACTCGAATTCTGGAATGTTTGGGGCTATCTGCCCATCCACAAGCTGATACAGCTTGCCCGTGATGCCTTCCAGGTTCGGAAGGCCATCGATGTCGGTCATCACATCGTTCTGACCTCGGCCGACGATTGGTGCCTTGATTCTGTTCACACCCAACTCGACCGAGACCAGATCGTCTGGATCATAGGTCTGCCGGGTATATGCATCACCTGCGGCAGAGTTGTTCGCAGCCGCATCGGTCGTTCCGGCATCGACGAAATAGCCGCCTTTCGAGTAGCTTATCGTCACTGGATAGGGATCGGGTTCATAGCCGACGACTGATGTGGTTTCACGCAGGTAATAGTTCCCGTACGCATAGGTATTGTGTAGCACGTCGTTCACGGTGAAGCTTGCGTTGCCATCGCCATCGGTGAAGACCTCATTGGTGAGTGTCTGTGCAGCGCCGCATGCGCTGGCCGGTTGGGCCTCCGAAGCGCACGCCTTATCGGTGAAGATGGTAAAACCTACGTTCTGCAAGGGGTTACCGTGCCCGTCAACCTTGCGGACGCTGATGATTTCGGGGGTATTCGGAACGATGATGTCCGAGACTCGCTGCCGGCTGAAGGAGTTGTAATTCAGCAGAATCTTGTCGTTGCCTGATCCCAGATCAAGATAGTAGAGTACGTCAAAGTTGAGTTCGGTACGGTTGGGAATGTTGTAATCGGTGATCAGTCCTGGCAAATCCGTCGTTCCCACTCGATAGCTCGAACCATAGGGTTCAAAATCGTAGACCTTGGCACTCAGGAGATCCGAATTGAGTATCACGCCGTTGGCATCGGTGGTGACCGCGGCATACTGGCTGGCGGCAGCGTTGGTTACGGGCGAAATTTCTCGCCATCCGGTCGAACTGGAGCCATTCATCAGATGGTAGCCCGTTTGCTGCCAGGAGTTCGAATCATCAGGGTTGGTGATTTGGCTAGGCGCTGAAGGAAAATCAACGTTATGGCTGGTCGGCGCTCTGACGACCATGGCCTTCAGACCACCTCCGGCTGCAATGGCGTGCCTGATGTCGTCCAGGGAAAATGATGTCTGAGAGGAGTCATCGCACACGCCAGAAGTATTTTCGTTATATCCTGGCGAACCACTCAATCCCGGACACCAGCGATATATCGTCGAGTTCACCGGACTCGCCCACGAATCGAAGCTTGTCTCAACGCCGGTTTCGTAATAGTTCATCACGTTCAGCGTGCCCATGCCTGGAACGACGGTGCCATCGCTTTGCTTAATCGGGATGAATTGCAGATGAATGTCGTTGAGCAGCAGACCGTATCCGGGTGGAGCCTTGGTCTCTCTGAGCACGAAATAATCGGTGTCATAGCTGCCGAAATTCAGCTGGGCCCCGGTGTCATCATCGACGAAGGTAATCGCTCCATCCTTATCTGTGGTGAAGGTACCAATCGGCGTGAGACCATCGACGCTGTAATCGGCTTGCGTGTTATAGAGCGCAAAGCTGGCTTCCTGACCTGCCTTGGTAGCAATCGGCGTTCCCTCGATGTCGGTTTTCTGCAGATGTGCGGCCGGCATGAAATTCAGGTTGGTCGTGATCTCCAGATTGGACTGATAGTTGCCGCGTTCGAGATAGAACAGCGAGAAATGATGGCGTGTGCCATCCACGAAGGTGCTGCCCTGCCATCCTGACGGGGGTGTAATGCCTGCAGCAGCATATTGCTTCTGCAAGGTTGACGAGGTGATGACCTGTCCGGTTGCGCCCTTGACCGTAACAGCACCCGTTTTGAAGTTCACCGAGCCGCTGGCGGGAGCATGCGAACCGCCCAGATCAAGTACGAGCGCCCCATCGATGAACACCCACATGTCATCGTCTCCCGAGAAGTCGAACACCATGTCGTCGCTTGTTCCCGAGGATGAACCTATGACCCCGCCCAACGGCTGCGTGAAGGTCGACAGCATGCCAAGTCCGAAATAATGGTTGATGGAGGGGTCGGTAACCGATATCGAATTGGCTTCACCATTGGTAAATACCTGATCCGCCGTGTTGAAGGGGAAGAACTGCCCGACGTTGCTTCCGGTCTGCACTGCAGGTTTGTTATACACGTCGAATTGGCTGGTTTCAGCATTATAGGATGCGAAGTTTTCCTTTGAATTATAGGTGAGATAGTTGCCATCGGTCTTGAAAAGATTGGCACCGGTAACCTCATAGTTCGCTCGACCCTCATGTGCGACCGCAGGATTGAACAGGTAATCAAGCGAAGCCTGCCCGTAACTCGCCAACTTGGGGAAACTGTCTGAAAGCGCAGGTTGCACGATGCCCTGATAGACTGAATTTCCGGCGGAAAGATTCATTGCATTCGAACCATAGGAGCTCAGATTGCAGCCTGAAGGAGGCCATTTCAAATCCTTGGCGAACTTCAACCCTTCGCCTTGCACTCCTCCACTGTTCAGGCTGGCAGGACCGTTGATTCCCGATGTAAGGAAGGTTTTCCAGGCGGCACAGGTCGAGGCAGGTGCGTTGTCTGGAGAACTTTGCTTGTCGATCCAGTAGTCGAAGAGCTGCATCGAGGTGGACGGCATCATCACCGTTTCAATCTTTTCCAGCTTACCGGCTGCCGAAGATTCTTCATATGGGAATACAAGCATCGATGCCACAATCGCCAGAGCGAGACAGGCAGCTCCGAAGGCATGGAGATGCGGTTGCTTGACACTATGGGCAATGGCGGTCAGAACTCTGATATCTCGCATGATCTCTCCCTCGAACTCCCAGGCTCACCATGCGATGCCTTCGCATGGTGAGAAGCCGTGGCACTCTAAGTAAGAGAGTAATATACAAGGAGTATATTTTCATACATATCGTGAAAAGAATCGTAAAGCGTCAACGGTGGATGCTCTCGTGGGTCAGCTTATGTCAAAAGCGACAACATGCAGAAAGGTTTGGGTCATCTGGAACGATGCCGATGACCCATGTATATGTCAGAACGGCAAGTCTGGCTTAACGACGTTGCCGTATCGCCACGCACACTCTTCTGGTGGCCTCAGCGAGTTCCGATTCAGGCTTCAACAGACTCAAGCGCACAAAACCGGCCCCCGTCGGGCCAAAGTCCGAACCTGCAAGGACGGCAACTCCTGCCGTATGCAGCAACCATGTCGTAAAGTCACGGTCATTGTCACCCTGCGGCACGCGCATCCACGCGAAAAGACCCCCATGAGCTTCACACAGATGCAGTCCAGCCTGTGCGAGTCCTGCTTTCAAGGTTTCAAAACGTTTCTTGTATCGTGCTGCAAGCACGCCAACCGAAGCCTGATCGCTGTTGAGCGCGACGGTTCCCGCATCAAGCACCGTAGAGGTAACCAGCAGCGTCGTCTGCAGATTCAAGCCCTTGATGGCATCCATAAGGACAGGATTGCCAGCGATGAAGCCACCACGCCATCCTGCCACCATATACATTTTCGATAGTGAGCACAGCTCCACAGCAACATCCATTGCACCCGGCGTTTCCAGCAGACTGATGGGAGCGGTTTCATCGAAGCCGATGCCCGCATACGCAAAATCATGCATGATGATGAAGTGGTAGCGTTTCGCGAGAGCGACCGCCTTCGCAAAGAATTCCGGGGTGGCTACGGCACCGGTGGGATTATTCGGGTAATTGAGTATGAGCAGCTTGGCTTGACTCCATACGGCTTCATCTACAGCGTCGAGATCTGGAAGAAAACCATGCTCCTCGTCGGTCGGTATCGCATGCAGACGGCCTTGCGCAACGGCTGTTGAACCCTCATATTGCGGATAGTAGGGGCCTGGAACTACAACGAGGTCACCGGGATTGATCAGAGTGAGCAGAACAAGCCCTATCCCGACCGATGCTCCACTGACCGCAAGCAGCTGGGTTGTCGCATCGAGATTGACGCCATGCTCACGTTGATACCATGATGCAGCCGCCTGCAGGAATGCGGGCTTGCCATGGAACGCCGTGTATCGAAAATCTGCGGGGTCGTGCGTCGCACGGACGGCCTCATCGATCACGAACTCTGGCGGCTCCCCGTCAGGGTTGCCCTTGCTCAGATCGATGACATCCTCGCCGTTGGCAACCGCGCGTGCGACTCGCGCATCACCCATGGCAAAGGGATTGCCGGGGATATGCCGCGCTCTCGTCGCGATCATGCTGTCAAGCTTGAAATCGACATCAGGCTGACTGTAGTGCGACGCCTGACTGTGCGACGCCTGACTGTGCGAAGACTGACTGTGCGATACCTGACGCTGCGCTGTTTGTTCTGCATCCATCGATTGTTCCATATGTTCTGTGTGCTCCATATTCAATGCTGCCTCACTCATTAACGACCATCCTAAGCTCAACACATAGTTCGAAACGTTTCAACTGCGCAACTCTGGTGAATCTGCTGATTCTTGCACCCCTGGTGAGTCCGATGAGTGAATCCCATGAGTGAATCCTAAGAGTGAATCCTATGACTTTAATGAATCCTATGAGTGAATCTTATGATTCTGGTGACGCTTCGGTTGACGCTTCGGAACGCTGCGCATCTCGTCTGCCGACAAAATGCGTCATCGCATCATTGGCGTGCATGATCTCGAGCATGCGATCCGCCAACGAGACAGGTAAGGCAGACAGCAGGGTGGCGAGTCCGCCAACCGTAGGAACGAACAAACGCTCCTTACCCTTCGCAATCGCATCGACAATCGTGTGAGCCACCGTGTCCGTGCTGAGCATGTGCATCGCCTGACGAAGCAGTCCAGCATCCACGCCGGAAAACATGCCAGTGTCTATGTAATAGGGGCAGACCAGCAGCGTCTTGACTGAAGCGCGCTCATGCTTCAATTCAGCCCTGAGCGCATTGGTGAAGCCCACAGCCGCATATTTACTTGCCGAGTAATCCGTTTGACCCGCCACGGAGACGAAGCCCGCGATCGAGGCGACATTGACGATGATGGCTCTGCGATGCTTCTCAAGTTCCTTCAGGAATGCCTTGGTCGTCCAGAACAGCGCCATGCTGTTGACTCCAAAGGTCTGTCTCACGCTTCTATCGTCCAGCTCCTTGAAAGGCTTGCCGCTGATGATTCCTGCGTTGTTGATCACGACGTTGACTCCCCCCAGGGCTTCGATCGTTTTCAATGCTGTGCGGTTGACCGCAGGAGCCTGCGAAACATCGACTCGGAATGGGAAAGCCACCGGATGATCCTCGCTGCCATAGCGCTCGTTGAGTTCATCGGCCACTTCTTGAATGTTGGTCTTGTGCCAGCCCCATAGTGCGACTCTTCCGCCTTCGGCCACGATTTCTTCGGCCATGCTCCGTCCGATGCCGGAGCCAGCTCCGGTGATGACGACGCGAGCACCGGCAAAACGGCGATCAGAGCGTTGCTCACGCATGTCTCTATTCCCTTGAATCATCCCATTGATGGCGCTGGTGATGCTGTTCACAAAGGATTGTGCTTCGATCATGCCCCCATGCTAGTTGAAGCAGTCGATGACCGTGCGCATTATGGCAGAAAATAGACCCTCGCGCGCATAATGGCAGCGTAAGCGGTATCACTCACCATCTTCCACTTTTGAAAGCAGCTCAGATCGTGAACAATCATGCACTTGGTTCTCCATTAGGTACACAGCGTACGAAAGTACTGATGCTCGGTTCCGGAGAGTTGGGCAAGGAGATCGTCATCGAACTCATGCGTCTGGGGGCTTGGGTCTGCGCCGCGGACAGCTATGAGGGAGCACCTGCGGCTCAGGTGGCGCATGAAGCGCGCGTGCTCGACATGGCCAATCCCGACCAGCTCGATGCACTCATTGACGAGATTCAACCCGACATCATCATTCCAGAGGTGGAGGCCATCGCCACGCAGGAATTGCACAAGGCCGTCGACGCAGGGATTCAGGTCACGCCAAGCTCGCAGATTGCGGCAATTTGCATGGATCGCGAACGACTGCGCGTTCTGGCTCATGAAACGTTGGGATTGCCAACGACTCCCTACCGTTTCGCTGGCAGCTACCAAGAACTTGTCGCTGGCGCGAAGGCTGTGGGGTTCCCCTGCGTCATCAAGCCGATTATGAGTTCATCGGGACATGGGCAATCGGTTGCCCGGGCTGCAGATGATCTGGAAGCCTCATGGGCCGAGGCTCAGCATGGCCGCCGAGCTGCGGATGATGGCGAAGTGTCGCGTGTCATCGTTGAAGCCTTCGCTCCATTGGAATCAGAACTTACGGTACTCACCGTCAGCTCTTCGGCTGGAGTCGTGACATGCCAGGCGATAGGCCAGCGTCAGGAGGATGGCGATTACCGTGAATCATGGCAGCCTGTGGGCCTTGACCAGAAGGTGCTCGACAGGGCGCACGAATTGGCTGTCCAGATAGTGGATGGTTTGGTGGACGTCGCACATCAGCATCAGGAACCAGGCTGGGGGGTGTTCGGCGTGGAACTCTTCGTGCTCAAGGATGGTTCCTTGCTGTTCAACGAGGTATCCCCTCGTCCACACGATACCGGCATGGTCACGATCATGTCACAGCGCCTGAGCGAATTTGCGCTTCATGCCCGTGCGGTTCTTGGAATTCCCGTGTCTTCAAACGACACACGGCTTTCCATTCCTCAAGGCATGACGGCCGCAAGTCGTGCAATCGTGGTCGAAGGCGATGGAGAGGTGGTATTCACCGGCGTCGAACAGGCGCTTTCGACCAGTGATTCAGAACTTCGTCTCTTTGGCAAGCCGGCAGTTCATGGTCATAGAAGAATGGGCGTTGCGCTCTCGACTGCGGCCGGAACCGACGCTGCCAGGGAGAAGACGCGAAGCCTTCTCGACAAGCTCCACATCGACGTTCTCCCAGCAGATCAGAACACGTCAATCGCGTGACATTCTTGTAGCACGTCATTGATAGTCTGTGCCTTGTTCATTCACCATTCATCTACTCCGAATATCCGATCACGCAGCATCAGAAAGGCTAGCAATGGAGAAAAGGGAGTTGCTTTACGAAGGTAAAGCCAAGAAACTATATGCAACCGACGACCCAGACATTCTGTGGGTTGAATATATGAATCAGGCAACGGCTGGTAACGGGGCCAAAAAGGAACAGATCGCCGGCAAAGGCCAGCTGAACAACACCATCACCTCCCTGATTTTCAAACTCCTGCAACGAAAAGGCATTGCCAGCCATTTTGTTAAGCGCCTTTCGAACAACGATCAGCTCGTGCACAAGATGACCATGTTCCCCCTTGAAATCGTTATGCGCAATGTCGCCGCCGGCTCCTTCGCCAAGCGTTACGGCATCAAGGAAGGCACGGAACTCTCCTCCCCTGTGCTTGAATTCTTCTATAAAAGCGATCCGCTGAACGATCCCTTCATCAACAACGACGATATCCTCTCCCTTCAGCTTGCAAGCAGGGAGCAGTTGGAAATCATCTCCGCCAAGGCGCGAGAGATCAATCAGGCGCTGCGTTCGATGTTCGCGGCCATTGACGTCAAGCTCGTTGATTTCAAGGTGGAAATGGGCACGACCAGCGACGGCATGATCCTTCTTGCCGACGAGATAACCCCCGACACCTGCCGCCTGTGGGATACACGGCATGCAGGCGTTGCGAACGAGAAGTCAGAAGGCGTTGCCATCGAGCATCTCGACAAGGACATCTTCCGCAGAGACCTGGGAAGCATCATTCCTGCGTACGAAGAGATTCTTGACAGGCTCACGTCACTCGATGATTCGCACAGTCAATCTGAGATTACACAGAACTGAATTACCATCATGCGTTGAGTGTTTGTAGGAGCGGTGAAACTGCGTTGCGGTGCTTCACCGTTCCTACGTTTTGGAAGCAATTCTTCATCACACAGTATTCATCTTCATCACACAGTATTCGTCATTAACTACAGTATTCGTCAATAACTAGTGAACAATAGCCGTAGGAACAACTTCCGTGGCTTTGCCCGGAATGGTCATGAGAGGAAAGTACTTTGGTCTTTCGCGTGTATGTCGAAAAAAGTTCGGGCTTCGATGTTCAGGCTCGGCATCTTGCACATGAGCTGACATCCATCGTTGGAATTTCAGGATTGCGCAGCCTGCGCGTCATCAACCGCTACGATGTTGAGGGAATTTCCAAGGAACTCTTCGACGCCTGCATCCCGACAGTATTCAGTGAACCTCAGAGTGACACCGTCACCTATGAACTGCCTGTGCTGCCGATCTCCACAACCTTCGCCGTGGAATACCTTCCCGGTCAGTTCGATCAGCGCGAAGAGTCTGCCAGTGAATGCATCCAGCTGATCAGCCAAGGCGAGCGCCCCACAGTTCGTTCGGCAACCATCTATGCTCTTGACGGCGATCTGACCGCATCAGACATGGAAGCGGTGAAATCTTACGTCATCAACCCCGTCGAAGCTCGCGAAGCGTCGCTGGCGCAACGCGACTCTCTCGACCTGCATCTTGCTCAACCATCGCAGGTGGAGATTCTCGACGGCTTCAGAGAGCTTGACGAAGCTGGACTGCTCGACATGATCGCGAAGCGTGATCTGGCCATGGATGTGGACGATCTTGCATTCTGCCAAGACTATTTCCGCAGTGAACAGCGCGATCCCAGCATCACCGAGATCAAGGTCATCGACACCTACTGGTCCGACCATTGCAGGCATACGACATTTGGCACTGAGCTCAAGTCCATCACCATCGACGATGCGACCGTACAGGCGGCGTTCAAACGCTACCTGTCCATAAGACACGAACTTGGCCGCGACGAGAAGCCACGCTGCCTGATGGACATGGCGACGATTGGCGCGAAGTATCTCAAGTCCAAGGGGATACTGAAGAATCTTGACGAATCCGAAGAAATCAATGCCTGCACGGTAAAGACCAAGGTCGATGTTGACGGTGAACAGCAGGATTGGCTATTCCTCTTCAAGAACGAAACCCACAATCATCCAACGGAAATCGAACCCTTTGGCGGTGCGGCAACCTGCATCGGCGGAGCGATCCGTGATCCGTTGTCCGGAAGAAGCTACGTGTATCAGGCGATGCGGGTGACCGGAGCCGCCGATCCGCGAACGCCGGTGAGTGAAACCCTGCAGGGCAAGCTTCCCCAACGCAAGATCGTCACGACTGCAGCTGACGGATACTCCTCCTATGGCAACCAGATTGGGCTTGCCACCGGTCAGGTTCATGAAATCTACCATCCAGGCTATGTGGCCAAGCGCATGGAAGTCGGTGCCGTGGTGGGTGCCACTCCTGCGAACCATGTGCGCCGCGAGACACCAGCTCCGGGAGACAGCATCATTCTGCTCGGCGGTCGAACAGGGCGTGACGGCATTGGCGGGGCTACGGGTGCTTCGAAATCTCAGAATGCGGAAAGCCTTGAGGACTGTGGAGCGGAAGTGCAGAAGGGCAACCCCATAGTCGAGCGCAAACTGCAGCGACTGTTCCGCCGAGGCGATGCAGCGAAGCTGATCAAGCGCTGCAACGATTTCGGCGCTGGTGGCGTTTCCGTCGCCACTGGAGAGCTGGCCGACGGATTGTTGATTAACCTCGATGCGGTCAAGAAGAAGTATGCAGGGTTGAACGGAACCGAGCTCGCCATTTCCGAAAGCCAGGAACGCATGGCCGTGGCCCTTGATTCCGACGATGTCGATGAATTCATGCGATACGCCAAGGAAGAGAATCTTGAGGCAACCGTCGTCGGGAAGGTGAGCGAAGAAAAGCGCCTGCGCATGGAATGGAGAGGCGATACCATCGTTGATATCAGCCGCGAATTCCTCGCCTCGAATGGTGCACCCAAACGCGCAGACGTACATGTCGAACATCCGCTGGACTACCAGACGGCCTGGCATGGCAGAAATCTCGAAGAACGTCTGCATGCTCTCGTCACCGATCTGAACGTGTGCTCGAACAAGGGTCTTTCCGAACGCTTCGACAGCACCATCGGCGCATCGACCGTGCTGATGCCATTCGGCGGTCGCAGGCAGCTCACCACCAGCATGGCCATGGTTGCCAAGTTCCCGGTCCCTGGCGAAACGACGACCGTCAGCGGCATGGCGTGGGGCTTTAACCCCTATATCACCGAGAAAAATCAATACACCGGTGCATATCTGGCCGTGATCGAAAGCGTTGCCAAGCTGGTTGCGGCAGGTTTCCACAAGCGGGACATGTATCTTTCTCTTCAGGAATATTTCGAAAAACTCGGGAGTTCTCCCGAACGATGGGGCAAACCTTTCGCAAGCGTGCTGGGAGCGTTGAGCGCTCAGCTTGATCTGGGTGTCGGTGCCATCGGCGGCAAGGATTCCATGAGCGGCAGCTTTGAAAAGCTTGACGTTCCTCCAACGCTGATAAGCTTCGCCGTTGCAGTGGGTACGCTCTCCCATGTCATATCCCCCGAACTCAAGAAGGCCGGAAGCCGACTGATTCGGGTGACGCCACGCTATCTGCCAGACAACATGACTCCGGAGGTCAAGGGTCTGACCGATTCCATCGCCATCGTCGAGAAACTGATCGATGAAGGCAACACCCTTGCAGTGTCAACTCCAGGCTACGGCTGCACGGCGGCAGCGCTCTTCGACATGACGCTCGGCAACCACATAGGCCTGCGCTTGAATGACGGCATCCAATCGGATTCTCTGTTTCTGCCCGCGTACGGCAGCTTCATCGTCGAGTTTCCCGATGATGCTGACATTCCTGAATCCACAGGCATGGCTGTCGTCCAGGAGATTGGCGTCACCACCGAGGAATATCAGTTCGCGACGAGTGATGAACGCGTTGACCTTTCCAAGCTTCAGGAAGACTGGGAACATCAGCTCGAAGATGTCTTCCCCTATCGCAGCAGCGAATCAGCCGAAGAGTTGAAGGTCAAGACGATCAGCTTCACCAAGCCCGAAGCTCGCCATGATGCACATGCTGAAACATCAAGTTCCACAGTTCAGCACACTGCCCATCCCCGTGTCATCATTCCGGTGTTCCCCGGAACCAACTGCGAGTTTGACACCATTCGAGCATTCGAACGAGCCGGAGCAGAAACGTCCACGCTGGTCATTCGCAATCTCACGCCAAGCGATGTCACGCAGAGCGCTCAGGCACTTGAGGAAGCCATACGCAACAGTCAGATCGTGATGCTGCCTGGAGGATTCTCAGGCGGCGACGAACCTGATGGATCGGCCAAGTTCATCGCGGACTTCTTCCGCTCCCCTGCTATCACCGAAGCGGTTCGTGATCTGCTCAACAACCGCGATGGCCTGATGCTTGGCATTTGCAACGGTTTCCAGGCGTTGGTCAAGCTTGGGCTGGTGCCATATGGTGACATTGTGCCCATGACGAAGGCAAGTCCCACGCTGACGTACAACACCATCGGCCGTCACCAGAGCAAACTCGTTCGCACGCGCATCGGCTCAACGATGTCCCCCTGGCTGAGTCGCTCCGAGGTCGGAGATACCCATACCATTGCCATTTCCCATGGCGATGGACGCTTCGTTGCAGGAACTGACATGCTGAATCTTCTGGCGGGCAACGGGCAGATCGCGACACAGTACGTTGACGCTAACGGCGTTCCTTCCATGGATCTGGACGTGAATCCGAACGGATCCGTCATGGCCATCGAGGGCATCACCAGTCCCGACGGTCGCATTCTCGGCAAGATGGCTCATACCGAGCGTTCGGGCAACGGTTTGTACCAGAATGTTCCCGACGCAAGCGTTCGCGAACCTCTTATCGAGAGTGGCGTCGACTATTTCAGGGCCTGATCGGTTGAGAGTGCGAGTTTTGTTGCCTTTTTCCAGAATACGGCTCCAAAAGTGGCTTCATGTCGTTGGGAAGACGGCCTTAAACTGCGGTTCTTCCCAAAAAAGGCAACAAAAGTCAGCATCTCAAAGCTCAACGGCTTGTAACACGCTGTTGGTATCCTTGGTAAGGAAGCAAATTCCTTCTATTCCCTCATTTTTTGGAAGGAGCTGGTGTCATGTCCGCTGAGCTTGAAGGCCTACATGAAGAATGTGGTGTATTTGGTGTCTGGGGTCATCCAGATGCTGCTCGACTTACATATTTTGGTCTACACGCTCTGCAACACCGTGGTCAGGAAGGTGCCGGCATCGTATCGAATGACGATGGCAAGCTGATCGGTCATCGCGGTCTTGGACTGCTCACCCAGGTTTTCTCCGACGAAGCCGAAATATCAAGGCTTACCGGTTCCAAAACCATTGGTCACGTGCGCTATGCAACAGCAGGTTCTGGTTCGATAGACAACATTCAGCCATTCATCTTCCGCTTCCACGATGGCGACGTTGCGCTGTGTCATAACGGCAATCTCACCAACTGCACAACCTTGAAGCAAAGCTTGGAAAGCGAAGGCGCGATCTTCCACTCCAACTCCGACACTGAAATTCTGATGCACCTCATCCGTCGCGCACCAGGCAAGAATTTCATCGAGAAGCTGAAGGTGGCATTGAATCAGGTACATGGCGGTTTCGCCTACCTGCTCATGACCGAAGACAGCATGATTGGTGCCCTGGATCCCAACGGATTCCGTCCACTCTCGCTCGGCCGCATGAAGAACGGTGCCTACATTCTGGCATCGGAAACCTGCGCGCTCGACATCGTCGGCGCAGAACTCGTCCGTGACATTCGACCTGGTGAAATCGTCATCGTTGACGATTCAGGCTATCGCATCGAGAAATACACGGAAAACACCCAGCTTGCCATCTGTTCGATGGAATTCATCTATTTTGCACGTCCCGATTCCAACATCTATGGCATCAATGTGCATTCGGCACGCAAGCGCATGGGGGCTCGTCTGGCAGAGGAAGATCCTGTCGACGCCGACATGGTCATAGGCGTTCCCAACTCTTCGCTTTCAGCAGCATCCGGCTATGCTGAAAAAAGCGGCATCCCCAACGAAATGGGTCTGATCAAGAATCAGTATGTTGCCCGCACCTTCATTCAGCCCACTCAGGAACTGCGCGAACAGGGCGTACGCATGAAGCTCGCCGCCGTGCGCGGTGTCGTGGCAGGCAAGCGCGTCATCGTGATTGATGACAGCATCGTTCGCGGCACAACATCACGCAGAATCGTGCGGTTGCTCAGGGAAGCAGGTGCCACCGAGGTTCATATGCGCATCGCCTCGCCGCCACTCAAATACCCCTGCTATTACGGCATTGACATCCAGCGCAGTTCTGAACTGATTGCAGCCAAGAAGTCGGTTGAGGAAATCCGCGAATACATCGGTGCGGACTCACTCAAGTTCCTCAGCGTCAAGGGTCTTGTCGACTGCATCGGCATGCATGATCCGGCACCATACGGCGGCCTATGCGTGGCTTATTTCAACGGCGACTATCCAACCAGACTCGATGACTACGAGGACGATTTTCTTGCCGCCCTCACACCGGAAGATCGTCGTCGCATCACGCATTTCGCCAAAAGCAACAGCCATTACACCGACAACGAATTCGCACGGTCATATGCCACTGCCTAGCAACCGCTACTGCCGTTGCCACGTGACTCATTCACGGCAACGGCAGTAGACGGAGCAGTTATGATACGACCGCTCAAGCGATAAGCGTCCAAACTCAATCAGCAACCAACAATCATCACAGAACCGATAGGAGACACACGTCATGCCCACAGCATATGAGAATGCAGGGGTCAGCGTCGAAGCTGGATACGAAGTCGTTGAACGAATCCAGCAGCATGTTGCCCGTACAGCACGCAAGGGCGCAGGCGGCATCGGTGGCTTTGGCGGAACATTCGACCTTTCAGCTCTGGGCTACAGCCAACCAGTGCTCGTCTCGGGCACCGATGGGGTCGGCACCAAACTCATGGTTGCCAAGGCAGCGCACAAGCATGACAGCATCGGCATCGACTGCGTGGCCATGTGTGTCAACGACATCGTCGCGCAGGGAGCCGAACCGCTGTTCTTCCTCGACTACATCGCATGCGGCAAGAATGATCCCGAACTCCTGGAGCAGGTGGTCAAGGGCGTAGCAGACGGATGCATGCAGGCGGGTGCAGCGCTTGTCGGTGGCGAAACCGCCGAAATGCCAGACATGTATGAGTCAGACGAGTATGATCTCGCAGGCTTCACGGTAGGCGTTGTCGAAAAGGACAAGCTCATCGATGGAAGCGCCATCGAGCAGGGCGACATCATCATCGGTCTGCCATCATCGGGCGTTCATTCCAACGGTTTCTCGCTGGTTCGCAAGGCCCTGTTCAAGGACGGTGGCCTCAATGTCGATTCAAGGCTTGAAGCGCTGGGCGACGAGACGCTGGGCGAGGAACTGCTCAAACCCACAAAGATCTATGCGAAGGCCTTGAAGCCATTGTTCGCCACCGATGTGCTGCACGGGGTCGCACACATCACAGGCGGTTCGTTCGTTGAGAAAGTGCCGCGCATCATTCCCGAAGGTCTTGCGGCGGCGTTCGACATCGACAGCTGGGATGTTCCTCCCATCTTCAAGATTCTTCAGCAATACGGACATGTCGACCCTCTTGAGATGTATAACATCTTCAACATGGGCATCGGCATGGTGCTCATGGTTGCACCGGAATCTGTGGCTGAAGTCGTCAGATTGCTTGATGCTGAGAACGAACCGCACTATATCGTCGGGCGAATCGTCAAGGACAATGGAGCACGGGTCGAATTGCGTCACGGCATCTGATCGAATCAGGCTGCAACGAGTGGTGCATGGATCTGATTGGACGGGCCTCTCACAACAGCACACAGCGGATGCAGCGCACGTTGGCCGATGAAGAACAGGCCGTTTCGATGCCATAACTTCGCGGCGATGCCGCGGGAAGGAACATCATGGGACAGAAAGTGTTGATTATCGGTTCGGGCGCACGCGAGCACGTCGTCGCTCAGACCCTGCTCAGAGGCGAAAGCGTGGATGACGTGGTGTGCGCTCCAGGCAACCCCGGAATGGAACGCGACGGCATTCGCACCACACAGCTCTCCCCCAGCAACCATGCAGCACTCATAGAATTCGCCAATGACAATGACATCGATTGGGTGTTCGTCGGGCCGGAAGTTCCTCTGATCGAAGGCATCGTCGACGATTTCGAATCAGCCGGAATCAAGGCATTCGGACCGAACAAGGCAGCTGCACAGATAGAGGGCTCGAAGGACTATGCCAAGCAGCTGATGGAACGCCACGGCATTCCCACGGCACGATATGAAACCTTCGAAGATTTCGAACGCGCCAGCATGTATGTCACCGAGCACGGCACTCCAATCGTCATCAAGGCTGATGGCCTGGCCGCCGGTAAAGGCGTGACCGTTGCCATGACCGATGCCGAGGCGCAGGAAGCGCTGAAGGAAATCTTCCTGGATCATCGCTTCGGCATCGCAGGTGCCAAGGTCGTTGTCGAGGATTTCCTCGAAGGGCAGGAATTCTCACTGATGAGCTTTGTGCGTGGCAATGAGTTCTGGCCGATGCCCATCTCCCAGGATCACAAGCGCGCCTACGATGGTGACGAAGGTCCTAACACCGGAGGCATGGGTGCCTATAGCCCGGTACCTCAAATCAGCGAGGCCAGCGTCAAGGCCGCCATCGACACGATCATCAGGCCGACCGTCGAGGCCATGGTCGATGAAGGCGTGCCATTCCAAGGCATTCTCTACGCTGGATTGATCGATACGGCGCAGGGTCCCAAGGTCATTGAATTCAACGCCCGCTTCGGCGATCCCGAGACGGAAGTCGTCCTGCCAAGACTTACCTCGGATCTGGGCGCTGGCATGTCTGCGATTCTCAATGGCGACGATCCCAGCTTCACCTGGGATGATGACTCCACGACCATCGGAGTAGTACTGGCTTCAGAAGGCTACCCAGAGCATGTGATTGCCGGCGCGCATGTGCCGGATATCGAACTGGACGAGAATGGCCACGTATACTACGCCGGAGTTTCGGGTGACGCAGATGGCAAGGGCGAGCTTATCGCATCTTCCGGTCGCGTGCTTCTGGTCGAAACGAAGGGCACAGATATCGCAGATGCGCAGAAAAAGGTCTATGCCGTGCTTGATGCCATCGATACAACCGGTCTGTTCTATCGTCATGACATCGGCAGCAAGGCGCTTGACGCCTAGGCACGTCTCTTCCGAAATCGCTTGGGAGACATCTGTCAGCACTATCCATAGTTCATTCAATAGTTCATTCAATGGCCTTTCAACGGGCTGTTCCATTGCCCGTTCCATGGATAGTGAAACCCATGAGTACTGCCACCAAGGGGTAGTACAATGTCCGATGTGATTCAGGAAGGCATGCGACGAACCAGGCGCGGGTTCGATTTTCAGCGCTTTTTGGTGACTGTTCTTGTCATCGCCATGCTTATTCTTGCCGCCCCTTTGCTGGACGCTACTGGTATCCCCGTTTCTTCAATTCTCTCGGGAGCCATCGGTCTGCTGCTGCAGGCTTTCCCTTTTCTGCTTATCGGCATTCTCGTGTCGTCTGGCATAGAAACCTTCATCACCAAGGACTTCATCGAACGGCATTTCCCACGCTCAACGGTCGGGGGCATGGTCATCGCCCTGTTCGCCGGCCTGTGCACGCCGGTATGCGACTGCGCGACGGTTCCAGTGTTCGCACGCATGATTCACAAAGGCATTCCTCTACCATCGGCAGTGGTGTTTCTCTGTGCGGCACCCATCATCAATCCCGTGGTCATCTGGTCAACCTGGTTCGCATTTCCAGACAAGCCTTCGATGACCATCCTGCGCTTCGTCTTCGGCATCATCGTTTCCACAATCATCGGACTGAGCTTCGTGGTCTTGCCCCATACGCAAGCCGTCCTGCGACCATTGACCGACGCTTCGGCTGTTCGGATGCACGACATGCATGGCATGGAAGGTATGGAAGGTATGGATACGCCTTCGCCATCGCATGAGCTCGACAAGGATTCCCTATCAGACACGCGCACACGAACACACACTCGCACTCGAGGATGGGAAGGTCTGAGAAGCTTCATGCAGCATGCCTACCACGACATGTTCCAGATCGTCCCCTACATGCTGATGGGCATCATGCTGGCCTCATGCATACGGGTTCTTGGCGGCTCAAACGTGCCCGGCTGGCTGCAGGACCGTGGGTCGATCATCGCCATCGCCTTCATGATGGCACTCGCGTTTGTGAGTTCATTATGCTCATCATCCGATGCCGTGATCGCCCGTGGATTCGGCACGATGTTCCCGGTTCCTGCCGTGCTGGGTTTTCTCGTATTCGGCCCCATTCTTGATGTGAAGAACATCTTGATGCTCAGAGCAATGTTTAGCAAACGATTCGTGCTGCGGCTGGCACTCACCACGATTGTCGTATGCTTCATCGCCATGGTCGTTCTTGCAGGAATCATGAGGCTGTAGCCATGCAAACCCAGCAATCTGACAAGCCCAACAAGCCCAATAAGCCCAATAAGCCCAATAAGCCCAACAGCATCGACATCATCCAGGGGGTGCTCTTCCTGCTGCTTGCCACTGCCATGGTCGCCTTCATCGCAACGGGACGCTACATCAACTATGTCACGCCGAGAACGGTGCCCTATGTCGTCGTCGCTGCCGTCGTGCTGGCTGCCTTCGGAGTCGCTTCCTGCCTGGGCATCTTTCATTCGACGATGAAGGCTCTGGCAAAAGTCGTGGTTGTTCTGGTGATCCCGACACTGCTGCTGGTATTGCCCGTTCAATCCAGCTCGGCCAGCAGCGCCGGACTCAACCGTGCCATCGCCATCGATGACAGTGCGTCCGCGCAGCTCAGCGGGCTGAACACGGCACAGAAGACCATAACCATCAATGATGACGAATTTGGCGCATGGTATGACCGCATCGATAGACATGCCCATGATTATCTCGGATACACCATCATCCTCAATGCCTCGGTCTCGAAGGACTCCTCCGTTGGAGAGCGCCAGTTCACCGCCTCTCGCATGCTCATGACCTGCTGCGTACTTGACATGACGCCCTTCGGTTTTGTCGTCAATGCCCCATCATCAACCATGCCGAAAGAAGGCGCATGGGTGAAAGTCACCGGCACCCTGGCGGAGGGATCAATCGGCACCGCAACACATAGCTATCAGGGTTTGCTGCTGAACCATGCGACGATTGTCAGCACGAGCGAATCAGGAACTGGATATTTCTATCATCAGTAGAGCTTGACCTTGAGCGGGCCACATCTCAAAGCCCGCCTGGGCCACTACTGTCCTGAAGAGGTATTGGCCGTCGCCTTGGATTCGGACGGCGATGCAGAAGGCGAGACAGCAGCAGCGGACTGTTTCTTGGCAGCAGCCTTCTCTTCGGCGAGCTGCTTGGCCGCTGCCTTTGCGGCATCGGACTTTGCGGTTGGCGTCGTCATGAAGTCGGTATCCTCGAGATAATGCTTGCCTGCGGTGATGTCATATTGAATCAGCTGATAATCGCGTACGAGCTGCTTCGTCTTGGCATCAAAGCTACGAGCATCCATAGGATTGCCTGCGCTGTCGAGATATATGGTCTGACCCTCAGGAATGCGATCCCATCCCTGAATTTTGTTCACGACGGGAGGCTCCATCGCAGAGATCTTGGAGTGCATGTCCGTGAGGAATGCGGTATAGGGAGAGACCTTGGCATTCATGTGTTCGGCGGACTGGGCACTGAAGAAATTCGGAGAGGTGTATGTGCTGTTGGCAATCTTATTGTCGTAGCTCTGCGAAGCCTTGTTCGACCAGATGAAATAGTCGGTCTCATGCAGGGCTATCGCATTGCTGGAATCGGCGCCTGCAGTCGTGTAGATGCCGGGAAGGTGGTCGCCGTAGAAGACGACGGTTACCGGCTTGCTCAACTTGTTGAGCGAGTCCAGCAGCTCCTGCGTCGATGAATCGGTATAGCTCATGCCCTTCGCATAAGTGTCTATCGCCAAGCTTTCATCGCTTCCCAGGCTTTCTGAACCCGAGGTCGCAGCAACATGGAACTGATTATTCGCATACCAATTGTTATACGGCATGTGGTTCTGCATCGTGACAATCTGCACGAACTGGTTGCTTGTGGTTGCCTGCATTTCTTCCAAAGCGCTCTTGTAGGCGGATTCGTCACTCACATAGGGGCTGCTGTCCAGCTTGTCCTGATATTTGATGATGTCAGGCTTTTCAAGGGTGTAGAAATTCGAGAATCCAAACTTCTTGTACACCGTCGAACGAGAATACATCGAGGACTCATACGGGTGGAAGGCCACTGAATTCTTGGAACTCCAACTCTGGTTGACTGAAGGCGTCCATGACAGCGATGGTATGAGCTGCTGGTATGGGCTGGTCAGCGATGAGTCGAAATTCGCCATGCTCATGCCAGTCAACGCTTGGAACTCAAGATTTGCAGTACCGCCACCGTATCCGCTGGACAGCATCAGACCACTGGTGGTTTTCTGCTTGATGGCGCGAATCTTCGGCATGGGATCCTGATCGATGCTCAGTCCTGGAACACGAGTCGGATCGGAGAATGATTCGGAAAGAATGTAGACGACGGAACTGTCGTTCTGATAATTCTTGCGCGTTTCATTGATGCTGTCCGCCTCTGCCTCATAACGTTTCGCAATGCGCTTCATGGTCGCCTGACTGTAGCCGTCTGGTTCCTCCATGACTTTGGGGTTCAGCTGACGCAGGAAGGCGATCAGCGTTCCATTGCGTTGAGCATCATAGACCGAATCCCACATCGAGGGAATATCGCCCATGAACTTCGACGTGGTATTCGCCCATGTGCCTACGGTTCCGACGCTGCCGGAGAACAGCGCAAAGATCAATCCGGTCACCAGAATGCCGCACACTCGGAAGGTGGCAGTCAACGCCCTGTTCTGTCCGTCGAAGATCCTTCCACGACGCAGATCCATATGATTGACGAAGATGCACAGACCGACGAGCGCGAGCAGTGCGATGATCGCCCAGAGAATGATCCATTGTGATCCGGCAGGAATGAAGGTCGCAACGGTTCCTGCATCTGAATGAAGAAAGTCCATGTCGGATGGAAGCACGGTCTCGTAGCGGGAGATGACTTTCATATGTTCGATGATGCCAAGAACTACACAGATGATGATGAAGATTGGCGAAGCTATCCAGAATCTATTGGTCAGAAACAGCAATATGCCGTATATCAGTCCAAGAACAATCAGATTCAGTATGAAGACAAATCGCAAATCAGTCCACATCGTTGAGATGAAGCCCCATAATCCGATCAGTGGACTCGAAAGGGCAACTCGTGAGCTCGATATGGTGACTGCCCACTGCAGGATGGAGACACCGACGATATCGAAGATGAGGAAGAGCGTCGCGTACGTCCAGTGAGAAAACCGGGATGCTCCCAGTGAAATCATTGGCTTTGGGCTATCGCTTTTTTCTGATTCATCTGATTCACCGCTTGACTGAGCGGATAACTGAGCGGTTGACTGAGCATGTCCCCATCCAAAAAACTTAGGCATAATCGATTATTGTCTCAAGCGTCCAAGACAACGATACGTGCAGAGTCCAGTCAATATGGTGGATGTGGTGGAAGTTTCATCGTTGCGCTCACCAGGGTGAACTTTTCCATTCGAAACCCGCTACTCTCTGCTAATGGGGCCACGAGGTCCGCGATGAGGGAAGGAATGCAATGCTTCACGATATAGCGAAGATACGGTTATTGAGTGGCTGGTTGCCCAGCTCCATACTCTGGATAACCATTGTCGGATTCGCAATCCTGTGCATCAGCCAGCTTCTCTCCTCCCGGCGGAACCCTGGCAGATTCACCGGTTTGCAGCGTCTGCTCATAGAAATCGCAGTTTCAGCAGTGAGCGCAGGCATTGGCTGGACCGCCACATGGCTGATCTCTGATGTATTCGTTGCATTCGGCGTTGGGCTGGGCTGGGATGTGATACGAAATGTGGCCGTTGGATTCGCGACTCTTGCCTTTGCCATTGCAACCTGCGTTCTTTCACGAAACTGGCGACGCACGCTCGCATGCTTGCTGATTCCCATTGCTGTGCTGAATACAGCCATACGAATCAATGCGGCGTATGGAGAGTACACCATCGTCGGCAGTGTGCTGGGTTTGCCGACGTACCCGCAATTGCAGCTTTCGCAGGTGCATAAGGCAACCATGAGCATGGCGCAGTGGCAAGCGCTTGCTGAAGCGGGCAAGACGCCGACGCATCCTAAAACCGGAAGTGACAGTTCGTTTGCGATTCCCGCAACCGTCTCTCACTTCCATGCCCGCGATGCTGACATCTATCTTCCACCCGCCGCCCTTGCGAACACTCCCCCACGGTTGCCGGTCATGATCATGCTCGGCGGGCAGCCTGGGAGCCCTGACCGCATGTTCACCGCCAGCGGCATATCGCGCGTCATGAACGAGTATGCGAGCGCACATGACGGCTTGGCACCCATCGTCGTCTCTCCCGACCAGAACGGCTCTGCGGAGCACAACACGCTCTGCGTGGATTCGCCAGTGTATGGGAACGCGGCAACATTCGTGACCAAGGACGTCACCTCGTGGATCAAGAAAAACCTGCCGGTCGAAACGGCCGCAGAGTATTGGACGATTGGCGGATTTTCACAAGGGGGAACCTGCACGACGCAACTCGGGCCACGAAACCCCAAGGTGTATGGGCATATGTTCCCTGTCGACGGTGAGATGCGGCCGTCGAATGGCAGCGAGTCAAGCATGATTCAACGGTTCTTCGGGGGGAGCAGAGCAGCGTACGAAGCTCAGATCCCCGTCAACGCCATCGCCAAGCATGCTCCTTCGACGCAGACGATGTTTACCGTGGCTGGAGAGCAGGATCCAGAATCGGTGCATAACATGAAGGTCATTGGTGCTGCAGCCCAGGATGCGGGAATGGATGTGCAGGCGGTGATCGCCAAAGGGTCAGGCCACGATTGGCATACGGTCAAGAATACTTTGGTACCGGGCATCTACTGGATATGTGCGCAGATGGGTCTTGACTCAGACAGCAAGCCGATCGGAGAATACTCGAATCTTATCGACGTCCAGCTCTGATGAACGCCTCTGAGGTTATGGTAGAGGGTAGGGAATGATGATGTGCATCAGCTTCGGCTCACTCCAGCATGCACATTCGAATATATAGGGGAAGCAATAACACATGTCAGAAACGGAAAGACACATGCCGCAAACCACGTCCGGGAGCACGGGATCAGAGCCTGCAGCACAACCGCCTGAGGGATGGCAGGGACTGCTGAACGATGCACGCCAATGGCTGCTCAACCATCAGCTTGCCGTATGGGTCACGAGCTGCGTTGCGTTGGTCAACATACTGTTCTGGCTGTGGAGGATTCTCTTCCGCATCCCGCAGAGCAGTCTGTATCTGTCCACGACCTATGACCAGCTCATGATGCATGGTGGTCGAATCGCCAATAGTGCGGTGGCTCAGAATCCTCCGAGCCTTGCGGCGCAGATGATCGGTCTGATAGCCACACTGTTCCTTTCGACAAGCATGTTTCGGATGATACTTGATATCATCATCATCTTCTGCATCTTCTCGATAGCGGAACCTCGACTGGGGCGCGCACGCACGCTGCTCACCTGTCTGCTTTCGGGTCTTTCAGGCGCGATTATCGGTCTGTTCCTGTGTATTTTCATCAATTGGCTTGGAGGCATGTGGCAAAGCGCCGCTCAGGCGCGCATGACGCTGAGCCCTTTGGTCATGAGCATTGGGGCGCTGATGGCAGCGAGCGCATTCAGCAGCTTCATCTGGAGGCGCAGAATCCGGCTGGTCGGCTATTCGGCCATTCTGATCGCACTGCTCTACACGGGAGATCCTGGCGACTACTGCTTGCTGGCAGCGGCACTTGTCGGTCAATTCATGGGGTACGTGTGGCATGGGCCGCAGGACAGCCGTGAACATTGGGCTTCAAGCAGCGCGCATGAACGACGGAGTCTGCTGACGTCGATCTCGGTCGTGCTCGCTCTGGGACCGATTGTGGCGACGATCTCACATGCCCATCACGGTGCTCTCAGCGCTCTAGGACTGCTCACCGGGCCCGGAACCATCAATGACGCTCGTCTGGTGGATTGCCTGAGAACATCCTCGCAGAGTAGCTGCTATCAGGAGTTCAACCTGTATCACATCTCGACTTCGGGAAGTATCATCCGAGCGATTCTGCCGACCATAGTGCTGCTTATCATCAGTTGGGGTCTGTATCGTGGCCGTCGCATTGCCGCATGGTCGGCGGTTGTCGTCAACGTTGGCATCGTTCTGTTCACGCTACTGTATTATTTGCTCTCCGCGATGCATGGCAGCTCTGCCGCGCTGCAACCTTATCGGCACGGTCTGTTGCCTTCGATGTTGACGAGCGTGCTTCCGCCACTGATTTTCGCAATAGTGATTCTCTACAGCATTCGACTATTCAACGTCCCTACCGAGCATGGCGCAAGCAGAAGAGGCATCACTTCAATCGTGATGACTGCGCTTGTTCTGAGCGTGTTCTATATCAGCTTTGGCCTGCTGAATCCATACGCGTTCAAGCCTGTTGCCGACTTGCCGTCATTGCTTTCACAGCTGCCTCAGACATTTATTCCGATGGGATTCTTGAATACCTCGCAGGCCGTGTTGCACACGGAAACCTTCGCGGCTGAGATCGTACGTCAGAGCATCGGCATCATTTTCTGGCTCGTGCTCATCATCGTGATGTCACGTTGGATGCGCACTTCGATTACCGAGAATTCAGAAGCTCGGAAGGCAGCCAGCGCACTTGTCGAGCTGGGCGGAGAATCGATGTCGTTCATGACCACCTGGGAGGGCAATAACTATTGGTTCTCTCCGACTGGCCGTTCTGCGGTTGCGTATCGTGTCGCTCATGGCATTGCGCTGACCACGACAGGACCTTTTGGAGATGCCAGCGAATATCTTGACGACCTGCAAGGCTTCACGCATTTCTGCTACGAACGTTCGCTGTCTCCCGTGTTCTACAGCGTTCATGATGCGACTCGTCAGGCGCTGCTGAGCCAAGGATGGTCGTCGATTCAGGTTGGCAGCGAAATGGTCGTCGATCCCCGCATCTGGCAGACCAAGGGAAAGAAATGGCAGGCCATACGAACGGCCATCAACAAGGCGAACCGCGAAGGAATCCGCGACGTCTATGCAAGCTTCAATGACAGTCCGCGCGACATTCAGTCCCAGATCATTGACATTTCAGACCAATGGGCAAATCTGAAGTCGCTGCCTGAGATGAAGTTCACCTTGGGTGGTGTCGATGAGCTCAGAGATCGCCGCGTCATGCTGCTCTATGCCATCGATGCGAACAATGTGATTCAGGGCGTGACGAGCTGGTTGCCCACGTGGCGCAATGGCCAGATTGTCGGATGGACGCTTGACTTCATGCGCCATCGGATTGATAGTCCCAATGGGATCATGGAATTTCTGATTGCACGCATGGCTGAACGGCTGCAGGAGGAAGGCGTTGCAGGATTCATGAGCTTGTCTGCCGCTCCCTTGGCTGGTTCTCCCGTTGAAGATGGTGCTGATTCAGCCGCACTGCACCATGCGCTGCAGATCGTTGCGGACATCATGGAGCCTTCGTACGGATTCAACTCATTGTTCCAGTTCAAGAAGCGGTTCCAACCGACCGAGGAACCGGTATACATCTGCTATCCAGACGTTTCACGACTTCTGCCTATGGGATTGGCAGTTTTGGAAGCATATTTGCCAGATTTGAAGCCTAGCCAGATCAGCAAGATGCTCAATCGCTGAAATATTGCAGAAATATCGCAAACCTCACCGCTATTCCTGGTCCTTTGAGATTGAGACTGCGAGTTTTGCGGCAATTACGCAGTATACATGTGCTGAATCGTTGAAATATCGTCGGTAAAAAGCCGATTTCACGAGCATATACTGCGCAATTGCCGCAAAACTCGTGAAATCGACGCACAACGACCGATTCACCTATGCCTATCTGTCCTGTTGACAGTCTTCGCAGAGGCCAAACATCTCTAAGGTGTGAGAGCTGACGGTGAAACCGTGGGCGGCTGCGGTCTTGCGTAGCCATGTTTCGTCTGGCGGCTCGATTTCAACCGTCTTGCCACACTTGGTGCAGACCAGGTGGTGATGATGGGTCGGATCGTCGCACATTCTGAACAGTTGAGAACCATTGAGCTGTATCGTGTCTGCGTGTCCTGCCTCAGCGAGCATGTTGAGCTGACGATAGACCGTAGCCAGTCCTATCGTGGAACCCTCATCCTCAAGCTGACGATGCAATTCCTGAGCCGTAACGAAATCCCCTGAAGCGTGCAAAGCCTTGCGCACTGCATCCTTTTGCCTCGTTTGTCGAATTACATGCCCAGTCATGACACTCCTTTAATAAGCTTTCCGCTCCAATGTAGCGCACTTGCAAGGAAGGAAGCAACGGACAATGCCTGAAGCGTATTGCAGACAGCACCTTCGCCGTCTGCAATATCGTAACTTCTGAAGGTTTCAGACAGTGTCAATCCTGCAGATCCGACCAGCAGCCTGTGGCTTCGAGTTCAGCTACCGCAGCATCCGTGTCTGAGGTGAGCACGGTGATATGCCCCATCTTTCGATTGTGCTTGACTTCGGCCTTGCCGTAATCATGCACATTCCATTCGGGATGGGCACCTATCAGAGCGCGCGTGGGAGCGACGTGCTGACCAAGGACATTCGCCATGACTGCTGGACTGAGCAGCTCTGGCTTGGGCAGCGGCCAGCCCGCGATTCCGCGAATATGAGCATCGAACTGGCTGATCGAGCATGCCTCAATCGTGTAATGACCGGAATTGTGCGGACGTGGGGCAAGCTCGTTCACGATCACCTTGTTGTCTTTCGTGATGAACAGCTCGATGGCGAGGGTGCCCGCCAGCTCGAATCCCTTGGCGAGTCGCAAGGCCAAAGCTTCGGCCTCCTGCGCGACTTCATCGGCGACGACTGCCGGAGCGATGGTCAGATGCAGGATATTGTGGCGATGCTCGTTGCGGACGATGGGGAAGGTAACGAAATCCTTGCCATTGCCGGAAATCAGGATCGATGCTTCGAACGCGAAGTCTACGAATCCTTCAAGAATCGAAGGAGGGAAGATGCCCGTATCCTGCTCGCGCTTGCGAACGATATCAAGATCGTCGTCGCTGTGCAGCACCAGTTGACCATGGCCGTCATATCCGCCTCGACGGGTCTTGAGCACTGCGGGATAGCCAAGATCCTTGATGGCCGCTACCAATTGATCGAAATCATCGACCTGTTTCCATGGTGCGGTCTGCGTGCCATGATCGTTGATGAACTGCTTCTCGA
This sequence comes from Bifidobacterium sp. WK041_4_12, assembly GCF_041080795.1. Classification (NCBI taxonomy): domain Bacteria; kingdom Bacillati; phylum Actinomycetota; class Actinomycetes; order Bifidobacteriales; family Bifidobacteriaceae; genus Bifidobacterium; species Bifidobacterium aquikefiricola. The sequence continues at coordinate 865,404 of NZ_CP129674.1, read as the reverse complement.
AGACTCTGTCCTGCGTCACGCGCAGCAAGTCTGTCCCTTGCGGAACGGCTGTTTTCCCACGAACCTCATCGAGGGCATCCGCATCGACGTTCTCAAACTCGTAGGTGAGCACATCGCTGCGTTCGGCAAGTTCATGAATCGCGTGCTTGTCGTCGTATTCGGCGACGATCTGGAAATCGCCAACCTGCGCTGTCGGGCAGTCTGGAGTGGGGTCGAGAACGCCAATGCGGAAGCCGTGATATTTGGCGGCAAGAGCCATCATGCGGCCCAGCTGCCCTCCTCCGACAATGCCGATCGTGGCACCTGGCTGCAACATCGTGACACTGCCCTTGGTTTCTTCACTTAAGCTCGGCATTTGACTCCTCTACCTTCTCCCTGAGCTCTTTACGGAATGCCGCGAGCGCGTCTGCCAAGGTCGAATCGCTGGTAGATAAGATGCTCACTGCAAGAATTCCTGCATTCGTCGCTCCAGATTTGCCGATGGCTGTGGTTGCCACGGGAATGCCACCCGGCATCTGCACTATGGAAAGCAAGGAATCCCAACCGCTTAGTGCGTGTGACTGCACAGGAACCCCGATAACTGGCAAGGTGGTCTGCGCTGCGATCATGCCTGGCAAGTGGGCGGCACCGCCTGCACCGGCGATAATGACCTTGAGTCCGTTGTCGCGGGCATTGTGCGCGAAATCAGCCATCAGATCCGGCGTGCGGTGAGCTGAAATGACTTGTTTCATGTATGGAATATGAAAATCATCAAGGATCTGGCATGAGTGCTTCATGGTTTCCCAGTCGCTTGATGACCCCATGACAACGGCAACTACAGGCTGATCAGTTGAAGGATGTGCTTCATGTTCATCCCGGTGTAATAACGACATTTGACCTCGCAATCCGAACGATGTAACCATGACTACTCTACGCATGAGTAAAGAAAAGCATGTGAACTACGTTCTGCAAGAAATGGTGACCCCGGTCGGGTTCGAACCGACGACCTTGAGATTAGAAGTCACACGCTCTATCCAACTGAGCTACGGGGCCAAACCAGAACTATTGTAGCCACACCCACGGATACTCGCTGCGCTCAGGCAGGAGGTCGCGTCGTGAAAGGCGCCGAAAGGCCGCATTTGTGGAAAACCGACTCCACGGCGTAAGGAGAGGCTGAGCTTGCCTAGCCGACAGTATTGCCGAAAATCTGGGCTTGCAGATCCTTTCTGGCGGTTTCCATCGTGGTGATGCTTCCCAGCAGCTTGAATTTTTCTTCGCCGTCGGGCAAGCGGTTCATGCGTGCCTTGGCGTATGCGATGCGTCGCATGAATCCCAGGTCGAGGAGCCTCACCAGAAGTTCCGAAGCGTATTGGGTTTCCGTATCGGTCGCTGGCCGCAACTGTACCGCGGCAGCATTGTGTTCCGGCTGGGTATCGTCGCTGCGGCTGGAAGCATTCGCATTGTCAGGCTGTGGCAAGGGCAGAGGCATCACGGCAAGCTCGTTGATAACCGGCTCGAGTGCAGGCCCTGCAGCCTTGATCAGGTTATGCATCCATAGCCCTTGTGGCATATCGTCTGCAGGAAGTCCGCCAACGGCTTCGAAAACCTGAAACAGCGAGCGGAACACGGGTGTGACAAAGCTTGCCTCCGACAGTTGCCCCGCCATGTCGGCATGTACGGCACGAGGTATCTGAATCAGCACGCCCATGAACTGCTGTTCGCACATGAACACGGCGTCGTCAATTTTGAAGTATCCCTGGCTGACGGCATCCTGACGCTGCACCGCCATGCGCTCTGACAATTCGGCATTGGCAGAAGCCTGCGACCCCCTGTCTGCCTCATGGCGATAGCGAGGTTCGCGCACTGCATACGCGTCTTCGTCATGCACGTGGGCCCTTCGGCGCGCCGCCATGGTTTCGCGAGACATCAGCTCGCTTTCCACTCCGATTCTTCGCGCCGCCTTGCGCGCATACATGTCTACCAGCGAACGGTCACGGATCTGCGCGATTATCGGTGCTACAGCCTTCAGCGCTCCCATCTGACCGGTCGTATATTCCGTGTCGAAAGCGTCAATGGCCGTATCGATGACGAAGTCATACAGCGGTTGAGGCTTTGCCACCAAAGCTCGTACCGCAGCATCGCCGCGCTGAATGCGCAAGTCACATGGATCCAGATTATCGTCGGCCACTGCCACGAAGGTCTGCGTCAGGAACGAGCCGTCCAGTCCAAAGGCATGCAGGGCCGCCTTCTGCCCCGCTGCATCGCCGTCAAAGGTGAAGATAACCCGCGACCCCTTCACAGGACCGATGAGCTGAATGCCTCCGAGAGAGTCATCGGCGATCAGACGCCGAACGATCTTTGCATGCTCCAGCCCGAATGCCGTGCCGCAGGTGGCGACCGCCGTGTCGATGCCGGCGAGATGGCACGCCATCACATCGGTGTATCCTTCGACGATAACGACCTGCCGTTTCTTGACGATGGCGGATTTCGCCAGGTCGATGCCGTACAGCACTTGATTCTTTCGGTAGAGCTGCGTATCGGGCGTATTGATGTATTTCGCCTGAATCGTATCATCGTCGAACAGCATGCGAGCGCCGAAACCCAACGTTCTCCCCGTTGAGTCACGAATCGGCCAGGTTGCACGACCGCGAAAATAGTCATAGATGCCGCGCTGACCTTGCCGTGCCAACCCCGCATCGAGCATCTCTTTCTGCGTGAACCCCTTGGAAGCCAGATGTCGCACGAGGTTATCCCAGCCGCGAGGTGCGAAACCGCATCCGAATCGCTCGGAGTCTGCCTGCGAAAAGTTGCGACCTCCCAACAGCTTTCTCGCTGCAAGCGCATCGTCGCTCATGATGTTCGAAACGAAAAAGCGCTGCGCCTCCTCGTTCGCTTCCAGAAGTCTTGACCGTGTAGAACCTTGCGGTTTCTGCGGTCCTTCTGAATCGTAATGCAGTTCAATATGGTATTTATCGGCCAGAATGCCAACTGCCTCGCCAAAGCCGACGCTTTCATGCTCTTCGACGTATCCAAAGACATCGCCGCCGCGCCCGCAGCCAAAGCAATGCCATACGCCCATCGAGGGCCGTACTGAAAAACTTGGTGTCTTCTCATCATGGAAGGGGCACAGTCCCATGAAGGTGCCTGCACCGGACGCTTTCAACGTCACATCCGCAGACACGATGTCATAGAGATCTGCGCTGGCGCGCACCTTTTCGATATCCTCGTTAACAATCATCCCTGCCATAGCACCTCACCTTAGCCGATGATTCGGATAGCGTTCGCTTGAGTCCGCCCGCTCCTGACCACGACTGTGCTCTTGCCAGTGCTCCTGCCAGTGCCCGATCTTCAGCGGTGAGCGGGCAGAAGCTTCAGTCGCACAGAATCGAATGGAGTGCCAAGGCGGAACCGTCGGTGAGGCTTGCCACCTGATCGATGGCGACCCTCAGCCGCTCGTCATCATTGGTCGCCTCGTTCCAGTCCTCAAGAAACACCGCTTCGAGTGCTTCCGATGGCTTGGGCGAGTCGCGCATCATCACGTCGACCAGGTCGGTCACGATACGCAGCTGTTCTGCATGAAATGGCTCGTGTTCACGCGGGGCCATCACAAAATAGACCGATATGCCCTTCAACGCCACGATTTCGTATGCCGTGTCTTCGGGAACGACCACGGATGCCGAATATCTGGTCAGATTCGCGTCACCATAGCGTTCTCGAGTCGCGTTTTCCACCGATCCGGCGAAACGCCCGATAAGAGCGCTGGTGATGTTCTTCAGCTGGGCGAGCGACTGCCTCGAACCGTTGTAATGAGCGGGGAAGAGTCGTTCCATACGCAAGCGTTGCAGCGCGTTGAGGAGTTCATCGGGATTCCACTGCTGCCCATACCAGTCTCGCGTCATCGCCACAATCTCATCGACGATGCGCGAATCCGCCAGACTGACAGGGTTGAAGTATGCGGAAACTATCGCATCCTCAACGTCATGTACGCTGTATGCGATGTCGTCGGCCAGATCCATGACCTGACATTCCATCGGGCGAGATTCCTTGGGTGCTCCCTGTTTCAGCCATTGAAACACATCGACATCGTCAGGGTATACGCAGAATTTCTTGCTTCGCTCCCCCTTCGGATGCTGGGCCGCCTGCGCCAGCGTCCACGGATATTTGACGGTGGCGTCAAGTGCGGCCCTGGTCAGATTCACCCCCGCGCTGCGACCATCGGGATGGAATATCTTCGGTTCGAGCCGTGTCAGCAGTCTGAGCGTCTGGGCATTGCCTTCAAACCCGCCTATGGAGTCGGCAATCTCCGCCAAAGCATGCTCGCCGTTATGTCCAAAGGGCGGATGGCCCAGATCATGTGCAAGACATGCGCAGTCCACGACATCGGGATCGCATCCGAGCAGTCCGCCTATCTGCCGCCCTATCTGGGCAACCTCCAAGGTGTGCGTGAGACGGGTTCGAGCGAAATCGTCGGTTCCGGCTACGAGAATCTGCGTCTTCGCACCCAATCTTCGCAAGGCCGAGGAATGCACGAGTCGCGCACGATCACGTTCGAATGCCGTTCGACTGCGGGATTTCGGTGGTTCAGGTGCCCATCGTTCCTCGTCATGGGCCGTATACCCTTCGGCAGTCAGCGCATCCGCTCTGGAAGGTTGTGACTGAACACTCACCTTATCATTCATCGCTTCTCCCGAACTCTGCATGAACCGTCGATGCTTGCACGCCGCTTTGCTGCACATTGTACAGAAACCCCCATGAACTCGTGCACGACAGAGTTCATGGGGGTTGTATGATCCTCGCTACGAACCACAGCAACTGGCATAGACGATCAGTCGAGTGAGTCTACGACCAGGATTTCCGTTGGCACATTGCCCGCAGTAGCCTTTGAATATGGGCACAGTTCTTGGGTGCGCTGTACGAGCTTTTCGGCGGTCTCCTTATCGACATCAGGCAAGAGAACCTCCATCTTTGCCTTGAGACCGAACGATTCTCCCTGATCGCCAACCGAGATGCTTGAGCGAAGCTTGCCCGTGGCCAGCTTCGTAGCCGCAACGCGAAGCTCCTTGGCTGCAAGTCCCAGCGCACTCTGGAAGCAGGCTCCCCAACCAAGGGCGAACAGCTGCTCAGGATTGGTTCCCCTGCCCTTGCCACCTTGGGCAACCGGGGTATCGAATGTCAGATCCATATCTGGTTCTGAACTCGACCCATGGCCGTTACGCCCACCTTCGAGGGTTGCAACGGCGGTGTATGCAATATTCTCTGGTTCTGTTCCTTTGTATTGTGTCATGGCTCTATCACATCACAACCAAGGCACAATGTCTTGCGATTCAGCTACGAGAGTTCACCATGCGTCATGAATCAAACTGCGACTACAGTAGGGTGTTCGGGTCAAGCTTGCCGATGTCGTCCTCAGACAGCGTTTCATTCGCATGCAGGTACAATCTTGGAATTCTGCTTCTCAGGCACGTGAAGATTTCGTAGCTGATCGTGTCCGCCGCATGCGCCCAGTCCTCGGCTGTGGGTTCATTGAAGGCCACTCCCCTGCCTGGACCGAATACGGTAACCGTGTCTCCTTCGTGAACATTCAACGCATCCGCCTTGCCATGAAGGTCCAGCACGCACTGATCCATGCACACGCGTCCAGAGATGCGGACGACGCGTGGACCATCATCGGTCATGATGCGGATGGGTCCTCCAAGATGGGTCGTGTGCAGAGCCCCCTCCTTGTCGAATCCGGATGCTGAACGATGTATCCCATCTGCATATCCGATAGGCAGTATTGCCGAACTCGTTTCGGATTGCGTTGCATAGGTTTTGCCATAGGAGATGCTATGGCCCTGCTCAAGATCCTTGACGGTTGAAAGCTGTGCTTGCAGCGTCATTGCGGGGGTAAGCCCGTAATCCTGCGGAGTGCCCATGGAGGGGTCAGGCTCATAGCCGTAAAGCGCGATGCCTGGACGAACCAGTTCGAAGTGAATGTCAGGTCGGCTCAACGTTGCTGCAGTATTGGCAAGATGACGTATCTGCGGTTCAAGTCCAGCCCGTTTCATGCGCATGGTGAATTCATTGAAACTCGCGATCTGCTGTTCTGTCGATTGAACAAAGGCGGGCACCTTGGGCATGTCTGCAACGGCAAGATGGCTCCATTGGGCAACGATCTGCAATGCACCCTCACTGGCATACCGCTTGAGCTTCGCCAAGGCCTGATCGAAAATCTGTGGGGTAAAGCCGTTGCGCCCAAAACCCGTGTCAACCTTGACATGGACGCGCGCCGGCCGCCCGACTGCTCTGGCCGCCTTCGCCAAAGCGTCAATCCCAGCCAATGAACCTACGGAAATATCGATGTCGTTGTCAATCAGCTCTTCGAATGGAGCTTCCAGGCCGCTATACATCCATGTCAGCACATGGCATCGATCTGGGCCGATGCCAGCTTTTCTCAGCAGGAGCGCTTCTCTTGGCTGGGCTGCTCCAAGCCATGTGGCACCACCGGCAAGCGCTGCGAGCGCAGTTGGAATCAGGCCATGCCCATAGGCATCTGCCTTCACCACTCCCATGACGGCTGTTCCCGAATGTGCCCCACCGCATATGCTGACAATGTGCTGCATGTTGCTCTGCAATGCGGCCAGATCCACGATTGCCTGCGCCGGATAGTTGCGGCGCGCATTGTCATAATTGGTTGTACCTGATGTGGAAGAAAAATCCCATTGTGGGGAAGCACTCAATGTCATGGCCCCCATTGTGACCCCATATTGAGACGAACGTGTATCTTAACTATGCCGCTGATAGGCGATTCTCTCACGGCCGCCCACTTCGCGCGGAGGCAAGGTGATGATGCCGCAGCGAGTGAATCCTGCCGATGTGAGAATATGCTGCATTGCCACATTCTTCTGATGCGTATCAGCGCGGACATTGTGATATTCGCGAACCACCCATTGAAGCATGGCTCTGCCGGTATGCTTCGCCAGACCGGAGGATGCCACCCGATGCATCGCCACATAGTCGTCATCGTTGAGCCATGAGCCGTCTATGTGCGCATAGGTCGAATCTGGCCCCTGGCAGACGGCGAAGACTCCAAGAATTCGTTCTGAACGATCATGCGGATCCTGATCGACGAGCAGCATCGACCGATGAAGCTCGATATCGTGCAGCACTTCGGTGTCGAGCGGATAGATGTCTCCCCATTGCGTGGGGTTGCCATTGCGCTTCATCACGTCTCTTGCATGGGCGTATATGCTCAGAATGGCCTGGTAATCTGCCTTCGAAGCATGACGAACATGACGGTGTTGCTCTAATTCCTGCTGCACGATACAAGACTCCTACAACTGTTGTCGTATCACGACTGTTCGCGTGTCACATCAGACGAGTTTGCGCACATATGGATCGGAACTGATTCCGGCGTCCACGATATCCCTCGACCACTGCTTTGCCGAGAACAGGCTATGATCGCGATAGTTGCCACAGCTCGTGATCTCGGTTCCGGGAACATCGTCCCAAGTGGCCTCGTCAGCAATGAAGTTCAAGGATTCCTTGAGCGCCTTCGCAACGTCTTCCGTGCTGTGCCTGCCCCAGGTCAGCAGGTGGAAACCGGTGCGGCATCCGAAGGGCGAGCAGTCGATGTATCCAGGAATGCGTTCACGAAGCAGCACGGCAATCGTGTGTTCGATGGTGTGCAGGCCTGCGGTTGGAATCGCATTTTCATTCGGCTGCACGAGACGCAGATCATAATTGGAAATCACATCGCCATTCGGCCCCTGCTCTTCGTCAATAAGACGAACATATGGTGCCTTGACCTTGGTATGGTCGAGTTGAAAACTTTCTACAACAGGCTTGTCACTCATGATGCTCCCTTTCTACAATATGGCATACTCTTTGAAATCTTAACGCGGACGCAGACAGCGATTCGGAACAAGTGGGCTGGAACGCTATGCGTGAACATGCCGCGCATGCTTGATTATTGTCCAGACCGATCATGGCTCGATCTACCGCTTGGCATATTCGGCAATCGCATCGATGAACTGCTGACCATAGCTCTGCCACTTATGCTCGCCAACGCCGTTGACTTGCATCATGGATTCCTTGTCCATGGGACGAAGACGGACCATGTCTCGCAGACTTCTGTCAGAGAACACGATGTATGGTGGTTTGCCCATCTCGCTTGCGATTCGCTTGCGGACTCCTCGAAGGCATTGGAACAGCTCTTCGTCCATAGGATTATCGTCTATCTCGTCCTGTTCGTCTCGCAGGCTTGCGGCACGAGGACTGTGCGAGTTTCCTGCTGCCTTCCTGCGTTCGCGATGCTTGATCTCATAATGAAAATCAGACGATGCCAAGCTTGCTGCCTTGCTTCCAAAGATGACGATTGGCATGCGACCTGGTGTGACTGCCAGCAGATCATCGACCGTCATCTGATTCAGTACGTCGCGCACGGCAGCTTCCGAACATTCGCGCAATGCCCCGAATTGGGGGACGGCATTCAAGCCGGACTGAAGAATCTGCCGTGATTGCGATCCCCTCAAGATGCGCACGACCATGCTCATGCCGTATCGCTGGTTGATGGCGCTGACGCATCTGCCAATGGCGAGCGCCATCGTGGTGACGTCATCAGAAGTGATCGTGCTCATGCAGTTCGAGCAGTGCCCGCAGGAGTGGGCGGACTGAGCCTGAACCGATTGCTCATTGAATTTGTCGATGCTCTGCCCGAAATAGTGCAGAATGTAGCGATGCAGACAGTTCACGGTCCGGCAGTATCCGATCATCGACTGAAGCAGCCGATTCCTGGTCTGCTGAACCTGCTGTCCCTCCTCAGGCGTCATGTGATCGTTAAGTCCTCCAGATTCAAGAAATCGTCTGCGCAGCACTATGTCAGATTCATTCCAGAGCAGCGTGCATCTCGAATCCTCGCCATCGCGACCGGCTCGACCGGCCTCCTGATAGTATGCTTCGATGCTCTCCGGCATATTGTGATGGATCACGTATCGAACGTTCGACTTATCGATTCCCATGCCGAATGCGTTGGTAGCGACCACCACCTGAACATCGTCGTTGACAAAGGCGCGTTGAGATTCTCGCCGTTCCTCATGGCTCAGGCCTGCGTGATAGCATGCGGCATTCACCCCATGAGCCTGCAATGCGTCGGCAACCGCATCGGTCTCCTTGCGCGTGGCGCAGTAGATGATGCCTGACTCATCAGCATGTTCGGAAACATAGCGCAGAATCCAGGCTTCCTTCTCGGACTTCGCCATGCGTCGAACATCAAGAAAGAGATTTGGCCTATCGCAATCGGTGACGGTGAGCTGCGGGTCGTGCAGATGCAGAATCCGAACGATGTCTTCCTGAACCTTTGCCGTGGCCGTTGCAGTAAACGCGGCAACGGTAGGACGATGCGGCAAAGCAGCGATGAAGGTGCCAATATCAAGATATGCCGGTCGAAAATCCTGACCCCACTGCGAGATGCAATGCGCCTCGTCCACGGCAACCACAGAGATTTGCAGACGTCTCAATGTTGCGACGAAGAACGGCTCCGCGAGACGTTCCGGAGCAACATAGAGCAGATGATAGGCATGGTTGCACGCTTTGGCCAGGACTTCACGCTGCTCGTCAACCGTCTGCGTTGAATTCAAGAATGCCGCTGAAATCCCAACATCGTCCAACGCATCGACCTGATCGCGCATCAGTGAAAGCAACGGCGAAATAACCACGGTCAAGCCCGGCAGCAGCACCGATGGAATCTGATAGCACACGGACTTGCCAGCACCAGTCGGCATCACCGACAATGAATCCCTGCCATTCATGATGGCAGAAACCACTCCCGCCTGGCCTTGTCTGAACGAGTCGTATCCGAAATAGCGATGGAGGGCTGACTGTGCCTGTGCCTCGTCAGTAACCATGCCAACCACTGTAAGGCAACACCGAGTCATCGTTCTCTGTGCTGAACCAACAAGGCTGAATTATAGCGAGGCGAGAGCCTGATCGATGTCCTCGGTCAGATCTTCGATCGATTCGATGCCCACGGAAAGCCGCACGAGATTGTCAGGGACCTGCAAGGCAGTGCCGGACACGGAAGCATGGGTCATGGCAGCAGGATGCTCGATAAGCGATTCGACACCGCCAAGCGATTCGGCAAGCGTGAAAATCTCAGTGCGTCCAACGAAGGTCTTGGCTGCCTCCATCCCATCCTTGAGCTGAATCGAGATCATGCCACCAAAACCACCCTGCATCTGACGGGCAGCAACATCATGGCCAGGGTGAGATTCGAGACCGGGGTACAGCACGCGTTCGATCTTGGCATTACCTTCCACATGCCGCGCAAGAGACAAGGCGTTCGCACTGTGCCGCCTGACACGCATATCGAGGGTTTTGAGCCCACGGGTAGTCAGCCACGAATCGAAGGGGGAAGGAACGGCACCAGCAGCATTCTGCAGGAAGGTCACCTTCTCGTAGACCTCCGGATCGTTCAGCACTATCGCTCCCCCAACCACGTCGGAATGACCGCCGATGTATTTGGTCGTCGAATACACCACGGCGTCGGCACCATCCTGAAGAGGATGCTGCAACACCGGCGATGCGAAAGTATTATCGACTACGAGAGTCGCACCGAACTCGTGGGCAAGCGCGGAGGTCGCCCAGATGTCAGTGATGCGAAGCAAGGGATTCGAAGGGGTTTCCACCCACACCACGTCAATATGATGCTGCGAGAGTTTGCTGCGCACGGCCTGAAGATCGGTGACATCGACGACGTCCACATGAACACCCCACGGCACGAACACCTTGCTCAGCAGGCGGTATGTTCCACCATAGACGTCGTCACCGAGCAGAATCGAGTCTCCAGGCTTCAAGGTTGACCGGAGCAGAACATCGATCGCCGCCAGCCCTGAAGACAGCGCGACTGCGTAACGCGCTCCTTCAACTGCGGCCAGCTGCGTGTCGAAAACGTCTCGTGTAGGATTCACCGAACGGCTGTAATCGTAGCCTCCACGCAGTGCCCCAACGCCGTCCTGCTTGAATGTGGATGTCATGTATATTGGTGGCACCACTGCCCCTGTGGTCGCATCAGCTTCCTGTCCTGCGTGTATTGCTCGTGTTGCCAGACGTGTTGCTGCAAAATTCTCTGTCATATTCATTCCTTATGGTGAAAGTGCTTATATATACGTGTCTATGGTTCTCTGTGTGTATCTATCGGTTCTCTGTGAGTTTCGACGCTTGCTGCCGACGCGCTACCGCCGACGCTTGCTGCCGACGCTTACCGCCGTTGCCTACTGCGGAATCATGTGAGCCTCGGATGTTCTCTCAACCACTGCCCCAAATCCATGCTCCTGCATCCATGAGTCAGAGAAGATCTTCGACAGATATCCACGTCCCGAGTCGGGCAGAAGCACGACAATCAACGCATCGTCACCAAGATCATGCATCCTTGCGGACTTCAGGGCTGCCGCAACCGCCATGCCTGACGATCCTCCGACAAGAAGTCCCTCTTCGCGCGCCAGTCTGCGCGTCATTTCGAAGGCCTCGGCGTCGCTCACCTGCACGACTTCATCGACAACCGATGGATCATAGGTTTTCGGATAGAAGTCCTCGCCCACGCCCTCGATGAAATACTGGTGGACATCCGAAGGATTGGAATAAATCGAACCTTCAGGATCTGCGCCAATGACCTGCACTGAACCTTGAGAGGCATCCTTGAGGAATTTCCCGGTGCCGGATATCGTGCCGCCCGTGCCTATGCCTGCAACGAAATGTGTGACCTTCCGATCGGTGTCCTTCCAGATCTCTGGACCAGTCGTAAGGTAATGGCTCTCAGGACCGTTCATGTTCTGATACTGGTTTGGCTTGTATGCGCCGGGAATCTCAGCCGTCAGCCTGTCAGAAACAGAATAATATGAGCGCGGATCACTCGGCTCGACCTCGGTGGGAGTCACCACGACCTGCGCCCCATATGCCTCAAGCACGGCCCGCTTGTCTTCCGATACCTTGTCTGGCACCACAAAAATCATGTGATATCCATGCTGTTGCGCGACCAAGGCCAAGCCAACGCCAGTGTTGCCGCTGGTAGGCTCAACTATCGTGCCTCCCGGCAAGAGCTTGCCCTCCTCCTCAGCCTTCTGGATGATGCGCTCAGCGATGCGGTCTTTCGACGATCCCCCAGGGTTGAAATATTCGACCTTAACCACAATCTGGGCACGAATGTCATCGGTCACCCGATGAAGTCTCACCAATGGGGTGCCACCAATAAGTTCTGTAATACTGTTTGCAATATTCATGATTCCTCGTTATCTTCAGAAATTTATACTACCTGTATTTATTGCGTTCAATGGTCATTACATTGCATTCATCATCCGCCGAGCATCAATGCCCCGGCAGTCACCCTGCGAGCAATCATCAACAATAACGAGTTTCACCATATTCTTGAAAGGAAATACATGCATCATGCAAGCTCGTTCACACCGAACCGGAAAACAATCACTGAGCACTGAGACCGTAACCACCCGTATCAATCTGTGCTCATTCATGTTATTCGTGAAACCCTGTACGCCTTATTGGCACTTCGAATATTGCAATGCAGACTTCGTAATCAAGCGTTGCTATGCAATTTTTAGGAATTCACTCACATGCAAGAATGTGTTCAATCTCAAGTTATGCGTCGTCAACCGTTCGCCCTGGGCGTCGGTTAGCGACAACAACATGAAAGAAACATCATGCCCATCAATGTACCACAACATTCTGCCCAGCGTGTCTCACCATACGAGTCAGAGGGACGCGGCCTTCAAGAGTTCCATCGTGTATGGCTGCTGCGGATGGTTCAGCAATTCGTCGCAGGGAGCCTGCTCAACAACACGACCATGCTTGAGTACCACTATGCGATCAGCGATATGCTGCACCATGCCAATGTCATGCGAGACGAACATCATGCTCAGCGACGAGCCTTGAAGTGCCCGTATCTTCTGCAAGGTATGAAGGATCTGCACGCGTGCGGTCATATCGACCGCACTCATGGGCTCATCGGCAAGCAGTATCTCCGGTTCATCGATGATGGCCCGGGCTATCGCCACGCGCTGCGCCTGACCGCCAGAAAGATCGATAGGGTAACGATCAAGCATGATGCGGCCATCCAAGCCAACCGTGTCGAGGGTCTGGATAGAGCGGGCTTCCACTGAGTCCGGGTCCAGACTCCGACCGAATCGCAACGATACAGCCTCGTTCAATGACTGACGTACCGTCCAACGTGGATCCAGTGAAGAATACGGATTCTGGAAAATCATTGAAGACTCGTGACGAAGTCTGTTCCACGCTGGGGAATGCATCGGTGCAGGCTTTCCCTGGTACAGCACAGAACCGGCAGTCGGGGCGAGCAACCCGAGCATGATGCGTGTGGCGGTGGTTTTCCCTGAGCCGGACTCACCAATGATTGCCAGGCATTCGCCGGCTTTCAGCGACAGTGACACGTCGTGAAGAGCGAGCGAATCGGTCCGACGGCCTGTGCTGGATGCGTGGAACACGTCGTTCAGCAGCCTGAGCGACATGCCACGAGCACGATAGCTTTTACTGACATGATTCATTTCGAGAACGGGTTGACGCGAGGCAAGGTCGCCGCGTGAGTGAATTTCGTGCTCAGTTTCATGCACAGCCTTATGCTGTCTTTCAGTCATTCTCGTCCCCTTCCATCGTCGTCTCCTTCGTTGGTGGGACGGTCATGAAGCGTTGCGAATTTGAGCTCCTCAGCCGACTGTGCCAATTGTCTGGTAACCGGACTGACAGGGTTTTCGAGCATCTGGGAAGTCGCACCATGCTCGATGATGTGTCCATGATCCATGACATAGCAACGACTCGTCACATGTGTCAGAACACCGAAATCATGGGTTATGAAGAGGAGGGAGGCGCCAGCTTGGTCAACCAGATCGACAAGCAGATCGAGAATGTGCAGCTGGGTGATGGAGTCCAACGCCGTGGTCGGCTCATCCGCGATGATCAGACGCGGAGCGGTGATAAGCGCTGAGGCTATCGCCACACGCTGTTGTTGCCCTCCAGAGAGCTGGTGAGGATACGCATTGAGCATGCTCTGAGGCACTCCTACCTTGCTGAGCATGGCCTTGACCCGTCGGAGGCGTTCGTCTGCCGGAAGATGGTAATGAAGCTGCAAAGGCAGGGCAATCTGTCTGCCTATCTTCATCACCGGGTTCAATGCGGAAGCAGGATTTTGGAAGATCATGCTGACGGTGCGTCCACGCATGTCAGCCAGCTCTCGGTCAGAAGCACCTATGAGTTCATGGCCGAAGAGTCTGATAGAACCCGACGCATGAGCGTGGGAAGGCAGCAGGCCCAGAATCGAACGGGACAGCATCGATTTTCCCGAACCTGAAGCGCCTATCAGCCCGACGCGAGCGCCTACCCCAATGTCCAGCGACACTTGAGTAAGTATGGGATGGTCGCCAATCGTGACATCAAGATTGCCGATTGCCAATGCCTGTGTTGGTGACTGTGGCTGTGACTGTTCTTGTGACTGTGCGAGTGAACCAGTCCGCGCATTCATCGAAGTGCTCATTGTCCGCTCCCCCTCGTCACTCCTTGGCCCAGGACGGCACTGCTGCTCTGTTGTTCACTGCTACTCTGTTGTTCACCACTGCTCTGCCCCGCACCGCCGTCCTGTCGTATACTGCGCAGTTCGGCGTTGCTCAGTGGGTCAGCGCAATCGCGCAAGGCATCTCCGAACAGGTTCAATGCGAGCACTACGCAGGTGATGATCAGCCCAGACCACAGTACGGTGAGCGGATACACGTTGATGAAGGACACGGAAGTCGCCAGACTATGACCCCATGACGGAACGCCACTCTGTACGCCGATACCCAGATAGGTCAATCCCGATTCCGCCAGTATCACCGTTCCAGCCGACATGGAAAGCTGCACGACCAATACCGGCCTGATGTTGGGCACAACATGCCCGAGAAAGACTCTCGACGCACGGGCACCGTTCGACATGGCAGCTTCAACATAGCCGGATCGTGCAACAAGCAACGCTTGAGGCCGTGCTATGCGCGCCAGATTGAGGCCGTAGCCGAATCCGCAAGCGGCCACAATCACCGCGACGCTCGGGCCGAACGGCACGGCAAGTATCAAGGCCAGCAAGACCGTCGGCAGGGAAATCAGCGCATCGATGACCACCACCGACATCTGCGCAAGCATCGTAGCCCGTACAAGCATTGCAGCCAGAAGCAGCAGACCGAAAATTGCCGTAACGACTATGGTAAGCACGCAGATCAGCAAATTGGTCCGAGAACCTGCCATCAGCCAGCTGACCATATCGGCACCGCTGCCATCGGTTCCCAGTATATGAAGCATCGATGGTTTCTGCCAGACATGATACCCATCGGTCCACCAGAGCGACCACGGCGTCCAGAACATCGAAACAAGCGATACGAGAAGCCACAGTCCGAGAACAAGCAGGGAAAATCTGCCTTCAGCTCGACGCCACATGGATCGCAGCACGACGCGCATGACCGTGAATGCGTATCTGACTGATGTCATCGTTTCAGCGCTGCGTGGATTCGTCGCCTTCATTGCATGCCTTCAGCCGATGCTAACAGCGCTGCACCCTTCAGCCGAGGATCCAGAATTCGATGCACTACATCGACGGCGAAACCTATGCACAGGAAGAACGCGGCCAATACAAAGAGTTCACTCTGCACCGTCAGCAGGTCACGATTGCCAACGTCAGTGACCAGCATCGAACCGATGCCGGGCAAGGCGAAGAGGTTCTCAATCACCATGACTCCCGTTATCATCTCTGCGAAGGTCATGCCAATGACGGAAACCAGCTGGGGAGACACTATGCGCAGACCGATTCGCAGCACCGCCTGAACGCGTGTCATGCCACAGGCCATGCCCATATCGACGAATTCGGATGCCAGCATCTCCTGCAGCGCGGAACGCGTGTAGCGCATGATGCTGGCACCCACAATGATGCCGACCGTCAGAGCGGGAAGCACCAACGAGGCACAGGCAGACACGGGCTGTTTCCAACCTTCGTCTGGGAAACCCTGGGAGGGAAAGATCTTGATCAGTCCCGAACCCTTCGCAAACAGCATGATGAACAGCATCGCACCCCACAGGGCCGGCAGTGCACCGCCGACCAGCGCAAGCATGTGCAAGCCCTGCCGAACTCCTGCGTGAGGCGCAAGTATGGAAGCGCAGCCAAGCGGTATGCCAAACAGACATGCCAGAAACAGCCCAAGCAGAATCAAGGGAAAGGTTATCTGCACGCGCGACAGTATCTGCGCGCCGACGTCACGCCCGGTCAGCACGGAAACCCCGAGGTTTCCGTGGATGACATTGCCGGACCAATCGACATATTGCTGCAGATATGACCGGTTCAGCCCCAGCTCCTGTCGCAATGCGGCAACGCGGGCGGGCGTGGCGTTCAGCCCTGCCATAACCGATGCCACATCGCCCGGCAGAACCCGCAAGGCAATGAAGATCAGCACCGACATGCCAAACAGGGCTGCCAGCAGCAGAGCCGAACGCCGAAGCAGAAATCTCATAGTCTCAAGCGTTCCCTATGCCTTGTTCTGAACGTTCCACAATGGCAGCAGGGACTGGTTCAGATTCAGAGGGAAACCTGTGACGCTTTTGCGATATGCGGTCGTTACCCGATAGTTGAAAAGCCAGTCAGCGGGAGCATCTTCAGACACCAGCCGTGCAGCCTGCTTCAGATAGGACTCGTATGCGGCATCGCTTGTGGACGACACAGCCTTCGCATAGAGCTCCTGAACCTGCTTGTTGTCGTAGTTGAAGTAATATTCAGGATTCGCCCAGGCGTTGAAATCATGGCTTTCATTGTGATCCACCAAGGAGAGGTCATAGTTCTTGTTGGTGTATACGTCGTTCAGCCATGCCGAGAATTCTACGACCTTGACGTTGAGATCAATGCCAACCGCCTTGAGCTGCGAGCGGAGCTGGTCTCCTATCTCGGTGCCGTAGATATTCGCATATTCAAAGTCGAGCTTCAGCGGCTTCGATGTGCTGTAACCAGCCTCAGAGAGCAGCTCCTTGGCCTTGTTCTGGTTAAAGGGATAGAGCTTCGTCAGATCCTCGTATCCGGGGTCAAGGCTGGGAATAGGCCCTCCGAGCAGTTCGTCAGCGCCACCTCTGGAAGAGATCAGTGCCTTGTTGTCGATGGCATAGCGAATCGCCTGTCGAACGCGTTTGTCCGCAGTTTTCGGACCTGTGCTGTTGAATGCGAGCACGAACTTGTCCGTATCGTTGCCGGCCTTGACGACAACATCGCCATCGTTGGAAACCGATGATGAAAGATTTGCCGTGATCGGCGCAAGCACCTGCACGTTGTTGCTCTTCAAGGCGTTGATCGCAGCATTGTCATCGGTGATGTATCTCAGTACAACCGTGTGCGTCTTTGCCTGGTGACTTCCCCAATAGCGAGGATTGGCCTTCAAGGTGAGGGATTCGTTCTGCTTGAAGCTATCTACCAGATACGGTCCCGAACCAATCGCCTGTGTCTTGGCATCGTAATGCGCCTCTTCATCGAGGACAAGCCCCGCACGCCCCGTAAGGTTCCACAGCAGCGCCGCATCGGGAGCCTTGAGCTTCAAGACGACCGTGGTCGTCCCGTCAGCGCTCACGCTCTCCACGTTGGCCAGCGCCTGAGCATTAACATAGTCATTGTCGATCAGGGAATTCAACGACCATACGACATCCTTGGAATCGAGGGCATCGCCATTCGAGAATCGCTCACCTGCGTGAAGCGTGAAGGTATAGGTTTTGGCATCCTTGGAAATCGTCCATGACTTTGCAAGCGCGGGGACGACGGCGTTCTCGGAATTTCGCGCCACCAGACCCTCATAGACGTTTCCGATCAATACCTGGTCGAGTGCGGCACCTGCCTCATTCCTGATGTCAAGGTTCGTGGGAGCGAGCTTGAGACCAATCGAAATCGATTGAGATGTCTCTGCCACGCTGCTTGAGGAATTCGCGTGCCGATACGCAAAAACGCCTCCGGCTGCAATCGCCACTGCGGCAATCACCGCCACAATCCACACCCATGGTGGCGTGCTTCGGTGACGCTTCTGGTACGAATTCAACGAGTCATCGGTCGATCCGGGAAGGTCTGCGGATTGTTCGGATGTCTGCCGTTCGTCGTGAATACTTCCTGTGGTTTCAGTCGAGGTGCCCTGGGCATCCCCGCTGCGTAAGTTTTCAGCCATGATGTTCTCTCTGTTGTGTTGTTCTTATAGTGAACTGTTCGTTCTACATCGCACCACTTCATCTCAAGGCCGTTTCTCGCAGCCGTCAACATCAGCGATGTGACGATGATTGGCCGCCTCATAAGGTCGACCATCACCATCCCATGATACCCGCAGGGGATATACACTGGTCTCTATATATACATTGCAGAAGATTTACACTGCTCGGTAAGTTTCGGCGCTCTCCCAGGTTGCAGTCCAGCGACATGGCCATGCGCTTCGTACCATTGAAGGAACCGTTATGCTCATTGCCGTTGACATAGGAAATACCAACATCGTGCTTGGCTTTCTTGAAGGCACCAAGATCATTGCCACGTATCGCATGACCACAACGTCAAGCCACACATCCGACGAATATGGCCTCATGCTCAACGAATTCCTTCACATGAGCGATTATTCAGATTCAGACGTGGAGGACGTCATCATCTCTTCGGTCGTTCCGAACGTCATGCACTCATTCCGTGCGGCCATCATCAAGTTCTTCGGCGTGGATCCCATCGTTGTCGGCCCTGGCATCAAGACCGGAATCAACATTCGGATTGACGATCCTCGCTCTCTGGGCGCTGACTGCCTCTGTGACTGCGTCGGAGCCTTCGGCCTGCACGGAGGGCCTCTGCTGGTACTGGATTTCGGCACTGCGACGACATATAACTATGTGGATGCCACAGGCACGATTACGGCAGGCTTGATAACCGTCGGCATTCGAAGCGGTGCAGCCGCACTGTCCAACAAGACCGCACAGCTGCCCGAAGTCGAAATCACAAGACCTACGTCAGTGTTCGCAACGGACACGAAATCAGCCATGCAGGCTGGGTTGTTCTATAACTTCCTCGGCGGAGTCGAACGTACGATAGCGCAATTTCGATCGGAAGTCGGCAAACGCTTCACCGTCATCGCCACTGGAGGCTTGGGACGCATCTTCGAGGGGGAAACTGACTCCATCGACATCTACGACCCAAACCTCATTTTCAAAGGCATGCGCATGATCTACGACAGAAACATCAATCATTGACAGCTTGCGGTATGTGCAGGTCATGACGTGCACTCTTGGTGCTTTTGGTGCTCTTGGCACCGTATGCAAACTATGTTCCAAGAATCTTTGATTCATGGTGCGCAGAGCTGCATCACATATGTCCAGTTCGAGGCAGCTCAAGAGGAATCTGCGACACGAATCGTCGCGGCCTTGCAGTGACGGGATCCATGAATTCGAGATCTCGAGCCACAAGCTGCAAAGGGTGCGCAAAGTCTTCGGGGCTAGCACCTGCGCTCTCACCTTCGGTTGGTGGGGTTGCTTTCATGCGAATCTCAGGGTACAAGTCGTCGCCAAGGATCGGCAATCCTATCGAATTCATATGCACGCGAAGCTGGTGCGTCTTGCCTGAGCGAGGCTGAAGTGAATACACGCGCCAGAGCAATCTTGGCAATCCCGGATGATGCTGCCTCCGAGAGATACATCCAGATTCATGCGTTTCGAGCACCGGACCCTGATCGTGCGATACCGAGATAAGCGTTGAACTGTTGGCCGCACCAATCGATTCGAAGGCCTGCAGTTTGCCGCGACGCTTGGTTATCCTCGATTCACGCAGGATGGGGAAAACGGCAGGAGGATTCAATGACCTCGTCACCCCGTACTGTGGGCGCCTGACGATGGCGGCTGGTGCGATGCATTCATATCTTTTGTGGACCTGACGGTTCTGAAACAGCATCTGGTATGCACCGCGAAGGCTCGGATCGCGAACGAACAGCACGACGCCAGCCGTTGCCCTGTCAAGTCGGTGCGCAGGAACGATCCGATCATCGCAGAACTGTTCGCGCAGACGCATCAAGGCTGTGGAACGGTACCACATGCCCCGTGGCGTCGTAGGTAGAAAATGTGGCTTGTCCACGACGATGATCGCATTGTCGGCGTAGAGAATCCTCATGGAAAACGGTATCGCGGGTTCATTGACGATCCATCGATGTCGCGGTTCATGAGTCTGCATATGCTTGCATTTCTGTATTGTCATTGCTGTCTGCGCCCATGGTCACTGCACTGTCATCCATTACTGCACTGTCATCACTCGCAGCCATCACTTGCAGTCATCACTCCACTGTCACGGATTTTGCAAGGTTGCGCGGCTTGTCCACGTCATTGTTCTTCAACACCGACATATCCATGGCAAAGAGCTGCAAGGGAACAACGTCAACAAGAGGACTGAGCAAGGTCGGGCACTGTGGACGCCAGAAAGTCACGTCGGCATAGTTGGCAACCGATTCGTCGCCCTCCTCTGCAACTGCAATGGTGAACGCCCCTCGTGCCTTGACCTCTTCAATCGAAGAAAGCATCTTGCTGTGGAGCACGGCACGACCGCGAGGACTCGGAATGATGCATACCACCGGCTCTCCGGCATCGACCAGGGCGATGGGGCCGTGCTTCAATTCCCCAGCCGCAAAGCCTTCGCTGAAGGTATAGGCAATTTCCTTGAGCTTGAGCGCACCTTCGAGCGCAACCGGATAGCCGACGTGTCGGCCAAGGAATATGAAGGAATGTGCATGCAGCATCTGCTTGGCCGTCTTGCTGATGGTGTCAGACTGCGTGTCCAGCACCCATTGAATTTTCTCTGGCATGGCCTTCAGATCGGTGACGATGTGGCTGATTTCATCGCGGAACATCGTGCCCTTCACCTGTGCAAGATACAGCCCCAGCAGATAGGCGGCGACAATCTGAGCCACGAAGGCCTTGGTGGAGGCAACAGCTATCTCAGGACCCGCATGGGTATACAGCACCGCGTCGGATTCGCGCGGAATCGTTGACCCTTGCGTATTGCAGATTGCAAGCACGCGCGAACCCTGCTCTCGTGCGTGGCGCAAAGCCATAAGCGTGTCCATGGTTTCACCCGACTGGGAAATCGCGACAACTAAGGTTCTCGGCGTCAGAATTGGGTCTCGGTAACGGAATTCATGCGCGAGTTCGACTTCGACTGGAATCCTGACCCAATGCTCGATGGCATATTTGGCGACAAGACCCGCATAGGAAGCCGTGCCACAGGCCACGACGATGATTTTGTCAACCTGACGGAAGACATCCTCATCGATATGCACCTCATCAAGATTCAATGTTCCCTTGGCGTCGAAACGACCCAGCAGGGTTTCGGAAACGGCTGAAGGATCCTCATGGATTTCCTTATCCATGTAGGAGTCCCAGCCGCCCTTTTCTGCAGCGGACGCATCCCAGTCAACCGTGAACTGCTTCGGGTGCGCAACGACGTTGCCCTCAAAGTCGGTCACGATGACCTTGTCACCACTGATGCAGACAGCCTCATCCTGGCCGAGTTCCATCGCATGCTTGGTGTAAGCGACGAATGCTGCGACATCTGAGCCCAGATAATTCTCGCCATCGCCGAGACCGACGACAAGCGGAGAATCATGGCGCGCACCCACGACGATGTCTGGCTGACGGCTGTCAACGGCGAGCAAGGTGAACGCACCGGTCAGCATGCGGGCCACGCGTCGCAGAGCCTTGAACAGATCCGGCTTGCCCTCATGTTCAACGATGTCGTTGGCGATTTTGCCTAGCAGCTTGGCCGCCACTTCAGTGTCAGTGCTTGAGGCGAATGTGTAGCCTTCTGCTTCAAGATTGAACTTGAGCTCGGAAGCGTTCTCGATGATGCCATTGTGAATCACGGCGATCTTGCCATCCTGGCTCATATGGGGGTGCGCGTTCACATCGCTGGGAACACCGTTGGTCGCCCAGCGCGTGTGGCCGATGGCAACCGTGGCATCGGGCATCGGCTTCTTTTCCAAGTCCTCAACAAGCCGACCCAAACGACCCGCCTTTTTGCGCCACGCAACCTTATCCATGCCAGGAGCCGCCAAAGCAACGCCGGCAGAGTCGTATCCTCGATATTCGAGTCGTTTCAACCCTTGCATGCAAACCTCAAGGGGTTTGCCACATGCCGTCCTATTTCCCGCAAATCCAACGATTCCACACATGTCACACAAGTCTATGCCACGTCGGTGCACACATTCATCCACCACGAACACCTCTTCTGAACCTCTACAGACAGCATTATTCCCGTCGCCACAGCTCGCAAGTGTTCATTGTGAACTTCGCGAAGTATAAACGCGATTTTTTGGCAATCTGACGTGACAAAATAGCCCTTTTTCAGCGTTTATACTTCGCGAAGTTCACAATGAACACATTCGACTCCTACAGCTGGCAGACTTACTTGCGAAAAGGCTCTAGCGTGGCTGGCTGTGGAGCCAGCGGATGGCTAGCTGGGTGCGGTTGTTCAGGTTGAGCTTGGCGAGGATGTCACTGATTCGGTTACGGACGGTGCCTTCGCTCAAGTAGAGCTGTTGAGCGATGTCGCGGTTATCAAGACCTTCTGCGATAAGGGCACTGATGCGTTGCTCTCGGTTGGTGAGATTCGCAAATGGATTGCTTCGCGATTGGTCGGCTTGTCTGCTCGCAACATGGTTCCCAACGTTCTGCGTGGCATCGTCTGTGCCTATCGAGAGATGCGAGAGAGCTTCGGAACCGAGCACTATTCCGCTGGAAAGCACCGTTTGCACAGCGGGGACGATCGCGGCAACATCCTGCTTGATCAGGTATCCTCGTCCACCGATTGCGAGCGCTTGCTCGATGTATTGCTTGTCTGCAAAGGTAGTCAGGAACAGGATTTTCGCGTGCGCATCATTGCTGAGTATGGATGTTGCGGCTTCCAAGCCGCTCATATGCGGCATCTGGACATCCATCAGGAGCACATCGGGACGCTGCTTCGCATAGCATGTGACTGCTCCAACGCCATCGTTCGCGGTCCATAGTATTGCAGCATGAGCAAGCTGCACCAGAATAGTTGATATGGACGAGCAGACGATTGGATCATCGTCGGCTATGGCTACCTTCATTGCGTTACCCTCCTGTGCCTTTCCGCGAACTCCGTGTCTCTTTGCTGCTAGGCAGCCTCTTATGCTGCGTGAACTTGCCCTGCATAAGCTTCTTCTACACCTTCGGCATTGTCATCAGCGTCGTGCGGCTTCCAAGCTTCTTTCGGCAACGATACGAACACTCTCCAACCTTGCGCATTGGGACCGCATAGCGCACTGCCGCCAAATTCCTGAGCGCGCGCTTCAATATCGGCAATCCCCATTCCGCGCATATCATCACACTGTGTTGGAGTATGCACAGCCGAATACCTGGCATTATTTGCGTGTTGCGCCCCATTATCCTGTATCACAAGCTGCCACAGCGCCGGCATATCTCGAAGAACAATGCCAACCTGAGTTGCCGAACTATGACGAACCACATTGTTCAATGATTCGCGGATGGTCATCGCCAGACAGCGTGTGATGGGGGCTGGTGCCTTCTTGACTTCGTTTTCCAAGGTGACCTTGGGACTTTGTGCCAGTCCTTGCAAGGCTTTGGATGCAGATTCGATCTGCAATGCCACATCATTGCCTTCATCGTCCAAATCATGCACGGTACTTCTCACCGCATTCATGGCTTCGGTGAACGTCTTTTCGACATCTCCGAAGCTTTTGGCGTTCTGCGTGTCTGCTGCGAGCATCGATACCACTCTGGACGTGTGTGCCTGCATGATGCCTCTGGTCAGCATGTGCCCGACTCCGTCATGAATCTCACGGGCAATTCTGGTCCGCTCGGCAAGCGTGGCCTCATGAATTGCACTTCTGCGTTCATCCTCCGCAAGAAGAGCATCATGATGCATACGCCTTCGCAAATATCTTCGTTCATCGTCGGTAAGGAGGATGCGATTTTTCAGGCTCACATAACAGCTTGATGCCATGCCCGAACCCACACTCAACACGATCAAACAAGTACTTCCAAGCCTAAGGGCAAGCGAATCATAGCCGCCCACACGATGAAAACCAAGCAGCATGAAGCTAGGTATGATGATGCAGACAATCAACAGGCATTCGAACCATAGCGTTTGCAGCGTGAAGGCGCGTTCCTTCCACTTCGTCGAAACCCATCCCTCCCATCCCTCGATGCCTATGCGCATCATCACGGCAGAGGCAACGTCGAAGGCGAATAATGGTACAAATGCATACAGCTGAGGCAATACTAAGGCCGTCATCGCGAGCAGTGCCGACGCTGCCGCAGCAAATCTGCTTGGAGTGAGCCCTTCATAGAGCGCTGCAGAAGCGAGGGAAGCACCCAGAGCAAAGATTGAGGCAGCCGAGAGAGTACTGCCATGCAACAGCAATCCAAACGACGCGCATAGCAGCCACAGCACAAGCTTGAAAGCTCCACGTACCATGGCCCCTCCATTCATGATGTACCTTCAAGATTACGCCGCGCTCATGCCAGAAATGACAAATGTCATGTCACGTGATGACAGCTATCACTGTTCCTGCGGCTTAGCCTGTGCGAGGATTCGAGCATGGACATACATACGAACGTAACCGAGCAAGCACACGCCACCAGCGAGGCGATATGCGTAGAGAATCTTGTCAAGCACTATGGCACGATGCTCGCGCTTGACGATTTCAACCTTCATGTTCACCAAGGCGAAATATTCGGACTGCTCGGACCGAATGGTTCCGGGAAAACCACGGCAATAAACTGCATTCTTGCACTGCTCAGCCATGAATCGGGAACCGTAAGCGTGCTTGGCAGACCAATGACCCCAACATCGTACGATTTGAAACGAAAAATCGGCATGATTCCTCAAAATGTCGCCGTGTTTAACGAGCTTACCGTACGAGAGAACATCAACTTTTTCTGCTCACTCTTCATTCCGAAGAACAAGGATCGGAAGCAACTCGTCGACGATGCCATCGCATTCGTCGGGTTGCAGGAATTCAGCAGTTATCGCCCAGGCAAACTATCTGGGGGTCTGCTCAGAAGACTCAACATCGCCTGCGGCATCGTGCATAAGCCAGAACTGATTCTGTTCGACGAACCCACCGTTGCCGTTGACCCGCAGAGCCGCAACGCCATACTCGAAGGCATTCAGCACTTGCGCGATGAAGGTGCGACGATTCTCTATACCAGCCATTACATGGAAGAGATTGAACAGATCTGCACGCGAATCATGATCATGGATCATGGCCGACAGATTGCCCAGGGAACAGCAAACCAGCTCAAAGACATGATTGACATGGGTGAACGCATCACGGTTGAAACACTCGATCTTGACGCGCAGACTCTGAACACCATGCAAGCGCTGCCCTTCGTGACACAGGCCGACTTCGACGGCAAGGAACTCAAGATCGCTTGCAGACACGGCAATCGCAATCTTGCCGACATCCTCGATATCCTCCACACGTCCGGCACCAACTTCGGCCATCTGAGTTCGCAGCCGCCGACGTTGAACGACGTGTTCCTGGAATTGACCGGCAAGGCGTTACGAGACTGAGCCTGAAGAGACAAGGAGGGAGAAAAGCATCATGTGGACCACATTCCTGACCACGATCAAGGTGAATCTTCGCGAAAAAAGCAACCTACTCTGGCTGTTCATATTCCCCATTCTCCTGGCAAGCCTGTTCTGGGGCATGTTCAGCGGACTGACGAACAGCCATATCCAAGCCCAGAATTTCGCCGTCGTGCATGACTCGAACTGGGAAAGCGTTGCAGGTGCAGATTCGCTGGTCACTGCGCTCGCTGGCAAGAACACCAACGGCACGAAGCTGATACACCCAACAACCGTTTCATCAGTTTCTGTCGCGAAAAAACGCGTGCAGACCAAGCATGACAACGGCTATCTATTCGTCAATGACCAAGGAAGCTTCAGCCTCGCCATCTCCGACGACTTATACACCGAAGTCACGGACCCCTTGTCATCATCAACGGCAGGCATAACCATCAGCTCATTGAGGAGCATCATCACCCAGTTCAATCACAGTCAGGCAACTCTCAAAGCTCTGGCAGCGACTCACCCTGCAGCGAGCATGCAGGAACGCATGGAATCGCAGAACCAAGCACGCGCACAGATTGAACGCTATGTTACAGCGAGCGCCGCGAGCGCAACCCTGAAATATACGCGCAACCATTCGCTCACTCACTTCGCCCCTGATCAGTTTGCACGATACTATTACGCGTTACTGGGCATGGTTTCCATGATGTCGATGAGCTTTGCCATCGTCTCCATAACCACCGCGCAAGCAAATCTGTCATATGTGGGGGCACGCCGCTCGATTGCGCCGCTGCCCAAATGGCGACAGTTCATTGCCATTCTGCTCGCCAGTTGGCTGACTTCTTTCTTAAGTCTCGTGCTGTCATTCTGCTATATCCGATTCGTGTGCAATATTGCGGTAGGAGGTCGAGAACCGCTCGCCATCGTCGCCTTGCTGATAGCAAGCTTCACCGCAACCACATTCGGACTGCTGATCGGTACAATTCCTCGACTCTCACGGGGTGCGAAAAGTGGCATCAGCACTGCCATTGCATGTTTTGGAGCCCTGTTTGCAGGATTGTATGGATCCTTGGCGATGAACTTAAGCGATTACATAAGCCGCAATCTTCCCAAACTTGATCTGTTCAACCCGGTAAAGCAGGTTTCGAACCTGTTCTATGACCTGCTCTATTACGACAGTCTGCAACCATTCATGACCACTATAGGAATTCTGCTGATAACCGCAGCCATATGCATGACGTTGGCAATCAGTCTCATGAGGAGGCGCAGCTATGCAAACCTTTAAAACAGCGTTACGCATCATCTGGGCACACAAGCTGTATATGCTCCTTTATGTGCTGACTTTCGGCGCGCTGATGTTGGCTCTCGGAATTTCCAGCATCATCGCGGCGGGCAATGATGCGAATGCTTCATCGACTGGGTCTTCTGGCACCACCGCACCATCTGCTCAGAATGCCGCTTCCAAACTGCCCAAAGCCAATATTGCGATCATCAATCGTGATTCTGGCAATCTGGCTCAGGGATTGCACGAGTATCTTGGCTCAGGCGCCACCATGGTGACGCTTCAGGATACACCGCAACGCTTGCAGGATGCCATAGCGCGCAATGATGTTGACCTGATCGTGATTATTCCGAAGGGCTTTTCTGAACGTTTCGATAAGGCCGCAATCTCATCGCATAATGGACAATCAAACAATCTCTCAGCAAGCAACGGTTCATCGCAGAGTTCACCATCTGCCATGCCGCTTGCTGACACCACGGTGAGCTACCTTTCGAGCGAGGGAGTGTTGGCAAAAACCGATGTGAATGGTTTTTTCTCAGAGCTCAGATCCGTTCTGGCTTCAGGGGTGCAGCCTGACCTGTCGAGCGCAGTACGCTATGTCGTCAGGCAGTCGAAAGTCTCCAGCCTTTCACCCACTGTCAAGGTAGTGAAAGAAGCCGCAGACACGGGCAAATCAATGGCCAACAGCTTCGGTCTGACCATCAAGCTATCGATCTACCCCGTTTTCATGGCAATGACCACATGCATTTCCCTCTTAATCGGGGTGTTCAATGCACCTGAGACAAGACGTCGCCTCAATGCATCATCCGTTCGATCATATGAGCTGAGTGCACAACAGTTGCTTGGCGGCATGAGCTTCGGGCTGCTTTGCTGGGCGCTGTATTATTCGATAGCGTTGTTGGCAATCATGCCTTTTAACCACGGTTTTTCTGCAATCAGTGTGCTCGCAATAACCAAAGTAGGTATCTCTCAACTAGTCTGCACACTGACTTCGATGGCGTTTGGCTTCATGATCGGACAATTCAGAGCTTCCCCCACCGTTGCCAGTGCAATCGCCGTATCCTTTGGTTTGATTCTGATGTTCACTTCGGGTGCCGCCTTTGATCCGGCGGTAATGCCCCAGGCCATGGTCACCTTGGGAAAGCTTCTGCCTGGGTGGTGGTTCACTACTTCCATTAACGATGCTCTCGGCCTGGCAACGTTCCAGACTCCCCATCCAAGCATGTTCGGATGGTTGCAAAGCATGGGCTTGGTTGCGCTGTTTGGTTGCGTCTTCGTGTGTGTAGGGCTTGCAGGGGGCAGATATCGCAGCGCTCATGCGGAATTCGGCATGGCCAATCGCGTCACCGAACTCACCGAGCACTAACGAACGTCCGTCGCAAGTGTTCATTGTGAACTTCGCGAAGTATAAACGCGAATATTTGGCAATCTGACGTGACAAAATAGCCCTTTTTCAGCGTTTATACTTCGCTAAGTTCACAATGAACGCATTCGGCTCCGATTTCAGGCCAATTGTCGGCCTTCGCACCACACTGACTGCGCTTTCCAGGACTGTTCAGCGTGAATGATGCAGTCCGCCGCATACCCTGGCGCAAGAAAGCCGAGTGGATACTGCGTGATCGCATTGGGACGGTCGATTCCCAGCGCATGCGCCGGGCCTTCGGTTGCAGCTGCGACGACATCCACCGCAGACAAGCCCAGCTCTTCCACTCCTCTGCGCACGGATTCCTCCAGCGTCAGGGTGGAACCTGCTATGGCACCGTTCGAAACAAGTCGAGCATGACCACCCTCGACGGTGACGTCAAGCTTGCCCAACGTGTACGCACCATCGGGGCATCCCGTCGCCGCCATGGAATCGGTGATAAGCGCTATGCGTCTGCCGAACAGCGCGAATGCAAGCTTCACCACAGGGTTCTGCACATGGAATCCGTCGTTGATCAGTTCGACCTGCACGCGAGGATCTTCCAGAATGGCAGGAATCGGACCCGGCTTGCGGTGATGGATTCCGTTCATGGCGTTGAATACATGGGTGAGAATTCTGGCTCCTGCATCGACTCCTCGCCGCGTGGTCTCATAGTCGGCATCGCAGTGACCGATGGCAGGAATTACGCCCGCCTGGCTGAATCGACGTATCGCTTCGATGCCATGTGGCAGCTCAGGCGCAATCGTGATCTGGCGTATGCAGCCATTGCTGGCCTCCAGCAAACGATCGACGTACTGCGGTTCTGGATCTCGCAGACATGCCGGGTCATGCGCACCTTTGCGCGACAGCGCAAGGAACGGCCCCTCAAGATGCGCGCCAATGCAGTCAGGGCGCTCTTCGCAGACCTTGGCAACGGCATTGAGATTGTTGCACATCACGTCCAAGGGATTCGTGATCAGACTGAGCACCTGCCGCGTGGTGCCATGTATGGCATGCCCTGCGCGCGCGATCGCGATGCCTTCCAAACCATCATCGAAGGAACGCTCCCAGGCACCATGGGAATGAATGTCGATGTATCCCGGCGTGAGGATGGCACCGTGGGCATCCACAACGACTTGCGCCGCATCAGACTGTGCGGACACAGCAGCCCACGCTCGGTCAAAGTCATCATCGTTGCTACCGGTTGCAACGATCTTTCCATCTGCTGAAACCAGCCAGAAATGGTGTTCAATGCCGCGCGCGTCTATTTTCGTGGCATTGGTGATGGCAAAGGTCTGTGGCGCAGCCATCACGGCCTCGCGAAGCTCCGCGCTTTGTTCCGTTCTCGATTCCTTGCCGCTCATCGACCGTTCATCCTCTCCTCTGCCAGATACCGCTGCTGGCGTTCACATTCTGCTCTCCTGTTGATGAGGTAGACCGTAGCTCGCATCGTATGCCCATCAGATGCCCTGCCATGCGGGCTTATGTTCGAACGAATACTTGTAATAGTCCTTGTTGCGTAGGCGAGAAGCTGCCGCCTCGTCAACGATCACCGTTGCATGTGGATGCAGCTGGAGTGCGGATGCAGGGCAGAACGACGAGATGCCACCTTCCACCGTCTCGGCAATGGCCTCTGCCTTTCCAGAGCCGAATGCCAGAAGAATCAGATGCCGTGCCTTCAGAATCGTACCGATTCCCTGGGTGATGCAGTGTGTGGGAACCTGATTGATGTCATCGTCGAAGAATCGTGCATTATCGATGCGTGTCTGTTCCGTCAGAGTCTTGATGCGCGTGCCTGATGCAAGTGACGAACCTGGCTCATTGAAGCCGATATGTCCATCAGTGCCTATGCCAAGAATCTGAATATCCACCCCGCGAGCTTCTTCGATGGCCTTGTCATAGGCGTGCCCAGCTTCTGCGATTGTGGAAAGATTGCCATTGGGCACGTGAATCTTCTCAGGATCCAAGCCCAAGGGCTCAACCACGGTACGGTTGATCGTGCTCTTATACGATTGTGGATGGTTCGGATCAAGTCCGGCATACTCATCGAGCGCGAAGCCACGCACCTTCGAAACGTCAATCGAATCGCTTGCAACAAGCGCAGCCAGCTGACGATAGGCAGCCAACGGACTTGACCCTGTCGCCAGTCCCAGCACACAGTCCGGCTTGCTGCCAATCAGCTGCGCAACCCTCTGCGCATAGATGCTCCCCGCATCATCCTGATTCTTGACGATAATGACTTCAGTCATGATTACCCCTTCTGTGTTGATGAATTCACTGACATGTTCGAAATCTTGTCACGCTTGATTGCAACCGCTGCCGCGCCGATGGCACCAATCGGCGTGTTCATAGGCGCGCGCATCAGACGTTGAGGAAGCTTGAGACTCTCAATGAACGAGCTCGCCCGTGCACGCTCGCGCAGGTCGGCTTTGATCGCATCGATCAATGGCTGCCCAGTCTTTGCAAGGCCTCCCCCAATCACGATCTTCTGTGGATCGATGCTTAACGCGATGATCATGATTGCCGTCGTCATACCCTGAATAACCGTGGAAAGCTTCTCCTGAGCCGTCATATCACCACGTCGTGCCGCATCCATCAGTTCCGGCAACGCGTAGCCGCCGTTCGTCGGCCACAGCCTTGCCACACCCGATCCTGAAGCAACGGTTTCCAAACATCCGCGCTGTCCACATTTGCAGAGGTATCCATGAGCTTCAATGGGGATATGGCCGATTTCTCCTGCAACTCCGGTTGCGCCATGATAGACATGACCGTCATCGACGATGCCGCAGGCCAGACCAGTTCCAAAATTGAGAAAGGCCATCTGCAACCCCTTGCCCCCATCATGCATATGCACGACGGTCCACGCACCAAGGGCTGCGGCATTCACATCATTTTCAATGCGAATCGGCACACCGGGGATGGATTGCGCAATTCGCGATTGCAGATTGAAACCTGCAATCCCCAGATTGACAGCGTTGGATACCTCGCCAGTTTCAGAATCGATGGTTCCCGGAATTCCAATGCCAATGCCGGCCAATGTCAGTCCAAGCGCTGCAATATGAGCATGAAGGGTTGCGATCATCGTGACAATCTGTTCAGTGACGGCAGTATCGCCATGATCGCTTTCATGCCTCATGGATGTGATGAGTCTGCCGGACTCATCGATCACCACTCCCTCGATTTTCGTGCCGCCGATATCTATGCCGATGAATGCCGGGCGAGATTGCGAGTCTGACGGAATCCGCCCGCCCGCGTCATGCGCATGCTGACCGAACTCACCGATGACAGAGGTGCCATCTTCTCCCAAGACGGGAGCTGCAAAGTCCTCGCTCATTGCTCAGCCCTGGATTCCGAAGACCCTTTCGCAATACCGGCTTGAGCACCACTGTGAGCACCATGGTGAGCATCCTCATGAGCATCATCATGCAGACTGCATGAGTCGGAGTCGGCAGACGCACGCAACATGTCGGCGCATTTCCACACATCGTCGGCTATTCTTCTCAGCTCAGACTCCCTGCTGATTGAACGCCACGCCTCGGCGTACTGTTCGAACCAGATTTCGATCTTCTCGGCCAAAGCGTATTGGGACGCTCGAGATTCAGGATTGAGCAGCGCATCGCCCAATCTGTTGAACAGTCGTTGACCCTGGATTGCTATGAGCCAAGGCTGCACAATGCTGCCTCTGCCATGCGAAGGCGATGGAGAAAGCGATGACGAAGGTGATGAAAGGTGCTGCATCACACGACGTTGAGCCTGCACCAGTTGAGCATCGCCTTGCGTGAAGCTCTCCCCTGAGGATGTCAGCGCATGCAGATATTCCACTCGCACGCTGGCGAGGTCTCCAGGCGAGTTGCCTTGCCATGGAACCCCGCTTTCGCGCAGCTGCTGGTATACGTCAGCATTGACCGCTCCATGGCCGTCATCCAGCTCCAGATAATGAACGATGTCGCCCCAGGTGAAGGCTCTGCCATTGCACGCAGTTTTCATGTCCGCCACGCAGGAGCCGCTTCGGTCACCGTATTCGATCCTTGAAATCATTCCATCCAGTGCATCAACGTCAAGACTCCCCGGATTCCATGCTTCCTGAGCTCCATAGATCATTGCAGGAATGCTCATCCGTGAATCATTGACATGTCCGTAGTCGCCCCAGTCGGTAACCATGAAGCCCTCTGCATGGTAGGTGATGCCGTAGCGTGCCAGACGACTGATATTGTTCCATGCATCGTCCATGCCGGGCAGGAGGCTGTTCCAGCAGTGCACTGCCGCACAGACATATTGCCGGGCACCGGACCTTGCAACGAGTGCAACCTTGTCCTCGGTGATGTCAGGAGCATAGAGCCAGTTCAATATGATGACGTTCTTGGGCAGCAGATCGAGAATCTCGGGCATCTCGACCGCGATGTCACCCCACAGCATCGCCTGATGCCCATGCTCCTCGACATACCGGCACAGGCGCTGAACGTAGCTCGCATACATATGCGCCACATCCTGATGGTTGGCACCGCTGCGCGACCTCCCCTTGCCCAGATCGAAGGTCTCGTCGCCGCCAATGTTGAAGTATGGGGAAGAAAACTGGTGAAGATACGCGTCGATCAGATGCGTCGATAGTGGAAAAGCACCGGGATGATTGATGTTCATCGTGTGGTGCTCCTGACGCTCGATGAAGCTGTAGGCTCTATTCGCCTGTTCCGGGAATTCTCCAATCTCGCGGAAGGTGCGCGTACGAAGCGTCATGTAATGGTGTCCAAAGGTGGAAATCGATGCGACAAGCTCGATGCCCCGCTCCTTGCAATACCCATCAAGCTCAATGCAGTCTCGCGTCGTCAGCGCACTCGTGCCACGCCAGCTCTCGCTCAGCCCGTCAACTTTTCCGGAATGTTCGATGTACAGCTGCAACTGGTTGTACTTATAGAGGCACAGCTTGTCAATCCATGTCTTGAGCCATGCCATCGTGGGTACACGGCCACGGGTCACATCCAGACTGTAGCTGCGAACTGCATACGCGGGCTTGTCGTGAATGGTCATGCAGGGAATGGCAATGCCGTATTGCGCAATGAGTTGGCGAAGCGTCTGGACTCCGTCTCGCAAGGCGGCTCCATCGCTTGCACGGATAACAATAGGAACGGTCCGTCGAGATGCGGTCATGGGCAATTCTGCTGATTTCGATACTTCCACAGATTCCGTCACAGATTCCGTCACAGATTCCGTGCCATCACGGACATGCTCAGCGGAAATCAGAAGCTCGTAACTGTGCGCATCAAGCTCTGCATCAAGCTCTGAAGCTATCTCAAGCCGAATGTCAGCAACCGTGGCGCTTCCGCTGGCAGCGTCGGTGCCCGTTACGGCATCGTAGTCGCGGGCAACGTTCCATTGAAGACCGGTTGCATCGAAGAGAGATTGCGCGAGCTGCTCGGCAAGAAAGCAGGATGCTCCACCCTTCTTTCGGTCGCATTCGCCGCTGCTATGCAAGCTATCGTCGTGTCTAGACGAAGTAGCCGCCGCCGAGCATTGCGAGATGGTGCCTGCAATCGGAAGTTGAACCATTCCTCCAGTCAGCTTCAACGACTGCGGCTGTGGCAGAAGTTCTGGTTCCGCACGCTGTTCGGCACCTGTGTTGTCTCTCAAAGCGCTGTCTCTCATAGCGTTGTCTCTCATAGTTCAATTCCCTTATCGTTCACTCGTTTACAGCACTGCAAGAACCGTACGAAGCACCAATCCAGCGGCTCCCAACATTGCCGCATCCTCTCCAACGGTCGAAACCTGCACATGCACCGCTTCAAGAAAGCGCGAGCGCGTGAGCAGATCGATGGTCGATTGTGCAGCTTCGACCATCGTCTGATTGACCAGTCGAGGCACTCCGGAAACGACGACATGCGTGATATTCGTCAGCGCGACCGGCATGGCCAGAGCCTTGCCCAACTCCTGTCCTGCTCGAGCCAGAATCTGATCGCCATCGTCTGGATTGTCCGCTATGGCCTTGTCAAGAACCGGTGCCGAGACCATGGTTTCCAAGCAACCGATTTTGCCGCATACGCAAGGACGAACTCCATCGGACATCACCACGTGCCCTATCTCTCCTGCCGTAAACCCCTTGCCTCGTACGATGTCGTTGTCGATGAGCAGACCCGCACCCACCCCATCGGCAATCTGTACGAGAATCATGTCAGAGAAGCCGCCGCCGAAATAGCCTTCCGCGAATACGGCAGCATCGGCATCATTGGTCACGATGATCGGACAGTCCGCGAATTGCCGGAACTTCTCGGCCAGGTTCATGTCAATCCAACCGAGGTTGGGCGCTTCGAGAATCAGGCCGTCGTCATTGACCGTTCCAGGCGTTGCTATGGCAATGCCGATCACTGTCGCGTCACACATTTCCAGCAGTCGCTTGCAGAGCTTGGTCACCTCGCTCACCTCAAGCACGTCGGCGTGAGGCAGTTCAATCTCGACACGGTGAACAACCTTGCCAGCCAGATCGAGGACGATGCCCCGCAGACGAGTCGCATCTGAAAGATCGATTGACACGATGCTTCCCGAGGAAGCGTTGAACTTGAGCAGCTGTGACGGCTTGCCCGGTCCATGGGGAGTCTTGTACGCCCCCTCGATCAGCAAGCCATCCTCGAGCAGATCGGCAACCACATCCGAGGTCGAAACCTTTGACATTCCAGTCAGCTTGGCCAATTCTGCACGGGAATAGGAATCAGACGGGTACAGAGCTCTCATGATTGCCGTTCGGTTGCGCAGTCTGATGTCTGATGGAGACGCACTCGCGAGTCGGCGGGATCTGCCTGCATGATGAGAGTCCCTGGTATCAATCAGTACGGGAAACCTCTGTGTCATGTTGCGCCTCCATCATGGTGTTAGGTGTGTGAATCGATGCTCTCGGCATGAGCAATCCCCGCTATGTTTCCGGGCAACCAGCGATATAGTTAATAATACTCACTTAATCGCTCCCTCCGTGATTCCTTTTACCATATTGCCCTGAATAATCATGAAGAAGATAACGACGGGCAGCGAGAAGAGCACCGATGCGGCCATCTGCCCACCGAAGTCGGTTCCCGTAGGAGTCGAGAAACTCGCCAACCACACGGGAAGCGTGTATTTCGACTGATCCTTCATGAAGGTGAAGGCGGTCAGATAGTCATTCCACGCTGCGATGAATGCGAACACCGAGGTCGAGATGATGCCCGGTGCGATGAGCGGGAAGGTAATCATGCGCAGAATCTGCCATTCACTCGCCCCTTCGACGCGGGCGGATTCGAAGATCTCAACAGGTATCGCAAGGAAGAATCCTCGCATGTTCCAGATCGAGAAGGGCAATACGGCAGCAATGTAGGCCAGAATCAGGCCAGCATAGTTGTTGAGCAGACCGAACTGGTTGAAGACGATGAACTGTGGAATCAGCAATGCGGTTCCAGGAAGCATCTGGATTGCCAGGATGGTGACCATGATGGAGCGCCTGCCCTTGAAACGATAGAGCGTAAGCGCCGCACACGCGAGAAAGGCCAGCAATACCGAGACGATAATCGACACGAAGGTGACGATCACCGAATTCATCAGATTGATCAAAAACTGCGTCTGGAATATGGCCGTTCTAAAATTCTGCAATGACCAGTGCGTCGGAATGAATACCGGGGTTGCGGTCATGACCTCGTTACGCGGTTTGAAAGCGGTTATCACCATCCAGTAGACGGGGAAGAACCAGATGATGCAGAACACCACCGCAGCGGCAGCGCTCCGTATTCGATCCCAATGAATATGACGCTGTGCCTTGACCGTCTCCGTGTCATTCATGTCTCTCTGCATGCTTGTGCGGGTAGTGTGTCTTGGCTGCATGGGCTGCATGGCATCGCTCATAGATCCTCACCTGACTTCAAGAGATTGCGAATGTAGACGCCGGTCAACAGCAGCAGGACAAGCACCGTGATGACTGAGATCGCTGAACCCTGACCGATGTCGAAGCTGACGAAAGCCTTCGTATAGGTGAAGACGCCTATCGTCGATGTCGAACCGGATGGCCCGCCCTGTGACACCAGCCATATCTGGTTGAACACGTTGAAATCCCAGATGACCGAAAGCAAGGTGACCACCAGCAGATTGGGACGGATCATGGGTACAAGAATCTGCCAGTATGTGCGCCATGCCCCAGCTCCATCCAGCTGAGCCGCTTCGAGACACGAATGATCGACTGACAGTGTCGCCGCATAGAGGGTGATGGCGATATATGGCACAGCCTGCCAGACCACCAACAGCCAGATGCAGAACAGGGCGAGGGCAGTATTGTTGGCCCATGAGGTGTTGGTCATGTCGCCAAAGACGACAAGCTTGGTGAGCAGCCAGTTCAACACCCCGTATCCTGGCTGAAACAGCCATTTCCAGACGATGGATGATGCGACATTAGGCATTGCCCACGCAAAGATCATTACGAAGGTCACCAGATATCTCATGCCATTGTTCAGACGCGTCATCATCTGCGACACATACATCCCGATGAACACGCTGCCAAGAACCAGACCTGCGGTGAACAGACCCGTGCGAAGCATGGAGAACCAGAAGTCTCTATCGGCAAGGACCGTCATGTATTGTTCGATGCCCACAATGTTGAATTCACCGGTAAACAGGGAACGCTGGTTGAAATCGGTAAACGATGCGAACAGAAGGAATGCGATGGGAACCGCAACCAGTGCCAAAAGAATGAGTCCGGTCGGTCCGAACAGTATCGCCGCAGTCCGACCATCGGCGCTGTGCAAGGCCTTCTGCTTTCTTCTACGCCGCATTGGTGGATCTGATTGAGTAGGCAGATCGCCTTCAATCGTCTCGACCGATGGAGTTCCATTCATCGAAGAGGTCATGATCCTTCTTTCCTCATGTCCGCAGGAGAGCTGCATGGCAGCAGTGCAATTCGTCTTGCCGTCAATGACCGTCAATGACTGTCAATGACTGTCAATGATCGCCATAGGTGACGTTGGCTGAGCCGACGTCGGCAATCATGGCGGACAAGGCGAATTGCACACCTCTGTTACTTTGCGAAAACCTGATCCATATGTTCGTCGAATGACTTCGCCGCTTGCTCTGGCGTTGCCGATCCGGTTGCAATGGACTGTGTGAACGCATTGACCGACTTGTCACCCTCGATGGTCGCCCAGTTAGGTGAACCCGGTGTTGCCCTGGAGTTCTTGGCCGCTTCGAAGAAGCCACTTTGCACTGCGGGGAAGTCCTTGGAATTCATTGCCTTGTCGAGACCTTGGACAGTATTGGGCAACCATCCATCGTTGCCGAACACCCACTGTTGCTGAATGCTTGAGCTGGCCGCTATCTTGATCCACTCGAGCGCCAGAGCCGAGTTCTTGCTCTTGGCGGCAACGGCGAAATCAGAACCTGCAGTCATTGCCGGCTGGTTCTTTCCGCTCTGTCCCGGCATCGCGAATGTCGCAAGATCGGTTGACTTCACCGAGGAATTCAATGTCTGAACGGCAGTAATTGCGGCGCTGTTTGCCAGAATAGCTGAAGTAGTGCCATCGGCAAGAAGCTGATTCTGATCAGGCTCGGTGGTGTCAAGACTCTTGGACGCCTTGCTTGAATAGGTGTCTTGGAAGGACTTCCACTGCTCCAGACCCTTCACGGCCTTCGCACCAGCGATGGTGCCAGTCCACTTGCCATCCTTTTCCTGTGCGACATTGCCACCTGCGTCCCAGACGAACTGCAGCATGGAATACCAGTATTGTCCGGGAAGATAGAATGGCGTGAAATTGGTGTTGGAAGCGTTCTTGGCAGCTACCTTGTCAAGATCGGCAGTGAATTCCGACCATGTCTTGGGAGCTGAGGTGATGCCCGCCTCACTCCATATCTTCTTGTTGTATACGACAGCTCGCGCGGCTCCGAATGCAGGTACGGCGTAGAGCTTGCCATTGACGGTCGCCGGGTCAGCCAATCCGCTGAGCCAGGTATTGCCTTGGGATAGATCCTTCTTGTGCGAGGTGATGTCGAGAAGACCACCGCTGGATGCGAATCCTGCCACCTGGGTATTGCCGATATCCAATACGTCAGGAGGTGTCGATGTAGTCAATGCGGTGGTGATTTTTGTGGTGATGTCAGTCCACTGCTGTGTTTCAACCTTGACTTTCGCCTGCGTTTTCTTGGTGAATGCCTGGTTGATTGCAGCCAAGGTCTTTGGTGAATAATCGCCCTGCATCGCCCAGATGGTTATCGTCTTTCCCTTCCCATCAGTCGAGCCTGAATTCGAGGATGCCGACGATCCACCCATCGAACATCCACTTAATGCCAGTGTGATTGCGGTTGCCGCCGCAATAAACATTGCGTTCTTATGTTTCATGGTGACCCCTCCGTATGCGTTCAATGATGCGATAAGCGACAGATAGTGACATTGGCAAACCCGAGTCAGATCCCTGTTCAACTCCCAGCAACATCTCCCTTGAACAACTTGCCGGAAAGCAACGGTCTCTAACCCTGGATACTTGATTAGTTTGCTTTCCTTAATTATTACATTTACCGAGTCTGTGTGTCAATTTGGTTTCGTACATAAGTCGTGTTTGCGTCAATGTTTACCTGTTCGTAAAGTGGCAAGCCCTTTCATGTTCAGAAAACTTACTTATCGAAGTTTGCTCCGGTGTGACTTGATGGCTAATCATGCTGTACTATATGTACTAGTACAGTTAGTGAGCATGCGTCAATGACTCACCGCTGGCTCACCGATGATTCAGGCAACTATGATTCATGCAACTGTGATTCATGCAACTTCACCGGTGCCACCCGAGTCTGAGAAGCACCTCATCACATTCACCACCAGGAGGCATCGTGTCACATCATCGGAGCGTCACATGATTGAAATCGATGGTAAAAGCCGCAAGTCGATTTATGAACAGGTTGTTCGTGGCATCAAAGAACAGATTCTCTCAGGAATCATCGCACCCGAGAGCAGGCTCCCTTCGGTTCGTGAATTGTCGAAGGAACTGACGGTCAATCCCAATACCGTGCAGAAGGCATTCAGACATCTCGAATCACAGGGCTACATCTACAGCGTTTCTGGGGTGGGAAGCTTTGCTCACTCTCCGCTCGACATTCAGCCAGACGAGGGCATGATAGCTCAGGTCACGGCGCAGATTCGCGATGACATCCGAGAATTGCGCATGATTATCCCCGATAGACATCGCTTTGAGAGCATCATCACCTCACTGCTGTCCGAGGTGCGCGAATCTCACAGCGACGAATCATCGGCCATCGAAAGCCGCCATGCAGTTCAGACCCACACCAATACCAGTAAGGACTCTCAATGATTGAGCTTCGATCGATTACCAAGACCTTTGACGCTCATGCAGCTCTCTCGGATATCAGCCTCTCCATTCCAACGGGTTCCATATACGGTCTTGTGGGAACCAACGGTTCTGGCAAAACAACATTGTTGAAGATGCTTGCAGGCGTCTTGACGCAGGATAGCGGCACCATCGCCTACGACGGACAGCCAGTATATGAGAATGTGGATATCAAGCGCCAGATTGCCTTCGTTCCCGACGATCTGACATATTTCAACAGATTCACGTTGCAGGATGCCGGTTCCTTGACCGCTGGCATCTATGCACAGACATGGAACCAGGAACTTTTCATGACTGCGGTGCATCAATTCAATCTCGACCCACATATGCAATTCTCCAAGATGTCAAAAGGCATGAGGAAGCAGGGCGTCTGCTGTCTTGTCTTCGCGCGCCAGCCGCAGTACATGCTCCTTGACGAACCCCTTGACGGTCTCGATCCCATCGTCCGCAAGAGCATTTGGGAGCTTATCGTCGATGCCACAGCCGATAGATCGATGACCGCAGTGATATCGTCGCATAATCTGCGCGAGCTCGAAGGTTACTGCGACCATGTCTGTGCAATCAAGGCAGGCAAGGTCGCCATTGCGCAGGACATCGAAGAGCTGAAATCCGACATACACAAGTTGCAGCTGAGTTTCGGCTCGCAACGCCAGCCGTCAGATGCCATGCTCGCACCCCTGCACATACTGCATGAGCATGATCGTGGTTCGATCAGCTATCTGATCGTTCGCAATACCCCTGAGGAGCTTCGTAGCTTCGTGAACCGCGCTCATCCTGTCATCTTCGATGAGATTCCACTCACCTTGGAAGAGATTTTCATCTATGAATTGGGAGAAGACAGCAATGAACACACCAGCACGCACTGAAGTCTCCATTGCAGCCGAGCAGGAAGCCGGTCATCGCATCGCACGAGCAAGAGGCACTGTCACCGCATCGCGACAGTTCGTATCAGCGCCTCTGCTATGGCATGAACTCAAACGACTGTGGGCACTTTCATTGCTCGGCATAGCGGTGTTGCTCATTGCAGCACCAGTTGCCATACTGCTCACGCCTGCTGCGGGCCATGCTCAACCAAGCCTGCTTCGCATAACGATACAGAATGGAAATCCAGGATTCCTCGCATATCAGATTCTCGCTCCCATGGTGTACTCCCTGGCGCTATTCGCCTATCTGAATTCGCCTGGGAGGATGTCGATCATGCATGCCTTGCCTCTGACACGCGGCACCATCTTCCGAACGAACGTCATGGCGGGTGTGATTCTTCTGTATATTCCGCATATCGTCGTCACCCTCTCATTGCTGCCATTCATGCGTTTCTCCTTCAAGGGATTCATGAATTCCGGCCAGTTGAATCTTGATGGTCAGGGTGTCAACGCTGCTGGCATGCTGCTCCAGCCGAACTATGCAGACTTGCTCAGATGGTTCATTGTCTCCTCGATTATCATGCTGTTTGTCTTTGCCACCTCGGTTCTCGGCTCGCTGCTGACAGGCAATCTTGGCATTGGCATACTCATGATCGGGTTCATCAATGTGATAGTCCCCGTTCTCTATGCACTGACGCTGCTGATGCTGAACCTGTTCCTGTATGGTTTTACCTTCGCATCGCTCACTGGCCTCTCCTGGATGCATCCCTTGCTCGATTTGGCCATGAATGGCGACCGCATTTCACTCCCGCACATCATGGCGTTCCTCGCGGCAAGCGCTGCATTGCTCGCTTTCGCCATGCTGCTGTATGTGCGCTTGAAGTCGGAGCGTGCAGGTGACAATGTACTGTTCAGGGGTGCTCGGACGATCACCATCGTGATGGTGACCTTCGTCGGATCGTGTCTGACAGGCGCACTCCTTCAGACCATGCAAGCCACCAGTATCAATGCGCTGGCCAATCATACGATCTTTTTCCTTGGCGTGGCGCTGGCCTCACCGGTCATCTTCATCATCACATCCATGATTGTGAACGGAACCGTGAAGATCTTTTCCTGGAAAAGTCTTCAGCCTTTCGGAGCGTTCGTCATCATCATCGCACTCTATTGTTCATTCACGACATGGGACATAACCGGATATACGCACCGCATTCCGAACAGCCACGACGTGTTCTCGGTAAGCGTGCCCCATGACAATATCGACCTGTTGCCCTACGCCAGCAGTTATTACTGGGGTTCAATCACCGTACGAGACAAGCAGTCGGTCCGGGATGTTCTCGCCCTGCATCAAGAAATCGTTGAGCGCGCGACAGATCCCCGGTATGCGGCACTGTTCAAGCCATCAGACTCCCCAGGGAACGGTCTATCAGTAACTGGCAATGCACCGCTGGATTGCATCAACTGCGATGCCGACTCAGTCGAGAGTGCCAACTTCGACTACAGTCTGCGCCATGGGACTCACCTATCGAGAAGCTTTTCACTCTATGGACGCTATCTGTTGAACAGTCCCGCCTACACGCGTCTTATCAATGACCCCGGGTACCGCAAGGCAACCAGCATCGCACAAATCGGCTATGACAACATCGAATCGGCATCATCGAGCGATGTTGAAGGTACAGGCGACACGAAAGGGCAAAGGCACATCGATCTGAATGCTGCCGAAGCCCGGACGCTGGCAAAACTGATGGACGAAGACTACCAAGCGTTGCCTACGATGAACCCGGCTTCGCTCGTCGTGCAGCATTCCCCGGATGGCGTAGTGGAGAACAAGCAGCTACTTCTCGGCATAAACTTCAATCTGCATACCGACAACAACGACAGCTACCAGCCTTC
Source organism: Bifidobacterium sp. WK041_4_12 (assembly GCF_041080795.1). Taxonomy (NCBI): domain Bacteria; kingdom Bacillati; phylum Actinomycetota; class Actinomycetes; order Bifidobacteriales; family Bifidobacteriaceae; genus Bifidobacterium; species Bifidobacterium aquikefiricola. The sequence continues at coordinate 823,058 of NZ_CP129674.1, read as the reverse complement.
GAGCTTCTATTACGGCATCACCGGGCATTACACGCGAACCATACAATGGCTCAAGGCCAAGGGATTGTACGAATAAGGCGGTCACTCGCTGAGTGATTATCCCCTCAGCAGTCACTCACTCAGCGATTATTCCCCCATCAATCCCACTCATGTGAGCTACGCTGGAATGAAGGACAAAGATTACACGGGACTTCATTCAGGCGGGTGATGAACATGCGAGACGATGATTACGCCACAACGATGAGCGAGCTCATCGAACTCATGCGCATCATCGGCAATGATACCCAGCAATGCGAGGTGAAGGAGAGCAGACGAAAGCTCTCCTCATCGATAACCGACACGCTCTCTGCATTTTCCAACGGTTCGGGCGGCTACATCATTCTTGGACTTTCAGAGAAGGCTGGCTTTACGCCTGTCGAAGGTTTCAACGCTCGCTCCATGCAGGAGGCCCTGAGTCAGGCATGTGAAAAGATGACGCCCGTGGTGCGCCCGATCATCATGACGTGCCCATTTGAGGGCAGCAATCTCGTGTTCGCACGAATTGACGAGATGCTGCCACGAGACAAACCCTGCTACACCACATCACTGGGTGCATACAATGGCTCGTTCATCCGCACCGGCGACGGCGATCGCCGCATGACCGGCTATGAGGTCGAGCGGTTGATGGAAGAGCAGGCGCAGCCGACATATGATGCGCGAATCGTTGCCGAAGCGAGCATCGACGATCTCAATCCTGCACTGGTACATGGCTGCATCGAGCGACAGCGCGAGCTTCACCCGAAGGTCTTTCAAGGCAGCACTGACATCGACATACTGCGAGCGCTGCGCATACTGGATGTTGCGTCAGAACCCAAACAGGATGAAGCGGAGCCGCCATCCCCCGGTCAGGGAGTATCCGGTGCTGACCTGGATTCTGATCATGGCGGAACGCGCGTGAGCGAACTGACCCAGCATCAGAGCGAGAATCTGCAACAGGCCTTGCATTCCATCGATGCCGGCTATGCGATGCTCCATCCGACCTTGGCCGGTCTGCTTGCTCTCGGACGATATCCACAGCAGTACTTTCCTCGTCTGAACGTGACCATCGCAGTGTTTCCTGGCACGAGCAGAGCAGAAGTCTTCTCTGGCGGTGGACACCTCGTTACCGCTGAGAGCATCACTGGACCAATTCCCATCATCATCGACGATGCCGTCGAATCCTTGATGTCATGGACGAGCGGGCCGCAACGCGAAAGCAACGGCATCGAGCAGACACCCGATTATCCGCGACCAGTGCTGCGCGAAGCGATTGCGAATGCGATCATGCACCGCGACTATGCCCCTGTGTCGCAAGGCACGCAAGTTCGCGTTGACGTGTTTACCAACCGCATTGAAATCACCAATCCTGGAGGATTGTTTGGTTCCGTCACCCATAGCACGCTCAAAAACCCGATCATGCCCTCGACCAGGAATCAGTTCCTTGTTGCCATCCTTGAATCGACTCCATACCCCGATGGCGGCTATGTCATCGAAAATGGTGGCTCAGGCTATCAGCAGATTGCAGCGACGCTGCGCAGCGAGGGCATGGAACCTGCCGAGATCGATCACACCATCGATAGCTTCAAAGTCACGATCACCCGTCGCGGGGCATATGAAAGCAGTGCCGAACGCAACATTGCCCAGCGCATCGTCCAGCTGCTTGAGGAGCGGCCCTCTGCCAGCGTTCGTGACATCATGTTCGATCTGCATCTTTCTCCGATTTCCGTGGCATCAGGACTGCGCGCACTGTTGAACAAGGGTCTTGTCGAATCCATCACCACGCAGCCGCATCCGCAGAAACAATATCGGCTGCTTCGGGAGTCGGTACGATGATATCCACCCTGCAGTCTTGCAATGCGGATGATGCCTTGCCCCCTGTATCCAAGGGAACGGATGGCACCGCCCTATGAAGCCATACGAACATGTTGAGCATGGTTTCGGCCCGGTGTGGGATGAAGCATCGCAGATTCTGATGCTGGGGTCCATGCCAAGCCCCAAATCTCGCGCAGCCGGATTCTATTACATGCACCCACGAAATCGTTTCTGGAAAGTGCTTGAGGCTCTCTATCCTGCATGCGACGGCGATGCTGCCAGAACGACCGATATCGCTTCGAACCAACAAGCTGTGGCGCACAACGACGGACAGCTGCATAGCGAATCGATAGCAGTCAGACAAGCTTTCTTGCACCACCATCACATCGCGCTATGGGACGTTCTCGAATCCTGCGACATCAGAGGGGCGAGCGATGCCAGCATCCGCAATCCCGTTGTGAACGATCTGGCAGGCATCATCCAACAATCACGCATCCACGCGATCTATGCGACGGGTACAAGAGCTGCAAAACTCTTCGACCGGTTTTGCTCCCCTGCTCTCGAAGTGGCGGGAATCCAGATGCCGATCACAGCCTTGCCTTCAACGAGTCCAGCCAATGCTGCCATGTCCTTGGACAGACTCATCGAAGCCTACCGATGCATCGTTGCAGTCACAGAACCGACTTTAGAAACGCCTGGAAACGCGTTGTCTGTGGATTGTCGATGATGTCTGGCCCGCCCTGTTCGACCACAAGACCCTCGTCCAGGAAGATGATCTGATCGGCAACTTCACGCGCGAATCCCATTTCGTGGGTGACCACCACCATCGTCATGCCTTCCTCTGCAACCTGCCGCATCACGCTCAGAACCTCTCCGACGAGTTCAGGATCAAGTGCAGAGGTAGGTTCGTCGAACAGCATGATGGTGGGATGCATGGCCAGCGCTCGTGCGATGGCGACACGCTGCTGCTGACCGCCAGAAAGCTGCGAAGGATAATAGTCCAGACGATCAGCGAGACCGACACGAGTCAATTGTCTGACTGCTTCGCCACGCGCATCGGACTTGGAACGATGGGCAACATGAACAGGAGCCTCCATCACGTTTTCGATGGCGGTTTTGTGGGGAAATAGGTTAAAGCGTTGGAAAACCATGCCGATCTTGGCGCGTTGCTCAGCAATGGCCTTGTCATCGAGCTCCTGCAAGGTGGCGTTCGCTCCGGTGCCTATACGCCGGTATCCAATCAAATCGCCATGCACCACAATGTCTCCGGCTGTCCTCGTTTCCAGCTGATTGATCATGCGCAGCAGGGTTGACTTTCCTGAGCCGGAGGGTCCGAGAATTGCAGTCACGCTACCCTGAGGAATGTTTATGTCGATTCCCTTGAGCACATGCAGCGATCCAAAAGCCTTGTGCACACCCTTGATCTCGATTTCAGCCGTTTCGCCGCTCATGCGTTGAGACCTCCCATGGTCACCTTGTTAATTCCTGCTGGATCCGTGGCGCTTTCAGCGATGGGTGCGTCGATTGCCGCGGCTTTGCCTTTGCGTGAAGGAGAGCTCTTATCGAAGCCTTTGCCAAAATGCTTCTCCAACTGGGCCTGCAGGATCATCAGAATGGTCGTGATGACCAAATACCAGATGCTGGCAACCAAAAGAAGTGGGATTGGCTTATAGATGCGGCTGGCAACCGCATTGGTCGCAAACTGAAGTTCGAGATTGAAAGGAACGGCTGAGACCAACGATGTGGTCTTGAGCATGCCAATGGTTTCGTTACCGGTGGGTGGCACGATGATGCGCATTGCCTGAGGCAGGATGATTCTTCGCATGATAAGGGGACGTCTCATGCCGAGTGCTTCTGCAGCTTCGGTCTGACCGTCATCTACGGCCTCAATGCCTGCACGCACGATTTCGGACAGGTAGGCAGCCTCGTTGAGTCCGAGACCCAGTATGGCCGCGACACTGGCAGTGACGAGACTTTTGGTGTCAATGCTCCAGAATTCCGGACCAAACGGCACACCGACGGCAAGACGGGGAATCAGCACGGCGAACAGTCCCCAGAAGATCAGCTGAGTATAGACAGGCGTTCCACGGAAGAACCAAATGAAGAACCAGCTCACCCAGCGCAGCACAGGATTTGATGATTTGCGCATGACGGCGAGGATGATTGCCAGAACCGTGGCGATGACCATTGAATAGAGCGTGAGCTTCAAGGTCCAGCCAATGCCGCTCAGCACGTTTTCGTTGAAGAGATACATCCACACCGTCGGCCAGTCAAAGTTTGGATTGGTCACGATGCCATGTACAAGCATCAGCGCAAAGATCAGAACAACGATTGCGGCTACGATCGGTCCAGGCTTTCGCACCGGACGGGCCTTGATCTCGCCAGGTATGCCCAGTTCAGAATCTTCTCGACGCTTCATTCACTTCTCCTCTAACGAGATTGTGTTTCCCCATGGTCAGCCATGCTAAGCCATGGTAGGGGAAACGCATCTCACGAACCAGTGTTCACATCAGACTTGGAAGCATGCACCAAGCATCAATCGGAAGTGGCAGGATTGATTTCTGCCTTGGATATGGCTCCGTTTTGCGCTCCCCAATGTGAAAGTATCTTAGTATACATGCCGTCATCGATCAGCTTTTGCATCGCTTGTTGGACAGCATCAGCCATTGCCGTGTCGCCCTTCTTGATTGCAACACCCTGTGGAGCGATGCCGACATCGTCGCCAAGAGCCTGCAGCTGGTCGCCGGTCTGACGGATTGCATATCCGGCTACAGGACTGTCGGCGTAAAACACATCAACCTTGCCGGTCACCAATGCCGTGGTGACATCGGTCTGCTGCTTGTATGAGAGGACGTTGATTGCCTTCTTGCCATCAGCAACGCACTTCTTGCTCGTTGCATTGATGTCATCCTCTTCGGTGGTGGAAGTCTGTACCGCAACATTCACGCCACAGAGATCATTGGCATTGATCTTCTGGGGATTGCCCTTCTTGACCACATATGACATGCCAGCCTTGAAGTATGAGACGAAGTCAACGGCCTTCATGCGTTCGTTGGTGATGGTGAAGCTTGACAAGCCGATATCGTACTTGCTGCCTATGCTGGGAATGATCGAATCGAAGGTTGCAGTTTCAGGGTTGGACTTGAGTCCCAGTACCCGAGAGAGAGCATTCAGCAGATCGACATCGTACCCGATAGGCGTCTTGCCATCCGAGTCAAGGAATTCTGCAGGTGCATATTGCAGGTGCATATGACGTATCCATGCCGACATTCAAGGTTCCGCTCTTCGCGACGCTCGAGGGAAGCAGCGACGCAATGGCTTCATCCTTGTGCACTGAGCTCACATCATAGGGACGGATACCCGCCGCTGACGACGAAGCAGTTCCAGAACTTGCACTCTCACTCGAATCCGTAGTGCCGCAAGCGGCAAGTGCAGCCAGCAGGACAACGCTCATGGTTGCCGAAATTGCAGCCTTGATGCTCGTTGAAATTTTCAATGCTCTCTTCTCTCTCTAGATGAGACCAAAAGTATGGTACGCATAACCATACCGCGTCAATGCAGTGCCTTATGTCACAATTTGGTTACATGCCTGGCAATGTGACGAACATTGCATTGAAACGGTACTCAAGCGCGTGAAAATCTGCGAGACACTCAGCCTTTCATGTTTTTGTACCGCATCGCCCGCTGCGCCTCGCGCTTGTCCTGTGCCTCACGAAGGCTTTGGCGCTTGTCGAATTCGCGCTTGCCTCGGGCAAGGGCTACCTCGACCTTGACTCTGCCATCCTTGAAATAGATGCTCAGAGGAATGATCGTGTACCCTTTTGCCTCGATCTGGCGAGACATCTTGGCAATCTCACGAGCATGGAGCAGCAGCTTACGCTTGCGCTTGGGGGCATGATTGTTCCAGGTGCCGTTGAGATATTCTGGAATGTTGGCATTTTCGAGCCACATCTCTCCACGCCGGTCGATGCTGACGAACGATTCCACCAGCGATGCACGCCCCTCACGCAAGGATTTAACCTCGGTACCTGTCAGCGCGATACCCGCTTCGAGATGATCCTCTATCTCATAGTCGTGCCGTGCACGACGGTTGGTGGCGACTGTCGAAGTCCCCTCTTCCTTAGACATAGTGCCCTTCTTTAGTAGCGTACCGATACGCCTCAGCACATGTCTGAAACGAACTCAGTAGTGAATGTATTGGAACCTGCTTGGGCTGGAAACAATCTCGGAGGCAGGGAATGTCGAAAAGCCGGTTCCACCTTCTGAAATCAGAATCGTACCATCGGAATTGACTCGTTCCACAATGGCCACATGCCCATAGGTGGCATCGGCAGTCCAGGAGGTGACGCGCTGTCCGGGTGCCACCACCATAACAGCTCCGACATGGGGCGTGTTATTGACCAGATAGCCCAGACCTCGTGCAGTTGCAGCCCAGTACCCGCCATTGCCCATATAAGATCCGACAGGCAATCCTAGTTCGGTCCGACGAAGATATGCCCATAGCGTGCACTGTCTGGACGGATATGCCCCTGCTCCGACAGCCGATCTTCCTGTGCTATGTCCATAGCAGAACGATGCCGTCGAACCGCAACTGCCCGGAACGGCATAGTTCATGCCGCTTGCACCGGAAGATGCTGCTGAACCGCTATTTGACGATGAACCAGAGTTTGATGATGAACCTGAGCTGGCACCTGATGAGCCTGAGGGAGCCGATGAACCCGAACCCGAGGAAGCTCCGCCTCCGGCAACCTGCTGAGCGCCCCCGGCGCTTGCCGATGCCTGTGCAGCCGCAGCCGCAACCTGCTGATTATAGGAATCGATCTGTGACTTGATCGTGACGATGTCTGCAGCCTGTTTGGCAGACGCTGAAGTCAGCTGACCTTGCTGCGCTTCCAGACTTGCGCGCTGAGCCGTACCTTCGTCACGCAGCTTCTGTAGTGAAGCCTGCTTTGCCTGCGCGTCGGAAGCGGCCTGCTGCGCTGTGGCTGACTGCTGATCGGCCTGCGATTTCAACGTCGCTATTTCCTGTTCGATCGATTCAAGCCGCTGCTTGCGATTCATCGAGGTGTTCAACGTAGTGGCCGCCGAATCAGCAGCCTGATTTTCCGTTCTGGTGACCGCTACATTGGCCTGCATCGAATCCACAAACTGCTGGGTGGTCTTCGAATTGGTCACGACATCCATGACCTGGGAGGTGTTTGAGCCGTGGAAACTATCACGGGCCAGCTGAGCCACCGCCTCTTTGGCATCATCGTAATTCGCGCCAGTCTGCGCAATTTTCTTTTCTAGCTCCGCCTTGTCGTTTTTGGCGGCGTTGAGTCTGTCCTGGGCTGCACTGGCCTGATCCTTCGCCTGCTGTGCGGCATTCTGGGCGGCGTTCGCGGCTGTCTGGGCTGCTGGAATCTGGTTGGATGTCAGGTCGTTGAGTTGCAGAATCTTGTTCTGCAAGTCAGCGCTGACTCCGACCAGCTGAGCCTTGAGCTGGTTGTTGGTTTCAATTGCCTGCTGATACTGCGAATAACTCGGAACAGCTTCGGCCGTGGACACCATGATACCGCCGCTCGTTACACCGATGGTCATGAACATGGCAAAACTCATTGCAGCGCACATGAAAGCGCGTCGTCCTCGCGTTGCACCCATTGCATCAACCTTTCAACTACTTCGTGTGTGACATTGTAGCGTCTCAAGCTCAACGTTGCAGAATCTTCCTCGCAATTATGAACGCTACAACCAATATTGTGCAGGAGCTACGCTTTCAGATACCTTCGGAGCGAAACCGCTGACGCAAGCGCCGAGAGGATTATCGCACCCACTATCAGGAACGGTGCCGTGAACAGTACGTTGCTCTGTCTGATGAAAGGCATCCACGTTACGGACTTCGCAAGCCAGTTCGTGATGAAGGTATCGACGACGAGACTCAACGTGCCCACGGCAAGCAGCGAACCGATGATCGAAGCAACGGAACCCTCAAGAATGAACGGTAATCGAATGGTCCAGTTGGATGCTCCCACGTAGCGCATGATTTCCGTTTCGCTGCGCCGAGAGGCTGCTGACATGCGAATCGTGGTCCCTGTGAGCATGATCGCAACGATAACCATGACCCCTGCCAGCACCACCGTAACTTCAGTCGCCTTGTTCAGCGCATTGAACACAGGATCGAAAATCTGCCGCTGATCCTCGACCTGTTCGACGCCCGTTCTACCGGTGAGGACTTCGGACACTTCCTGATATTTTTGTGGATCAGTAAGCTTCAGGCGTAATGAATCCTGCATGTCTGCTGCGGTCAGGGTCCGACCTTGGTAGACGCCATTCGGATACTGCTTCAAGAATGTGTTGGTATAGAACTGCTGCTTGCTCACATAGGTGATCTTCGCAACATCATGCGAAAGCTCATTGTTGATCGTGTCTTCGATGCTGACGATCTCGTCCTGAGTCGGCGATTTGCCGGATGCACATGACGCAGCCTGACTCGTGCCGTCAGGGCACAGCCACACGACGACCTCAACCTTGTCGTACCAGTCCCCTTTTGCCTTGGTGATCTGAGTCTGCATGAGCACCGCAGCGCCGATGAAGAGGAACGATATGAAAGTCACCAGCGTGACTGAAAGAATCATGGAACCGTTTCGCTTGAGACTCGTCCAAGTTTCAGAGAGAATGAAACGCAACCTCATTGTTTGGCCTCCTCATGACCGTCCGCAGACGGCGACGCTGGCGTTGATGTCGAAGGTGACGAATGCCTCTTGGAATCAGATGCCTTGCCCCGCTCCCTGACGTCTTCCTTGATCTGTTCCGACGGTGCTGCTGCCCGGGTGGCTTCGTGGGGATCCTTGGGCGGTATGGGAGGCTGGTGGGCTTCTCCCTTGACATCGTCGACGGTGATGCCCTTGCCCCAAGTCAGCGTGTTTTCAACTGGTGCGAAAGCCTTGCCATAACGGCCGGTCTTGCCTGAATGCACCGACTTGGCCAGTCGTGCGATGCCTTCGTTGGCTGTACTTTCGTTGGCTGTGCTTTCGGCATGGGGCTTGGGTGGAGTTGGCGCTGATGGATTTGGCGCTGCTGGAGATGGCGCTGCTGGAGACGTTGCCTGAGCTGAAACTGGAGCTGCAGCCGGGGATGACACCGATGGCGCTGCATCGGAGGAGCCTGGCTTCAAGCCCTTTTCTGCAGCCGCTTTTTCGCTTCGAGTCTGCGAGGAATCTTTGCTCCCCGTGGCATGCTCCGCAGATTCGCGTGATGCCTTGTGCTCATGGTCCTCGCCGTTCACCGCGGTGCTTTCCGTGGTCTTGTTCTTGAATCTATCCATGTCATGCGTGTCGATGGTGGAGGATTCCTGCGGTGTCGAATCGGCCGCGACCAGAGGTTGGGCGACGGCCCCGCTCTCGGCGCTCTGCGCCACATTGGCGGCAGCCCCGCGCTTCAACGCCTGATGCGCCTTGGCTGCGACATCGGCATCGGGGAAGAACTTCGCGGAATCGTACGAACCGTTACGCTCATCACGCACGATTTTTCCGGAATGCAGCTCAACTACACGTTTGCGCATGGAGTTCACGATCTCCTCGTTATGCGTTGCCATGACGACGGTCGTTCCCGTGCGATTGATGGCATCAAGCACTTCCATGATGCCCAGAGACGTGGTCGGATCAAGGTTTCCGGTCGGCTCGTCAGCAAGCAATATCTGAGGATGATTCACATATGCTCGTGCGATGGCGACGCGTTGAGCCTCACCGCCGGAAAGTTCGTGAGGAAAGTTATTTTCCTTGCCCGTCAGACCAACGGTTTTCAACACCTGCGGCACGAGGGAACGTATTGTCGAACGTCGAGTTCCAATCACTTCGAGCGCAAATGCGACATTCTGCCATACGGTCTTGTTCGTCAGCAGCTTGTAATCCTGAAACACGAATCCCAAGGAGCGCCGATATTGCGGAACTCTGCGATTGTTCAGTCTGCGAAGATCGTTGCCCGCGACTCTGATTTCACCGTCGGTAGCCAGCTCCTCGTGGAGCAGAAGACTCAGCAGCGTCGATTTTCCTGAGCCGGAAGCCCCTACAAGGAAGACGAAGTTGCCACGCTCAATGTCAAGATTCACGTCGTCCAAAGCAGGGCGGGTGCCCTTCGGATAGATTTTGGTCACATGCTTCATTGAAATAAGCGCCATGGAAACTACTCCTTGTTCTCTTCCGCTTTCTCTTCAGCGGCCTCACGGCGCTGCTGATGTCTCCAACGGATTCCAGCATCGATGAAAGCGTCAATGTCACCATCGAAAACGCCCTGTGTGTCAGACGTCTCATAGCCGGTGCGAAGATCCTTCACCATCTGATAGGGATGCAACACATACGAGCGCATCTGATCGCCCCAGCTGGCCTTGATATCACCGGCGAGCTCTTTCTTCTTCTTGGCCTCTTCCTCATGGCGAAGCACAAGCAGACGCGATTGCAGCACAGCCATTGCGGCTGCACGGTTCTGTATCTGGCTACGTTCATCCTGCATGGTCACGACGATGTTCGTAGGCAAGTGGGTGATGCGAACCGCAGAGTACGTCGTATTCACTCCCTGACCGCCAGGCCCTGACGAGCAGTAGGTGTCCACACGGATATCGGAATCCGGCACGTCGATATGGTCGGTTGCCTCAACGAGCGGAATCACCTCAACCGCTGCAAAACTTGTCTGGCGACGCCCCTGATTGTCGAAGGGGGAAATACGAACGAGACGATGCGTTCCTCCCTCGACCGAAAGCCTTCCATAGGCGTATGCGGCGTTGACCTGGAATGTGGCCGACTTGATGCCCGCCTCCTCGGCATACGAGGTATCCATGATCTGAGTCTTGAAACCGTGTCGCTCAGCCCAGCGTAGATACATCCGCATCAGCATCTGTGCCCAGTCGGCGGCATCGACGCCACCAGCGCCAGACCGAATCGTCACGACCGCGGCACGAGCATCGTATTCACCATCGAGCAAAGTCTGAATTGCCATGTCCGAAAGGTCTTGCAACAGCTGTTCGGCATCGCGCTGAGCCTCATCGAGAGTGTCCTTGTCCTCTTCCTCCTGCGCCATTTCCAACAGTGTCTCGACATCTTCCAAGCGCTGCCTTGCAGATTGAAGATGACGCAGCTGTGTCTGTGCCACCGAGAGTGCGCTGGTCACCTGCTGGGCATGATCCTGATCATCCCAGAGTCCAGGGGCACTCGCCTGCTGCTCAAGCTCATGGATCTTGTTGTTCAATATCTCAGGATCGACTGCCTTGGCTATCGACTCATAGGTTGAGCGCGCCTGCTCTATTGTTTGGTTAACATCAAATTCCGCCATCATTACCACCCTACCGGCATCAACCGGCTATCTTCCCTTTGCTCACACTGATTTCACATCAGCACCTCAGAATCTATTCTTGGTGTTGAGGCAGTGAGGTCAAAGCCCCGAAATGACTGCTGGAATGACAAGCGAGGCGAACATAGCCACAGCGAGTACGACAACAACAATGCGGGTTATCATCTTCCGCCTGTTCTGCGCGTTTCTGCGTTCCTTTTGGTCATTGCTCATATAACTACATGGTACACAAGCACTCCCCCGAAGACATGACCTGAAGTAATTCCCGTTCATCCAGTGCACATTCGTATGCATTGCAGACGGCTGTTTCATCCAGTTGTCCTCGCTGAGCTCGCTTCACTTCGCCTGGTCCATGTCGATCCTGTTGCTGTTCAACCCTTCCAACGACATTCGACGAGCGTTCACACCGATGAAAAGACATCCCAGCGTAAGCGGTGCCGTATAAATCACGGGCACCAGATACCTCGGTATTGCAATGGGACTGATGAACAACGTGCACAATGTCAGCATTGCCGGAACCATGCAAAGAACACCAAGCCACTGATGTCTCCTCAAGCAGTATGCGAGTGCGAAGAACGGAATCCACGTTGTATAGAGCACCTTACTGAACACGATTGGGAAAGCGCGAGTCATATTCAAATACCACGTGTTGAAGGTTGTCGAAAGTGTGCTGACAGCCGGGTACCTGTTGGTTCCGCCCATCAGTTCAAGGATGTCGGCGCGTGTCGCCTTGCCCCCTGAATAGTTGATGAGCGTGTCGATAAGACCGTTATCATCCTGACCTTGCGGTGTGATCTTATCGCCATAGAATAACGTGCTTTCGCTGCCTTCCGTGGAAATATCCGGGTAATACAGAGGAAGTGTGTTGGCAGCCGTTGCCAGCATGTAGCTGCCCGGATCCTTGAAGAAATGCTCCATCCACCATAGTACGAAAGCTTCCTTGTCGGCCCTGCTCGCATCTTCAATCCACCTGCCCTTGGTGTTATCACCGCGAGCTGGCGTGTAGGTGAGCGGCAAGCTTTGTGGATCGTGAAACACCCGCGACAGCACCTTCCAGTCCGCGCGGGTCATGTTCGCACTATTGCGTTTGATATACATGGCAGTCTGCTGTGAGGGAACAGCCAACATTTCACGTTCCGGTCCCGGAGTCACATTCCATCTCGGCAGCAAGGCTGAGGTCCACACACCAAGAAACAGCATCAGGGGAATCAGCAAGGAGCAAAGCAGCCTGACTCTGTTTTTAAGGAACACGAGCATGATGACAATCGTTCCAAGAGCAAGATATACGCCAGTTTTCTTGGTGAGCATCAGAAGCAGCACCGTAACGCTGAAGCCTATCAGGAACCAAGGAATGCGTAGCGCATTCCCCCTGCTGCGCGCCGCTTCCATGACACCTAGTAGGAACAGCACCCAAACCCATCCGAAAAGCATGTCCTTCGCCATGGTCTCAGCAAAAAATGGGATTATGGGAAACGTCGAAAGGAATATCAGGCTGACACGGGTCATGGAGCGCGGTACGCCGATGTAACGCATATAGCACAGAGCCAGCCCAAGAACCGCTGCAGTCACTATCATTTGAATCAGTGCATACAGCAGCAGGGAAATGAAATGGCTGTGCATTATGTCGCCAAGCCGCCAAAATGCTCCGAAGACGAGCGTATCAAAGTATGGATGCTGGTCATTCCGTGGCACAAGACCATACACCTGTTCTAATTCCCAGTACGTGTCTGAATCGATGTTGCCTGGGAAGCGTATCAAGAAATAAGGGACCCATCCGAGGAGAATCAACGATGAATATTTCAGCCACGCACGCGCAAGCAATGCGGAGAAACCCACATGTTTCTGTTCAGACTTCGTTGAATTGAGAACAGCACTGGTATCAGTCTCAGAGCTTGCCTCGTGCGTTCGGGCAACAAGTACGTCAATTCGGAGGAACAACCAATGTGTAAGCAAATATAGCGGAATGGAGCCGACGACAGCTATCACGACAAGCAGCGCAAAGCTTGACGCTCCGACGATCTGAAACTGCGGTGAAAAAACATGGTCGAGAACGAAAACCCCCAAAACCAGCAACGCTGACATGCATAGAGAAAACAGAGCAGCATATACATCGATTGATCTGAAACGTGATTCCAACTGAGGTTTCAACGATGTGTTCTTCCGATCTCCCGCATGTGATTTGAGCAGCTCAGTGCTCACCGAATCTTCAGTATTCATATGTCACCCCGCGGTTTCTTTCATCACCATGCACAACAGCCTAGCAGCCGCCTCGATCCGCCGTAATTATACACAGCGCTTCTCAAGGTCAACGATATCTGAATGTCAAAGCTACGCCACGCCTTCAAGCTGTGTTAACAATCCTTATCTCACACGCATGGGCAATGTGCAAAAAACGTCTTTTGAGTTCTCATTATCCTTGCGACACCTTATTGTGGCAAGAGAGCACCAGTGTGCAGCATCTCTACTGCACAGCAATAGACAACAGCGATGTACCAGCCACAAAAAGGAGAAAGCAATGGAATCGAGTCGTACTGCATGGGGTTGGGGTTTGGCGAGCATCAGCGCCGCTGGCGACACCTTGGACGTCTGGTATCCGAAACTCGAAATCGGCGCTGCACCCGAACTCTCCGAACGAGAGAACCACGGCTTCGGCAGTCTGATTCATGATGAAGCCGACATGCGTGGCGTACGGAGAATTCCCGTGTTTACCGTCAGCAGACTTGACGACCCGATCGAAGATGCGGCGGATGCCTATCTGCGACTCCATCTCTTGAGCATGCGCTTGGCCAAGCCCAACACCTTGAACCTTGATGACATCTTTGGAGCGCTCACGAATGTGGTATGGACCAATTATGGGCCGTTTGCCGTGTCGGACTATGGGCAGCGCAAGATGGATGTCTTGCAGGCCGCATCCAAGAACGGGCTCGGACCGGTTCCTGACGTGAATGTGCTTTCCATCGATAAGTTCCCCCGCATGGTCGATTATGTAGTCCCGACGGGGGTACGCATCGGCAACGCCGACCGCATTCGCCTCGGTGCCTACCTGTCTGAAGGCACCACCGTCATGCATGAAGGTTTTGTCAACTACAACGCCGGAACGCTGGGGACATCCATGGTCGAAGGCCGCATCTCACAGGGAGTGGTCGTTGGAGACGGATCCGACATTGGTGGCGGATCTTCCATCATGGGAACGCTCTCGGGCGGCGGCAAGCATCGCGTCACGATAGGCAAGCATTCGCTGCTGGGTGCCAATGCCGGCGTCGGCATTTCGCTCGGCGACGAGTGCATCGTGGAGGCTGGGCTCTATGTGACGGCTGGAACCAAGGTGACGATCTACGACAAGGCAAAGCTTGCGGCCGGACAGCCACTTGACGTGGTCAAGGGTGCTGAGTTGAGCGGCAAGGATCACATTCTGTTCATCCGTAACTCCGTGACCGGAGCGATTGAGGCGAGAAGTCGAGCAACAGGCATCGAGCTGAACGCTCAGCTGCACTCGAATGCCTGAGACATCGCATGTAATGATTATCGATTAACGATTATCGATGGGAACGTAGTCGCGCTGGGGTTCGCCGGTATACACCTGGCGCGGACGTCCTATCTTCGTCATCGGATCTTTGAGCAGCTCTCGGTACTGGGCAATCCAGCCCGGAATGCGACCGAGCGCAAACAGTGTGGTGAACATTTCCGAATCAAATCCTATGGCCTTGTACAGTAACCCTGTATAGAAGTCCACATTCGGATAAAGATGCCGCGATATGAAATACTCGTCGTGAAGGGCTATGTCTTCGAGTTCGTTCGCAACATCGAAGAGCTCACGGTCTTCGCTCTGCGGGTTGAATGATCGCTCGCTCATGATTCGGGTAAGCCACTGCTTCGCTATCTTGGCACGCGGATCGAAGGACTTATATACGCGATGTCCCAGCCCCGAAATCCGGCGTCCTTCCTTCTTCGAATCCTCAACGAACTGGCGCACGCACATGCCTGAATTCTTAATCTCTTCGAGCTGCTTCAGTACCGCTTCGTTCGCCCCGCCATGCAGGGGGCCGGAAAGAGCGTTGATTCCCGCCGCAATGGCAGAATACAGATTGGCATGAGCCGAGGCAGCGATGCGCACAACCGACGTGGAGCAGTTCTGCTCATGGTCTGCGTGAATGATCAGCAGTTTGTCCAAAGCCTCTACCATCAGCTGATCCGATTCGAAGGGCTGGTATGGCACGGCAAAGCTCATGCGAAGGAAATCATCGACATATCCGCGGGTGATGTCTGGATAGAGCAGCGGTTCGTTACGGCGGCGTCGATGAATCAATGACACGATGGTTCGCACTTTGGCCATGATGATTGCCGCAGCAGCGTCGAGTTGATCCTCATCGTTGATGTCGCAGGTGTCTGGGCAGAATGTCGCCAATGCGTTGACTGACGAGGCGAGCACACTCATGGGATGCGCATTGCGCGGGAAGGAGCCGAGCAAGGTCCGGAAATCCTCGCCAACCATCGTATGCTTCAGGACACCCTCACGATAATGCTCATACTCCGAGCGCGAAGGCAGGGACCCCTTCTGCAACAGCCATGCCACCTCAAGAAAGTTGGATTGCTCGCACAGCTGCTCGATGGGATAGCCGCGATATCTCAGAATCGAGCGATTGCCATCGATGAAGGTGATCTTCGATTCGCATTGGGCTGTGGTGAGAAATCCTGGATCAAGCGTGACCCAGCCATCGTTCCTCAATGTGGAAACGACAATCCCGTCTGGGCCACACGTGGCCTTAACGACGGGGAGCTTGAATGAATCGGAATCAACGTCCAGATTGGCAATGGTCATAATGAGCCTCCAGCTTCTCGTGCGTATCCTCTGCGAAAAGATACAGTCGCGGGCGATATTTCGCGAATAGTTCGTCACGCATAGCTGTGCGCTACTGAACACGACATCCTACCAGAAAGATTGTTACATCTATCAACTGGCATCTCAAAACCGTATTCGGCAGCGCATAGTGGCACCGCTGGTGTGCTATCGCGAGATTTCACTGCATTGCCGCATGATGCACAGTATCAGGCTGAAACCTTGTTGGCTGAAACCATGGTCACTGCACCTATGCGGGGCTCGACACATGGTTTGACAGCTATCTCAGACTATCGCGCGTTATCGGGAATCGCTGCATCGTCCTCATCGCGGCGGGTAAGAATGATTGGACCGTCGTCGGTAATCGCGATGGTGTGCTCGGTATGGGCTCCACGAGAACCGTCGGCGGAACGAAGCGTCCATCCATCGCGCTGATCCTGAACGATTTCATCGGTGGTCCTGAGGAACCATGGCTCAATGGCAATGACCAGACCCGAACGAAGCTTATAGCCGTGGTGGGCCTTGCCATCATTGGCAACGTGAGGGTCGCCATGCATGATATGGCCAACGCCATGACCGCCGAATTCCAGATTGACCGTATATCCCTGTTCGTGCGCGACATCTCCGATTGCCGCAGACACATCGCCCAGACGATTGCCCGGCACTGCCTGAGAGATACCTGCGCGCAGAGCGTCGACGGTGGTCTTAATCAGTCGTAGATCTTCGGGATCCTTCTGCTCGCCAACGATGAAGCTGATTGCAGAGTCTCCAACCCAGCCGTCTACTGTGATCGCAAGATCGAGTGACAGTAGGTCGCCGTTCTTCAGCGTGTAATCATACGGTACGCCGTGCAGCACAGCGTCGTTGACTGATGCACAGATATAATGTGCAAAAGGTCCCGTTCCAAAGTCAGGCGCATAATCGACGTAGCACGATACCGCCCCCTTGCGCTCTTCGATGCGGCGGCGCACATAATCGTCTATTTCCAGCAGGTTTGTTCCGGGATGTGTGCTCTCGCGCAGATTCTTGAGAATATCGCCTACGAATTTCCCAGCTGGCCTCATGGCCTTGATTTCATCTGGTGTCTTCAGTTCTATCACTTGATAATCTTTCTCAATAGTCGGATAGTATGTATGGTACCTCGCCCCTTGCCCATCATAATCGTATAATCGCGCATAATGCCTTGGCAATAAGCCCGCTGGCAAGCACGCACGCATGCCACAGATGCAAGCAACCGGGCAGTACATCGTGCAATACATAAGCGTTCATGAACTGTTGTGTTGTCACCTTGCGTGGCTACGCTTTGGTTTATGACACACGATTTACATTCAGGGATTGACCCGACATCCTTCTCCTCAATAGTCAAGCCAACCCAGGATCTCTTCCGCTTCGTGAATGGGCCTTGGATCGACACCTATACGCTCCCACCAGACCGGCCGGCATATGGCTCCTTTGCAGTGCTGGCAGAGAACGCCGAACAGCAGATTCGTGACATCCTCGAGGACGAATCCAAGCCTGCGCCAAAGTCCTCAGTTTTGTATGACAGTTTCCTTGACACCGAAGCTATCGAGCAGGCAGGAATCAAGCCCATTGTCTCAGCCCTGAGCGTTATCGAGGATGCTGCCGACAAGTCAGAACTCACCAAGGTATTGGGATCATTGAATCCAACCGGAGGCCCCGATCTCTTGGACATTGCCGTCTATGGCGATCCCGGTGATGCCGGACGCAACATCATTCACATCGCCCAAGGCGGTCTGGGACTGCCCGACGAGGCCTACTATCGCGAAGAACGCTATGCTGCAGTTCGCGAATCATACACAGACATGGTTGCCAAGCTCCTGCATCTCGCGCATCAGGAGACACCTATGAGCGAGGCTCAGGACAAGGCTGCCGCATTCCTTGCCTTCGAAACGCATCTTGCAGCGCACCACTGGAACAACGTGGAGACTCGCGATGAAGATAAGACATACAATCCAACCACCTTCGACGAATTGAGTTCAACGCTCGACTCATTCGACATCGAGACATGGGTTTCCGCCTGGCAGTTCGCATACAACGCAACCTCAACTGCTGCAGATCAGCCCGTTGACATGAAAACCGCCATGGCTCATACCATCGTGCACGAACCGAGCTTCCTTACCGGTCTCAACGACCTGTGGAGTCGCGCGGATTTGGAAGATCTCAAGCTCTGGGCAAGAGTTCATACGCTTATTGCATGGGCTACCTTCATGAGCAGCGACTTCGAACAGACAAAGTTCGACTTCTATGGCAAGACCCTTTCTGGAACGACACAGATGCGTGACCGCTGGAAGCGTGGTGTGGCACTTGTCAACTCCACATGCGGAGAAGAGGCGGGACGCGAATACGTGCTGCGCCACTTCCCACCAAGCAGCAAGCAGCAGATGGAACAATTGGTCGGCAACCTCATCAAGGCTTACGAATCCTCCATCGCTGCAAGTGACTGGCTTGGCGAAGACACCAAGAAGAAGGCGCTCGACAAGATGGCGAAATTCTCGCCAAAAATCGGATTCACCAACCATTGGCGCGACTATACGGCATTGAAAGTCAGTGCAGACCGCGGTCTCATTGCGAATCTGCGCATTGCCAACGCCTACGAGACTGGCTATCAGATTTCCAAGGCTGGCAAGCCCGTCGACAAAGACGAATGGCTGATGAATCCGCAGACCGTGAATGCGTATTATGAGCCAACGCTTAACGTGATAGTCTTCCCGGCTGCAATTCTGCAACCGCCATTCTTCGACCCGAATGCAGAGGATGCTGCCAACTACGGTGGCATCGGAGCAGTCATTGGGCATGAGATCGGGCATGGCTTCGATGATCAGGGCAGCAAGTATGACGGCGACGGCCAGCTGCATGACTGGTGGACCGAAAGCGACCGCAGCAACTTCGAACAGCGCACCAAGGCACTGATCGAGGAATACAATGCCTTCGTTCCACAGCAGCTCGCTGACAAATATGCCGAAACTCCAGACCGTGCTCCGCATGTCAACGGCGCGCTCACCATAGGCGAGAACATCGGAGACTTGGGCGGCGTCAACATCTCGCTGAAGGCCTATGCATTCGCGTTGGAAGAGAGCCAGGGCAAGCCTCGAGACGCAAGCCCCGAGGGTATCCGAAACGCACTCGACAGTGCTCCGACGCTTGACGGCTTCACCGGACTGCAGCGCTTCTTCCTTTCCTACGCGACCATCTGGCGTACCAAGATGCGCGACGAGCTTGCAGAACAGTATCTACAGATCGATCCGCACTCCCCTGCAGAATTCAGGACGAATGGCATCGTCAGCAACGTTGACCTATTCTATGAGGCATTCGATGTGAAGGCCACAGACGGCATGTGGATTGAGCCAGAACACCGCGTACGCATATGGTGATCGTGAGGGCAAGGCGAACAATCCCTTCACCTTGCCCTCAGGATCATGCAGGTTGAAGGGATTGTGTCGCTGCGGCTGGAGGATTGCTCGGTTGCGGTGCGAACGGTTGATAGTCTGCCTTTGGGTCCGACATTGGTATCGGAATCTTGCCCGTTGCAGTGCGAGCTACCTTGTGGGCATCAGGGTCTGCAGACTCATGATGATCGCTCGATGCTGCCACGGGAGATTTCTTTCGAGTAAAGGAGCTCACGCCCAAGCCGAGATGATGGCCGATGCAAGAGGCCTCGATAATCACTGCGGATTGATGGTCTCCATGCTTGTCGGTCCATTCCTCCGTTTCCAGCACTCCGCTGACAACCACCGGCTGACCTTTATGAATGGACTGCAGCACGTTCGAAGCCAGATGCTTGTACGCTTTCACGGTCATCCATGTCGTGGCGCGTTCCTCCCACTGATTCCTTTTTACATGAAAGTAGCCTCTGGTTGAAGCCAGGCGGAATGTGCAGACCGGATTGCTTTCCTCTCGGCCAATTTGTAACGGCTCCGTGGCGACGAATCCCGTGATCGTAATCGTTCCTTGCTGTGATGCCATGATAATTCCTTCCTCAACATTGCCATGGGCATACGAGCTGCCCATTCGATATCGTTTCGCAGCTAAGCAACTGCGGTGAGATAACTATGCCAATATTGAAATGAGGAAGACACCAGAAATGCAAATGTGGTCGAATGTGGCGAAATCCCAGCATTCAACGGAATTTAACGCACATTCGACCACATCGAGGCAAGCAGACACTATGCCGGACACTATGACCTACGTTGCGACCAACGCAGGATCACATCACATCACATCACATCACATCACATCACATCACATCACATCACATATGAGGGTTGGGCCTGAACTACTTGCAATTTCAGACCCGATGCCATTCAGTCCAGCTGTGCTACCCGATCGGCAATCGCCTGAGCCGCCTGAGATGCGGGCAGCGATTGTGAATGGGAACCATCGCGATCACGAATTTCAATCGTGCCATTGGCTGCGGTATCCCTACCTGCGATGGCGACGAGCGGCACGCCAAGCAACTCACTGTCGGTAAACTTCACGCCCGGGGAAACCTTCGCTCGGTCATCGAACAGGACCTCAATCCCCCGACCTTCGAGTTCACCAACCAGCTGTTCTGCAGCCGCGAACACCTTGGGGTCCTTGCCTGTGGCCAACACATGCACCTGAGCCGGAGCGACCGCAACCGGCCAAGCCAGACCCTTCTCGTCGTGATGAGTTTCGGCAATGCAGGCGAGCACGCGCGACACGCCAATGCCATAGCAGCCCATCCATACGGGGACTGCCTTGCCATTCTCGTTCAGCACCTTCAGGTCCAAGGCATTGGAGTATTTCAACCCCAGTTGGAATACCTGACCGATTTCGACACCACGTTCGAAGCTCAATGGACCCGAGCCGTCTGGACTCATGTCTCCATGACGAACCTCAACGGCCTCGACGCTCCCGTTGGCCTCAAAATCTCGACCATACACGGCGTTGAATACGTGTGTCTCGTTGTGGTCCGCTCCTGTCACCCACGCGGATCCGCGAGCAATATGGCGGTCAAGAAGATATGTGATCGGTTCATCGATCCCAGACTGCTCGGCCTGCGGACCAAGTACCCCCGGTCCGATGTAGCCCTTGACCAATTCCGCATGCTTCTTCAGATCTTCGGCAGTGGCCTCTTCGATTTCCGATGGAGCGAACTGTGCTTCAAGACGCTTCATGTCGACCTGTCGATCTCCCGGAACTCCAATCGCAACCAGCTCACGCCAAGGCTTGTCATGATCCTTGTCTTCGGCATGCTTGACCGCGATGATCAGATTCTTGAGCGTGTCTGCGGCTTTCCAAGCGCGTCCATCGGCTCGTGGATGAAGGTCGTTTGCCTGACTTACCAGCGAATCAATCGTCGTGGAATCAGGTGTCGTAAGCGCTTCCATCGCGGGAGTTGCAGAGAAATCGACGTCTTGGATGGCAGGAGTTGTAAGCGCTTCCACATTCCATGCCTTGCCCGAAGGTGCCTGCGCGAAAGTATCCTCACCTATGGCGAGCGGAGCGAGGAACTCCTCGGATTCCGAACCTCCCATAGGCCCGGAAACGGCATGAACGATCACAAACCGCACGCCGAGGCGATTGAAAATACGCTGATATGCTTCACGCTCGTCGTTGTAGCAGGTCTTCAGACCCTCCTCGTCAATCGTGAACGAATATCCATCCTTCATGATGAATTCGCGGCCACGAATCAGACCAGCGCGCGGACGGAATTCGTCACGATACTTCGTCTGAATCTGATACAGGTTCACTGGAAGATCCTTGTATGACGAATACATGTCCTTGACCAGAAGCGTGAACATTTCCTCATGCGTGGGAGCAAGAAGGTAGTCCGCCTCATGACGATCCTTCAACCTGAAAATGTTGTCGCCGTATTCTTCCCAGCGATGGGTGGCCTCATATGGCGCCTTCGGCAGCAATGCCGGGAAGTGCACCTCCTGAGCGTGTATGGAGCTCATTTCCTCGCGGATGATTGCCTCAACCTTGGCAAGAACACGCAATCCAAGAGGCAGCCAGGCATAGATTCCTGGCGAAGTCTTGCGAATATATCCCGCACGAACCAGCAGCTTGGCCGAATCGACATCGGCATCTGCGGGATCTTCTCGCAGGGTACGAAGAAACAGTGATGACATGCGAAGCGCTTGAGAACTCATGAATCCCAAGGGTATTCATATTGAAGGACATAGCTTTCAAGCATTCGGCACGCGTGACATCAGGCCTTTGGAACACGAATCAGAAGAGGGCGCTCTGTGAGAAACCGTCCGCAGATTTTCCGGATCCCGCAGCTGATCCGGCAGTAGATCCCGCAGTGGACCCCGCAGTGGACCCCTCTGCCAAGCCGTCGTCGAACTCGTCGATGGCTGGCCTTGCCACGAATGATTGTGGGCCTTCCTCGGCCAGTCTGGCCGAAGCTGCGTGTGAATCCTGACGAAGTGACGAATCGAGGACAACCGCTTCAGGTGAGACAAGGAACGCATTCTCGTTGATCCCTCGCAGATACAGGCCATCCAAGGCCTCGACTCGAGACAAGGCGACATACCCCATGCCAGGAGCAAAGGTGCGTCGCAGATCCATGACCGCCCTATCAAGCGTCATGCCCTGAGACTTATGAATCGTAATCGCCCACGCGCATCGCAAGGGCACCTGACTTACCGATGCGAGTACGGTCTCCCCATCCATCATCTCCCATGATGCCGGTTTCATCGTGACGACATTGCCATTCTCGAACTGAACGATGGGCCATCCACCCTTGTTCTCCTGCGCAAAGCCCTGAACCGTGCCAATCGAGCCGTTCACATATTGCCGGTCTGGATCGTTGCGCAATGCCATGACGTTCGCTCCGGCTTTCAATACCAGATGTTCGGGTGCCAGCATGTTCTTCTTCAATCGTTCAACCAGCTGAGCCGAACCGGCTGATTCAGCATGAAACTCGTGAGCTTCAAGCATGATCTGGGCAAGACGCATGTCGTTCAGGGCATCAGCCTGACGATTCACTGGAAACAGATTCACGGCTACTTCCGAGGTTGCCGGCAGCTTGCCCAGTCTGTTGGCAAGTACGTCATGGTCTTCCTGACTTACCGAACCGTCGCGGATATCGGTCAGTACTGTAAGGAGTTGGCCATCATCCTGCCTATGCTGCTCGGTCAAATAGCAGATAACGGGGTTCAATGCGGGCCAAACCAGAGAATCGGTGACAAAGCCGTCAGGATCCTTGCCAAGGCGGGCGTACTCCTGACGAGATGTGAGCAGCAGCTCGTCGGCCATCGACATGCCAATGTCACGATTCGAACGAGTCACCGGTGGAAGCTGGAAGAAGTCGCCGGAGAGAACAACCTGCAGACCACCGAACGGTTCGGGATTGTTTCGAAGCACCCTGCACACCTGATCCACCATGTCGAACAGCCAGGCATGCATCATCGAAACCTCATCGATGACCAGCACATCCGTCGCCTCGATCTTGCGCTTGCGCCTACTGCGGATTCGCTTCAATAGCTCAGCCGTCAGCATCTTCGACACCCCTACGCCACTCCACGAGTGGATGGTCTGACCGTTGATATGTGTGGAGGCTATGCCTGTTGAAGCCGTCACCGCCACCGATGCACCCTCTGCGCGTTTTTTGCTGATGAACTCATTGAGAACAAAGGTCTTGCCTGCACCTGGCGCGCCGGTGATGAACGCATTCGCACCGGCATCCAAGATAGCTATAGCCTCTTTTTGATACATATGCTCACCATTTCACACGCAATTGACACAATATTGAAGCCTTTGACGATTCATTCCGTTCATTGTGAACTCTTCGAAGTATCACGGCGTGAAAACGGTCAAATATCGATGTCATTTCACGAAAAAATCGAGTTTATACTTCGGTGAGTTCACAATGAACATGATTGTTCTTGTACAAAGCCCAAAAAATCAGTAATCGAGCTTTTCTGGAGTGGAAACATCCTCGACAGGAGCGCCTTGATCCTCGAATGTACGCAGGAGACTGGTGCGTTCAATCTCCTCGGCACCGGCCTGCGCTTCAGCCTCGCTCGCTCCGGGGGTTGGCGTGAAGAACATCTTGCGATAGTATCGCAGCTCGTCCATCGACTCGATGATGTCTGCCAAGGCACGGTGACCGCCATGCTTTGCAGGCTTGTGGAGATACACATTCGGATACCAGCGACGCGAAAGTTCCTTCAAGGTGCTCACATCAATAACACGGTAGTGCAGCAAATCCATCAGATCCGGCATGAAGCGGTCAAGGAATTTCTTATCGGAACCAACCGAGTTCCCTGCGAGGTGAGCCTTGCCATGCTTGGGCAGGAATGGCTTGACATAGTCGATGACCTGCTGCTGGGCATCGGCAAGAGCCAGACCCTGCTTCATTTCTTCAATCAGGCCTGATGATGTGTGCATATGGCGTACGAAGTCGTTCATCTGCGCGAGTGCAGCGTCAGAAGGCTTGATAACCAGATCGATGCCTTCGTCAAGAACGTTCATATCAAAATCGGTAGGAACGACCGACACCTCGCAGAGCTCGTCATGGAAGATGTCAAGACCGGTCATCTCGCAATCTATCCATATCATTCGCGATTCTTCTGAGCTGAAGGTCATATCGCCATTGCTCCCCATAACATCCACCTTTCGATCCTATCGGCTACGAATGCCGAACTCTTTAGGGTATCCCGCAATGGGGACTAACGCTAGCTGTTCATGGCATCACCAGAGCATCACCAGAGCATCGCCGGAACATTGCCGGAACTTCACCGATGCACTTTCAGAGTTGCATCAGTGCTTGTCATACGGCCTGTCATGTGCAGCATGGATACGCATGAAAAATCCCAAATGAGCAGTACAACTCATTCGGGATGATCGAAGTGGATGCAAGCGACTGTCAGTTATGGAAACCTGTATAGTTTGGCGCTTCCTTGGTCATGACGATGTCGTGTGGATGCGATTCGCGCAGACCAGCGTCGGTGATGCGAATGAACTTGCCCTTCTGCTGAAGTTCGGCAATCGTATGCGCACCGGTGTAGAACATCGTCTGATGCAGTCCTCCTACGAGTTCGTACAGCACGTAGTTCAATGGGCCACGATATGGAACTTCGCCTTCGACGCCTTCTGGAACGACCTTGTCGTTGCTTGTCACGTCGGCCTGGAAGTAGCGATCCTTCGAGTAGCTCTTCTTGCCGCGTGGAGCCATGGCACCGAGGGAACCCATGCCACGATAGATCTTGTACTGCTTGCCATGCAGCAGCACCTTCTCACCCGGAGCCTCTTCGGTTCCGGCCAGCAGCCCGCCCAACATCACGGTGTCGGCGCCAGCGACGATTGCCTTGGCGATATCACCTGAATAATGGATGCCACCGTCTGCGACCAGCGGAACGCCAGCCGGCTTGCAGGCAAGGCTCGAATCATATACAGCGGTGAGCTGCGGTACGCCAACGCCTGCCACGATTCTTGTCGTGCAGATAGATCCTGGACCGACGCCGACCTTCACTGCGTCAACACCGGCATCGATCAAAGCCTGAGCACCCTCGCGCGTTGCAATGTTGCCACCGATGATCTGCACGCCGTCAAAAGCATGGTCACTCTTGATGCGCTTGATCATGTCAAGCATAAGCTTTGCGTGGCCGTGTGCGGTATCGACTACCAGAACATCGACGCCAGCTTCAATCAAAGCGGTCGATCGCTGCCATGCATCGCCGAAGAAGCCGACGGCTGCTGCAACGCGCAGTCTTCCCTGCTCGTCCTTGGTCGCATGCGGATACTGCTCAGTCTTCACAAAGTCTTTGACGGTTATGAGACCGGTCAGCTTGCCATCGTTGTCGAGCAAAGGAAGCTTCTCGACCTTGTGCTGGGCAAGCAGGCGGTGTGCGTCCTCGCGAGTGATGTCTGAAGAACCTGTGATCAGGTTCTCGCTGGTCATCACGTCACGAACTTTCAATGAGTCATAGTCGGAAGGATTCACGAAACGCATGTCACGATTCGTGATAATGCCCACCAGATGGTCCTCATTATCGACGACGGGCAAACCCGAAACGTGGTAAGCGGCACACAGCTTATCCAAATCGGTCAGTGTCGCGTCAGGGGTGACGGTCAAGGGATCGGAAATCATGCCAGATTCGCTGCGCTTCACGATATCTACCTGATTAGCCTGATCCTCAATGCTGAGATTGCGGTGGAGCACGCCGATGCCACCATTGCGAGCCATCGAGATAGCCATCTGGGCCTCGGTGACGGTATCCATAGCAGCTGACAGCACCGGGGATTTCATCGTAATTCCTCTGGTGAGATGAGTTGTCGTGTCAACCTCGGATGGGATCACATCCGACTCGTTGGGAAGGAGGAGCACATCATCATATGCAAGTCCGAGCTTCTCGAACATTGGTGGAACTGGGGTATAGCGGGATTCTGAATTCTGCTCAGTCAATGTAGCCATATCAGTACTGTATATTCGGATACTGACCTTGGCGACACATTCGCTTCGCTGATATCGAAAATCCTATGATTTCAGTCCTTATGCCGCCTGTTTTCGTCGTCGGCTGATTGTTCTCGATGTCGGGCTGCAGCAAGTGCGGCGTTCTCCTCGCGAATCTCTGGAATTCGACGGCGATAATACGGATACAGTGTGGCAATCGTGAGGATAACCGTTGAAATCGCAAAGCCTATCGCAACATATTGCGCCTTGAAGAAGAGAATCATGATCGAGCCGAATGAGATCAGCGCCGCCCATCCCCACAGGATAAGCACAGCCGAACGCACGGAATGACCAATGCGGATCATCCGGTGATGCAGATGCATGCGGTCTGGATGCGTCGGTGACTGGCCGTGGCTGAGCCTTCGAACGATGGCCAGAATCATGTCGAGCACGGGGAGGAACAGCACCAGCAGCGGCAGAAGAATCGGCATGAACACGGGAAGATAGATGCTCGCATGGACGGAAACAGGGTCGAGACGGCCGGTCATGACGATGGATGCGCAGGTAATCAGATAGCCGAGCAGCATGGATCCGGAGTCGCCCATGAACAGTTTGGCCGGATGCCAGTTATGAAGCAGAAAGCCGACGCACACGCCAACCAGCATCACGTCGATAAGCGTGGCCATGGAAGCGTAGCTCGGTGACGTTCTGGCGAGAATGTACGAATAGATGGCGAAGGCGATGCCCCCTATGGCAACGATGCCTGCGGCAAGGCCATCCAAACCATCCACGAAGTTGACGGCATTGATCGATGCCACAAGCAAGAAGGCGGTTATCGCCATGGAAAGGCTGGGGGAAGCAGTCACCAGCGAGCCGAGCGGCAGCGAGATGATCTGGATGCCACCCCACGATACGAACACCGAAATAAGCAGTTGCCCGGCCAGCTTGAGCATCCAATCCAGATCCCATAGGTCGTCTGTCACGCCCAGCATGCATATCAGGAAGGCTCCGCACAGGATGAACCATGCCTGGTTGCTTGACGCGAACAGGCCGTTGATAAAGGGAAAGGTACTGGCATATGCCGTAGCGACCGCAAAGCCTATCAGCATGCCTACGCCACCCATACGAGGCGTTGGAACGGTATGAACATCGCGAGCGCGAACTTGGCCGACTGCTCCGATGCGTATGGCGAGATGACGAACAAGGGGCGTCACCAGCCAGGTGACACCTCCTGCGATGGCGGCGATGAACAGGTAGACTCTCATGCGCTGGTTTCCGACGTGTTCGACTCGTCCGGTCGGTGTCCATTGCTGTGCTGATGCATGCTCTGATTGGCGTGGATGACGTCACGCAGCTGTGATTCGGGTATCACTCCCTGCCGCAAGATTGCGATGCCGTCAGCATCCGTCTTCGAAGTAGTGACGACCGTACTGGCGACCGGCCCGGGGGTGGGTCCGTCATCGAGATAGAGGGCGACGCTTTCACCAAGCTGAGCCAACGCATCCTGAACGCTTTGGGCACTGCTTTGCCCTGAAATGTTGGCGCTCGAAGCGGCCACAGGTCCCGTTGCGGCAAGAATGCGGCGAGTGCTCTCCGCATCGGGAACGCGAATTCCCTGCGTTCGGGCGGTGGCTTCGATTTTGATGGTCTGCAACTGCGTGTCTGCGCTGGCAATGCAAATTGGGGAAAATGCTCCGGGCAGCAACGAGGCCGAAAGCACATCGAGAGGATATGGAAGTCTCAGATCAAGCGCTTCAATCTCGCTCGTGTCTGCAAGCAGAACCTGCAAGGATTTGGAAAGAGGGCGGTGCTTGGCTTCGAAGAGGGCTTCAATGGCAATCTCGTTGAAAGGATCGCATGCAATGCCGTACACCGTATCCGTTGGCATGACAATCAGTTTGCCCTCATGGATGTATCGCGCTGCCAGCGCGAGGGAATCCTCGTCGATTAAACGAATCTCACTCATGTACCCGTATCATCTCGCTTTATCTGTCGTAGAAAGATCTGCGTGTGAACGACTGCTGGCCATCTTGCATGCCGGCAACATCTTCATACACCGCCTGTGAACAGTCTATGTTCAGTGTACAATGCCGATTCTTACGAATTCGTCATTCACATATCTCCGTCATATGTCTCATTCATATGTCTCAGTCACCAGCCTGGACTCGTGGTCTGGTCCCATGCGTTGCGTCCGACTCATTCATTTCGTCTGCTGGCTGCAATGCTCCCATATTGACAATCCATCACTTGGGAACTGAGCTTGCAGCGGGGATCGATGACCGTGCGGCGACCAGAAAACGGTCACGATGCGTAAGATCCTGATGGGTTTGCGCGTTGCTGTAGCCTTGCGCCACAGCATAGCTACGCAGGGCAGGCCCCTGTGAAATATCGTGTTCCATGACCAACACTCCCCCAGCGCGAAGGAGCCGGAAAGCCCTGGTGATGATGCGTTGCGGAAATTGCAGACCGTCCCGCGAATCTCCGTACAATGCCTGTTCAGGTTCCCAGTCGCGAACTTCCGGTTGAGTCGGCACTTCTTTCTGAGGGATGTATGGAGGATTGCAGAGCACGACATCGCATTGTCCATCAAGGGATTGCAAGGTCTGAGCGTCGGTGGCATCGGCTTCGATCAGGTCGATGGAACTGCCAAGCTCATCAATCTGCGCCTGGTGTGCCTCAATGTTCCTGCGAGTCCAGACCAGCGCCTGTTGCGACTGTTCAACCGCGTACACGCGGGCATGAGGCATTTCGGTGGCCACACTCAAGGCGATTGCGCCCGAACCCGTGCACAGGTCGACAACGAGCGGTCTCGCCACCTGCTCCCGACGCAGCCAGTCAAGCGCAGCCTGCACCACAAGCTCGGTCTCTTGCCGTGGAATGAAGACGCCTGTGGCAACAAGCAGGTCCAGGAATCTGAATCGTGTATGGCCGACGATGTATTGCAGGGGTTCACGTCTGGCTCTTTGCTGCAGAAGTTCGTCAAAACGGTTCAAGGCAGCGGTGGCATCGTGGGATACAGACGCATCGCTGATGCCATGCCAGTGGGCAAAGGCTTGCTCGAAGCTTCGGCCAAGCACCATGGCCATACGGATATCATTCACAGTGACCGTCGATGCTCTGGAGCTTGCGGCCGCAAGCAGCACCATGGAATCATGCTGCGGCGAGTCGATACCATGGGATTGCAAACTGTCAGTTGCCGCACGAACAATACTGCCGACGGTCATCGTCAATGTCATGCCATGTTCAGCCTGATTCACGATAAGGCGGCTTACTGCTGTTGCGCTGCGAGTCGATCCGCCTCGTCGGCCTGCACGTCGGAATCGATGACTGCCTGCAGATCTCCGTCCAGTACCTGATCCAGATTGTAGGCCTTGTAGTTGGTGCGATGATCGACTATGCGGTTTTCAGGAAAATTATAGGTGCGAATGCGCTCGGAACGATCCATGGAACGAACCTGGGAATGGCGCATGTCAGCGGCTTCCTCGGCTTCCTGCTCATGCTTCATCGCGAGCAGACGGGACTTCAGGACGCGCAATGCTGCCTGTCTGTTCTGTATTTGAGATTTTTCATCCTGCATGCTGACCACAATGCCTGTGGGAATATGCGTCATGCGCACTGCCGAATACGTCGTGTTCACCGACTGCCCGCCAGGGCCGGAACTCATGAAGATGTCGATCTTCAAATCCTTCGGATCGACTTCAATCTCATCGTCATCCTCGTCGGCTTCAGGGAACACGATGACACCAGCAGCGGAAGTCTGAATGCGTCCCTGCGATTCGGTCACGGGAATGCGCTGCACGCGGTGAACGCCTCCCTCGTATTTCATGCTTGCCCAGACACCGTCCACAGGTGACTGCACCGACTTGGCGCGCAAGGCAATCTGAACGTCCTTGACTCCCCCAAGTTCGGTTGAGTTCTCACTCATCAGCTCGGTTTTCCAACCACGTTTCTCTGCATAGCGCGTATACATGCGAAGCAGGTCGCCAGCGAACAGCGCGGCTTCATCGCCGCCTGTACCCGCCTTGATTTCCATGATCACATCGCGCGAATCGTCAGGATCTCGCGGAATCAGGGCGTTGCGCAGCTTCTCTTCGACCGCTGGCAGTTGTGCCTCAAGGCGTTTGGCCTCTGCCTGAAACTCCGCATCGTCATCGGCCATTTCACAGGCAGCCTCGTAATCATCTCGAACGGCCACATACCGCTGATAGGCATGGACGATCATGCCCAGCTCAGAGTGGCGACGCCCCAGCTTGCGCATCGTATCTGGATTCGATGCCACCTCCGGCTGACTCATCTGCCGCTCGATGTCGCGATATTCCTCGAGTGCCGTAAGAGCTGCTGGGAATTGCTCATCGGATGCCATTGAATCCCTCTCCGTTACATCTCTTTACATCGTGTTACTTCTCGTACCACCGTTATCACTGATAGCTTGATAGAGAAAACTTACCAATTACATACACATCACAATAAAAAAGCCAACCCTTATCTGGGCATCACACATGATCCCAGCCAAGGATTGGTGTCAGTAACGCTACTTGTTTCGCTTGCCGTAACGAGCTTCGAAACGTGCGACACGACCACCAGTGTCGAGAATCTTCTGCTTGCCGGTATAGAACGGGTGGCACTTCGCGCACACGTCAACGGTCATATGATCGCTTTTCTCAGTCGAACGGGTGACGAAATGGTTGCCGCATGAACATGTGACTTCCACCGCATGATATTCGGGATGAATTCCCTGCTTCATAACTACTCCTAGAGTTCAAGGCACCGGGTCGCCATGCCCCAATGACAGACGTGAACCGGAACTGTTGAGATTATACGCCATAACCCCAACCGAGCATACTCACCCACAGCATATTGACGACATTGCGATAATTTCGCAGCTCATTGTGAACTTCTCGAAGTATATATGCTCAATCTTCCCTGTTATATTCCTTCATCCGTACCAAATTTCATCGTTTATACTTTGGGAAGTTCACAATGAGCAAGCTAGACCGAGAAAAATGATCTTGATCATTGCCAAAATCGCCGAATTCATGGTTTTGGCGTGGCTGGAACGCGGATCATCGCTTCCTGCGCGATGGCTGCGACGAGAGCGCCATCCTGCGAATACACCTTGGCAAAGCTCAGACCACGACCGTGCGCTGCCGTAGGCGTGTCTTGCACATAGAGATGCCAAGCGTTGATGTCAACATCGCGGTACCACCACATGGAATGGTCTATTGACGCATACGAAATGCCGGGAGTGACCAGACTCAGACCTGCACGTCGCAGAACGGGCTCCATCATGATCTGATCGCAGCCAAGTGCCAGCACAGCTCGATGCATGACCTGAGAAATGTCGGCCTTCCCATCCACCTTCATCCACACCATCTGCTTGCCGGAATCTTCGTCGAAGGCCTGTTTGTCAGCCCCCATAAGCAGCGCAGCGTTGACGTGACGGATATCAAAGGGCGACTTCGTCGCATAGAAATTGGCGAACGGTGACTGCTCCGCATACGGTGTCATCAAATCCTTGGCGCTGGTAAGCGATTCTGGATCAGGAACGTCGCTGGGCATCGAATCAGCAAATTCAACGCCCTGCTGATTCGGTTCCTGGAAGCTCGAGATTGACGTCAGAATCGAACCCTGGGCCTGTGTGGCGTTGACGCGTCTGGAAGAGAAGGACTTTCCATCACGCAGATTTTCAACATCGAAGAGGATGTCCTGACGAATATCTCCGGCTGAAACGAAGTATCCATGGATGGAATGAGGCAGGCGACCCTTCGGCACCGTTTTTGATGCCGCAACAACTGCCTGTGCGATAACCTGACCGCCATAGACGCGCCCCGTAGGGAAATACATACTTTCACCATTGATATATGTATGGCTGCGATATTCCGAAGGCTCTCCCAGACTCAGCACCCTTACCAAATCATCAAGTGGCGTGGCGGACTTAGTTGAAGGCATCCTCTCCCCCTTTTACATTCATGGCATACTCTACCTGCAACGCTATGACACGATGCCGGATTTTTTCCGTTCATATCTGTTGCAGTCTAACCATGGCAAGTAAATAACAGCATGTTTTATGTAACGAACAGGTTCAGAACATGAACAGCGCGTGACGAAAGCTCACATGTCAAGCCTGACACGCCTCCATCAAGGAAGCGGGTCAGGCTCTGATCGAATCGGTTCTCAGCGCGTCAGCTTACGATGCAAGCGGTGAGGCTTCGATGCCTCTTCGCCAAGACGGGCAACCTTGTTGTCCTGATAGGCCTGGAAGTTCCCCTCGAACCAGTACCAGTTGCCTGGATCCTCGTCGTTGCCCTCCCACGCGAGAATATGGGTGGCGATGCGGTCAAGGAACCAACGGTCGTGCGAGATGACCACGGCGCATCCGGGGAACGCGAGCAAGGCGTTTTCAAGACTTTCAAGGGTCTCGACATCCAGATCGTTGGTCGGCTCGTCAAGCAGCAGCAGATTGCCACCCTGCTTCAAGGTCAATGCCAGATTCAACCGGTTGCGTTCTCCACCCGAAAGCACACCTGCAGGCTTCTGCTGATCGGATCCTTTGAACCCGAAGCTTGCCACATATGCTCTGGTGGGCACTTCAACCCCGCCGACTTCCATAAAATCAAGTCCGCCAGACACCACCTGCCAGAGATTCTTGTCAGGGTCAATGCCTTCGCGATTCTGATCGACGTACGAGATCTTGACAGTGTCTCCGATATCCAACGATCCACTCGTCAGGGGTTCAAGGCCGACAATCGTCTTGAACAGCGTGGATTTTCCAACACCGTTCGGCCCGATGACGCCGACAATCCCGTTTCGAGGCAACGTGAAGCTCAGATCGTCAATCAACACACGGTCACCAAAGGCCTTGTGAATATGCTCGGCCTCAAGCACCTTCGAGCCCAGACGCGGACCCGGTGGAATCTGAATCTCGGAGAAGTCGAGCTTCTTGTTGTTGCGCGCCTCGGTTTCCATCTGTTCATAACGTTCCAGACGTGCCTTGTTCTTCGCCTGACGCGCCTTCGGGGAGCTGCGAACCCAGTCCAATTCGGAATTGAGACGGCGCGAAAGCTTGGCATCCTTGGCTCCCTGGACCTCAAGACGCTTGGCCTTGGTCTCCAGATAGGTCGAATAGTTACCCTTGTATGGATAGAGATGACCGCGGTCAACCTCACATATCCATTCGGCAACATTGTTGAGGAAGTACCTATCGTGCGTGACGGCAAGCACTGCACCTTTGTAGGTATGCAGGAAGTTTTCGAGCCATAGGATCGATTCAGCATCCAGATGGTTGGTAGGTTCATCGAGCAGGAGCAGATCCGGCGCTTCCAGCAGCAGCTTGCACAGAGCCACTCGTCTGCGTTCACCTCCAGAGAGGACGCTTACCGGAGTGTCTGAATCCGGGCATTGCAAGGCATCCATGGCCTGGTCGAGCTGACTGTCGAGATCCCAGGCATCTGCGGCATCGATCTCTTCCTGGAGTTTGCCCATCTCAGCCATCAACGCGTCAAAATCTGCGTCCGGCTTGGCCATTTCCTCGCCAATCTCGTTGAATCGACGAATTTTCGCCTTGATTCCTCCGAAGGCCATCTCGATGTTTTCGCCAACGGTCTTATCCTCATCGAGCGGAGGTTCCTGCTGCAAGATGCCGACGGTGTATCCAGGAGTGAGCTGAGCCTCCCCATTGGAAACCGTATCCAAGCCTGCCATGATCTTGAGCAGGGTGGATTTTCCCATGCCATTCGGCCCCACAACGCCTATCTTGGCCCCAGGAATGAAGCTGAGTGTGACATCGTCAAGGATGACGCGCTCTCCAAAAGCTTTTCGTGCCTTAATCATTTGGTAGACGAACTCTGCCATGTGTTATCTTTCCACTTTCTTGCCGGTGTTACTTGCCAGCGTGGTGTGCCAATGCTGCGCGTAACGTTAACCCATCGAAGCCGAAATTCGCAATTCGACCAGCTATGTATGTGCTCGAACATCTGTGTATTCGAATCCTGTGTTTTCGAATTCCATGTATCCGAACGATTTCGAAGCTTCTTCTCATGCCCTCGTCAATCCTACAAGCACTCCCAGATGGGGAGTTTACGAGTTTTGTTGCAATGCATCAGCATACAACCCAAAAATCCGCATTATCCCGATCGAATTCACAGGAAAATCGAGCTTTATACTTCGCAATTGTCGCAAAACTCGAGTATCGCGCTTTTCCTTTGCCTAGCTGATACACACGGGGTTGCAATCACGCGGTAAAGTGTTTCTCGGTGTTCCCGCCCGAATGCGCAGGTCAAGGAACGCTGTGGATAGCTTTCTGTACCCACATCAGCTGTGCGCACAACATAATTGGAGACAATCCTCATGACAAATATCACACAATACACGCACAATCATTATGCTTGGAGACCGGTAGACATTGCAGTCACGGCAACGGTTGGCGTTGCATCCGGCTTGGTTTTTTGGGGATTCAACTACGTCTCCGCATGGCTGTTCCCTCTGATGCGAACGATTCTGCCCGGAACGGGAAGCCTGTTTCATGCAATATGGTATTTCTCTGGCCCATTGGCCTTGCTCATCATTCGTAAACCCGGCGCTGCAGTCTTTGTGAATCTTGTGGGCAGCGCAGTCGAGATGCTGCTTGGCAATCAGTTCTCAGTAAGTTTCGTCTTCGTGTCAGCCATAGTTCAGGCATTGTTCTCTGAACTGGCCTTTGCGATTTTTCTCTACAAGCGTTGGACGCTCAGCATCAGCATGCTCTCAGGTCTGCTGACTGCCATCGAATACGGATTCTATCTGCTGTTCTTCCAATATCAAGGAGTGTCCTTCTTCAGCGCATACGGCATCACTCACATGATATGTGAAATGATTGGTGGCGTGCTGATTGGCGGGGTGATGAGTTGGTATCTCTTCATTGCCATCGCCAAAACCGGTGCCTTGGATAAGTTCGCGTCAGGTCGCTCGGTCAAAGCCAAAGTCGCATAAGCCCAGACAGGGTTCACGCCATATGAAGTTGTAGATTTCGACTCAGGGCAGTCAGACGGCGGCAGATGGCGATATATGGCGATATATCCAGTGAGCTCTAAGGAGCGAAGGAAATACATGCGATATCTTCTTGCACCTGATTCATTCAAGGAGTCGGCAGGCGCCGAATCGGTCGCCCGTGCAATGAGCCGTGGAATCCACTCCACCGACCCGTCAGCCGAAGTGCGCATGCTGCCTCTGTCCGATGGCGGAGAAGGTCTCACTTCAGCCCTCGTGCAGGCCACACATGGTCATATCGACACCGCAGCGGCACATGACGCATCCGGCAACGAGATTCAAGCTTCGTTCGGTTTTCTCGGTAGTTCCGATGCCTCCACTGCGGTGATCGAATTGGCTGCCGCGAGTGGCATCGAACGCATTCCACAAGATCGCCGAGATCCAATGTCGGCATCGACCTTCGGCACCGGAGAACTCATCATGGCTGCGATCAAGGCCGGGGCACGTCGAATCATTCTCGGACTTGGAGGCAGTGCCTCGACCGATGGTGGCACAGGACTGGCAACCGCCTGTGGTTACAGATTCCTCGACGAACAAGGCAATTCGCTTGAGTCGGGCGGAGGCAGTCTCAGTCAGCTGCATGCAATTGACGCACGCAACGTCAATCGCGAGGCAGTGAGCATACCCATAGTCATTGCAAGCGACGTGGTCAATCCATTGACCGGGCCTCACGGCGCTGCACGAGTGTTTGCACCACAGAAAGGCGCAACTGCCGCACAGATTGACAAGCTTGACATGGGACTGGCACATTTCTCCGAGCACATCAAATCCTTCAACGGAAGAGATGTGCAAGGCATAGCTGGAGCAGGAGCAGCAGGCGGCTCAGGTGCGGGCCTCTTGGGGCTTTTCAACGCAACGATCCAGCCAGGCATAGAACTGGTGCTCGATCTTGTCAGAGGCCGTGATGCATGTCAGTGGGCTGACGTCGTCATCACAGGCGAGGGTTCGATTGATGCTCAAACCCCATTTGGCAAGGTTCCCAGTGGCATCGCGAAGCTGGCACAAGGCGAGGGCAAGCCCTGCATCGCGATTGGTGGCCAGATTAAACTCGATGAAAGCGACAGGAAGCGGCTGCGCGATGCCGGAATCGTCGCAAGCTTTGGCATCGCGCCAGGAGCTGCTGATCTGAAGTCGCTGCTTGCAACCACGGAAGAAAATGTGGAAGCAAGCTGCGCCTCGATTGCTGCATTACTCAAGACGCGCCCGTGTGGGGCCTCACACGATCAACACTGAAGCTAAGCGTGGCTTCGATGGACATGTGAAAATCATCTATTCCGTCAGTTAGCATAATAGTCAGATTTGCCGTTTACTCGTCTTCGCTTCGAGCATTATCGCGCAGCAAAGATGCTATCTCCTTATAGTCTTTCTTACCCTCAACTAGCTGCTGTATCCATTGATATATTCCATTCCTCTCTGGGTTGGGAGAATCATCAACATCAAGAACAACTCCGTGAGCATACAAGAGTGCTATCGACACTCTTACTGCTGTGCGTTTATTGCCATCCCCGAAAAGGTGGTCTTTTGCAAGCATCTCCGCAAATCGACTTATTTGATCAAATAAGTCCATAAATCCATAACGTTGGGCAGGTGTTTGTCCATATACCATGTCGAATACGGTGTGAATTGGGGAACTAAGCTTCTCCATGAGTTTCTTCAATTCATCAGGATTCCCCTGTATTCCTGGTCTTCTAAATCCTCCGTCATCGGTAACTGTCAGTTCATGCGCTTCAATGGTCATGTGAACTAAATCAGCGATCGACTCTTGATCTGATACGACAATGGGCGGTGCAACTGCCGCCCATTGTACTGAATTCCTCATTCGAGACAGCCTATCAGGAATCTTTAAGTAGGCGGAATGCATTGGGGAAATTCTTCTCCGCCGTCTTTATTCCCCGAGCAATTTTCCTTGACTCACAAGGCTTGACAATGCCATCGGATGAATCAACAATCATTTGTTCTGTAATCTTCACACCATGTTCGCCGCTGTATGCCAATTTCCAAGCAGATCCATTTCTATGCGAGAAATTGACCAAATCGAAAGCTGAGAAGCTACCATACTGTTTGGCAACCTTGTCAACGATTTCACGAGTTGTCTCGTCACCTGCAATCTTTGGTTGGAGCGAAGGAAAGGGTGAATATGGTTCAAGAATTCTTCCGCTCCCGTGGGAGCTAAAGGCATAGTAGACCATTGGCTCAACCGGTCCATAGTCCCACGCTTCAATTTCATCAGTGAAAAGACTCTTACCTGTATTGCGAAGACATTCAGCTTGCGCGTAATATACAAGTTTGTTGAGCTTTAAATTTGTCAGATAAAGGTCGTTGCCGTGCCTTTGTACAAATAGATTTGCTATTTCTATCGATTGCATAGCCCTCCCTTTGGTACGTTGAAATTGCCTACACATCAACATCTTAAATCAATCATATGGTGTTTGTCCGACAACGAACAGTGTGTTGCTTAAGCCCTGTAAGAACGCAACCAAGAAACAGCAGTGCGTTAGAGCGAATCGCTTTCGTATACTTCACGACCACACTCAATTCTCATCTCAAATGTTGTTACGGCGCGTCAGTAGACTTTCAGTTTGTTGCAGAATGTTGCAGAAAAGGCCATTTTGACGGAGTGGTAGGAATCTTTCGATTACCATTCTTCCTTACTTCTGAAAGAAGTTCCGAACGTGTGGGGCCTCAGGGGCTTGAACCCTGGACCGAACGATTATGAGTCGTTTGCTCTAACCGACTGAGCTAAGGCCCCGCTGTGTCACATGCAAACTTGCAGATGGCAACTTGCCCATACTACCAAAAGCGGAGGAACTTGGATACCGGCGATGTCGCGAGCATGGCTGGTGCGATGCAGTGCGACTTCGGACATCGTATTGACTGTATCCTTCAGCGTCTCGACACCCGGTTGAAGGTTTTATTCGCTCGCGAGCTGGCAAGTTTGCGCTTGCGTTTCGCCGCTATCGTCTTCGGATGTTCAGGTCCTTCGCGAGGAGGCAGCTGGCACAGCCATTCGCTCACAATGCCAACAATCATGTCGACAACGGATACGACAGTGCAGATGGCGCATTCGATAATCACCGTTTTGAAATATTGAGCCTCCGCATGAGAAAGACTCATGATGAGCTGCACGCCGTACCAGCCTGCCAAAGCAGCCCCAGCCAAGGCCAGCGCCTTGGAGATGACAAGGGTATTGACGGCACGAATCGGATCGAGTTCATCGCGGTCCCCTTTGACATACAGGTGGACCTGATACGCCTCGTAGAACACATAGGCGCCAAGGGCCACCAGCAGCACCGGCACCACCCAAGGTGCGCCCATGAGAGAGAACTGGCTTGCCTGGGTCAGCGCTGACATGGCGAATCCAGCAGCGGCTCCAACAACGACGGCTACGAGGTAATACCACCACGGCGTACGTCTGGCCTTCATACGGCACCTCCAAGAATCCATGTATCAGAAACCTTGCTGATATTCTGTCGATTGGGTGCATCATTCAACAGCTTCTCAAGCATCGCTGCCGTATCGACAGCATCGGGATGCTGCATGGTCGCGTTCAGATCGTTCCACGGCGCAAGGATCTCCGCATGGTCAGCCAAGCCCGGCAGCACGGAACGCTGCTCCGTTTCTTTCTCATGATGCCGCGCGCGTAGATCCAGCAGCATCGCCTTCAAACTTCCAGATTGATGCGATACCTCGTCTGATGCTTCTGATGTAGCTGTGGCACGGGTGTCCCGATGCTTTGAGGCCTGATGCGAGTGTTCCAACAGTGCCAATGACGAGTGGATGTCGGCATTGTTGAGCGATGTCTCTATGAGCACGACCGCATTGAATGAGTCATTGTGGGTGACGGCGACACATTGGTACAGAGGAGAAATTCCGACGACTTGATTACCTGGAACGCTATCGACGGCAACGACAGCCGCTCGTAGTATCGCCTGGGCATCTGCTGCTTGGTTCTTGACGATTGGCGTTTGCAGGGCTATCAGAGCTTCACGAGTCTGGGGTCGGGTTGCTTCAGACGAATGCGTTTCGGCTGATGGAGCAGACGCTTCTGCGTGCTCTGTATGTGCCGATGCTGCGATATGTGAGGCCTGCGTAGGCGTGGCATCTGATGGGTCAAATTGCTCATCTCGCTCAGGTTGCCCAGCTCGCTCAGATTGGTCCAATTGGTTCGGCTTGTCGTCATGCTGCTCGTGGTAATCGGATGCGCATCGAATGGTGACCGAAACGTCGTCAACGAATACCCCACGGATGCTTCGCGCCTCGTGAGCCGTGACTTCCACTTCGCGTATGAGGTGTGAAAGCAGCACAGACTGCGCAACGTCATAGGCAAGCGCTTCGAGCAGGCCGTGTTCATCGCGTTCGATAACCGAAGCCACTCGATGCGCCAGCTGTTCATAATCCACGGTCTGTGTGATATCCGCTGATCTGCCCGCTTGCTGAAGATCGCAACGCATGACAAGATCAACGCTTACCGTGCCCGGATGATGGCGAGCACCGGCATCAGCAAGGAGCGAGTCATGGTTGCCGTTCGCGGCAGACATCTGGTCTGTCGAGTTCTTGCCATGTCGTTCCGGTCTGATGCCGGTGAGCTTCATCACATCCATCGATGATTGGCCGTTCACTCGCCTGTTTTCATGCCAATGCCACGTTTGAGTGACTCTGGGATTTCAACAGGGGGAATGTTCGAGTCAGGGCGTGAACTGTCTGAAAGCCAGACCTGACGTACCGGAGCCTTGACGATGGCTGAGAAGACCTGCTTCAGCTCGCGTTCGTTCAACGTCTCCTTGACCAGCAATTGGCGCACGAGTTCATCGAGGATATGACGATTCTGGTTGATGATGTCCCATGCTTCTGAATGGGCACGCTCAACGAGCTTGCGGACTTCGTCATCGATGATCTGAGCGGTCTCGTTCGAATATTTGCGAGGCTGCAGACCATCCATAACCGTTGTCTGATCGTCATCGTCATCGGCCCACTTGATGGCACCGAGCTTTGCGGAGAATCCGAATTCGACAACCATCTTGCGGGCGATCTTCGTCGCCTTTTCGATATCGTTGGAGGCACCGGTCGTCGGATCGTGGAAGACGATCTCTTCTGCAGTTCTGCCACCCATGGCGTAGGCCATCTGATCGAGCAGCTCGTTGCGAGACTGGGAGTAACGATCC
Organism: Bifidobacterium sp. WK041_4_12; assembly: GCF_041080795.1. Classification (NCBI taxonomy): domain Bacteria; kingdom Bacillati; phylum Actinomycetota; class Actinomycetes; order Bifidobacteriales; family Bifidobacteriaceae; genus Bifidobacterium; species Bifidobacterium aquikefiricola. The sequence continues at coordinate 782,497 of NZ_CP129674.1, read as the reverse complement.
TCGGTCGGCATGACTGCCGTATATCCGAGTGCGCGTCCTCGAGGAAGAATCGTGACCTTCGTGACGGGATCGGTGTTATGCAGTGCTGCGGCAACCAAGGCATGACCACCTTCGTGGTATGCCGTATTGCGCAATTCGTTCAGCGCCATGCCCTTCGACTGACGGCGCGGCCCTGCCTGAACACGGTCGATAGCCTCGTCGATGGCTCGATTATCAATCAGTTGCGCATTCGAACGAGCCGTCAGCAATGCAGCTTCGTTGAGGACGTTTGCCAGATCGGCACCGGTGAAACCTGGCGTGCGTACTGCCACGATATGCAGATCCACATCCGGCACGAACGGCTTGCCCTTGGCATGAACCTTCAGAATGGCTTCGCGGCCCTCCAAATCGGGAGCTTCGACACCGACCTGGCGGTCGAAACGACCTGGACGCAGCAGCGCAGGATCGAGCACGTCAGGACGGTTGGTTGCCGCGATGATAATCAGATTCGTATCGTTGTTGAATCCGTCCATCTCGACGAGCAGCTGGTTCAATGTCTGCTCGCGTTCATCGTGTCCGCCGCCCATTCCTGAGCCACGGCGTCGTCCTACGGCATCGATTTCATCGATGAAGATGATGGCCGGAGCGTTTTTCTTGGCCTCGTCAAAGAGATCGCGAACGCGGGAAGCACCAAGGCCTACGAACATTTCAACGAAGTCGGAACCGGCCATCGAATAGAATGGCACACCCGCTTCGCCTGCAATCGCTCGGGCCAGAAGGGTCTTTCCTGTTCCTGGAGGGCCGTAGAGCAGTACTCCTCGTGGAATTCTCGCTCCCAGAGCCTTGTACTTCGATGGATCCTTGAGGAAGTCCTTGATTTCTTCGACCTCTTCGACGGCCGATTGCTCGCCGGCAACGTCAGAGAACTTCGTTTTCGGTGTCTCGCCGTCCAGCAGCCGTCCTGCGTTCTTTTTGCCGCCCATGCCGAACAGACCGCCGCCTGACGATTGCATTCGGCTCATGAAGAACCAGAACAGTCCAAGAATGATAAGCAGAGGCAGCATCGAAGTGATCAGATAGCTCAGAATGCTCGTCTGCGGCACCGTCGAGTTGTATCCCTTGGAAAGGCTGCTATCTTCGACGGCCTTCACCACCTGACCGCCCTGCGCGAAGACATAGTAGAACTGGACGCTCTTGCCATAGTTGCGTACCCGGCCGTTGCTCGGGTCCTTTTTCGTGAAGTCGTTCTTCAGCTCAAGGGTGACGAGCTGCTTGGTTTCGGTAATCTCAGCGTAGTTTGCCTTGTTGTCACGCAGAAGGGCCAGACCGTCCTTGGTATAGATTGTCTGCGTGCCATTCATGGAGAACAGTTGGAAGGCTGCTATCGCGAGCATTGCCAGCACGACAATCCACACCCACGGCATCTGCCAGAATGGACGCTTGCCGTTCGATCCCGCGTTGGGGTCGCCTTGGGACTGGTTGTTGAACGGGTTCATGTTGTTGTTTGGCCTGTTGCCGTTATTACCTACCGGTGGGCGCCTTTGCGGACCCTGAGGATAGCTCATACCTGTTCTCCTTGATACACCTCTGGTTTGAGGACTGCGATGGAATCCAAATTCCTGTATTTCTCTCCGAAGTCCAAGCCAAATCCGACTACGAATTCATCTGGAATGTCGTATCCCCGGTACTTTACGTCAACTTCCACCTCGCGACGTGACGGCTTCTCCAAGAGCGCGAAAACTTCCACGGAAGCTGCGCCTCTGCGCTTCAAGTCTCCTACAAGCCATTTCAGCGTGTTTCCCGAATCAACGATATCTTCAACGATGAGAACATCCCGACCGGTGATGTCCGTGCTTAAATCCTGCCGAATGGTGATGGTTCCGGTAGATGTGGTGCCCAGACCATAGGATGACAGACTCATGAAATCCATCTCGACTGGGATGCTCAGCGCCTGCGAAAAAGCGGTAAGCGTGTTGACTGCCCCCTTCAACACGGCAACGAGCAGCAGAGACTTGCCTTGATAATCCTTGCTAACCCGCGCCGCCACCTCTTCTATCTTTGATTCAATTTGCTCTTTCGAGACCAGTTCATGGTCAATGTCGGATTTAATGTCAGCGATTTGCATGACCACCATCTTTGCATAGATGAATGACGTTATCCTGACGGTTTGCTGAGAATCCGATCGGAAGATTCACGACACCCTGCCCATGCCAATGGGCGATCAGCGCATCTATCGCATCGAGCTGCCGCGTCGAAAACGGAATGCCACACTGGTTCAGCGCCATGATGATGACCCGTTTCCTCAACGCTACGGGCTGCGACGACAGCTGAGTCGCCTGAAGCTTGGCCGTCTGCACAGATCGCTCGCTCTCTTCCACGATGCATGTATCGTGGGCAAGCAGACGAGCCTGTGCATCCATATATTCGAGATCTTCGCGTGCCTGGACAGTATTTCCAGCAAGCAGCGCTGCCGCGTCGCTGCCGCTACAGGCATCAAGGGCTGGCATGAGATCGTGACGTATGCGAGAGCGCAAGGGATACTGAACCGGCAAGCTATGGTCGCTGGCAATGTCGTCGCCATTCGTCGGATCATCCCAGAAGTCGATTCCGGCATCCATGCAAATCATTGTGGAATCCGCCCTTCTCATGTTCAGCATCGGACGAATAAACCGTACGCCACCTTTTATCGACATCTCAGGCATCCCTGCGAGCGCCTGAGTGCCCGCCGAACGCAGCAGCCCGATAAGCACCGTCTCAGCCTGGTCATCAAGGGTATGAGCCAGCATGACGGCACTGGCTTCGACCTGACGCGCATATGCAATGATTCCTGCATAACGGGCGTCGCGCGCGTCCGACTCCTCGCCAGCCTTGGAATGATTGACTGTCACGGCCTTCGTGGTGACCGGGCTCAAACCCATGGAGGCACATTGATGGGCAGCGTGCCGCGCCACAGCATCCGAGTTCGGATGAAGCCCGTGGTCAATGAGAATGGCACCGCACCGCAGCCCAAGCATCGGGCAGACAATCGAAGCGCCATATGCCAGCGCCAGAGAATCCCTGCCACCAGAGCACGCGACCAGCAGCAAGGGTGCGTCGGACGCCGCCTGATGAACGCCATGACTTGCAAATTTCTTGGATTGTCTACGAAAACCTTGCAGTTCCAATGATCTGCGTAACTCTCCCACCATTCGTTTCATCACGGCAGAATACATAGAACGATCTCCAAACTTCATGCATGTGTGAACGGATACGGTTCAACGAACATTGTGCGTGACCTATGTCAAGAATACAGCCGCCGCACCAACACAGTCTGAGCAGCGCTGCCCATAACAGATTGCGCACTACCGATTGCAAGTGACACATGATGACTTGTCCAGGTCACAGATTCGGCAGCTTGGCGATGAACGCATTCACCGCCTGTTCGGCAGACCACATGTTATCGCCATTGTTGATGATGACGGCGAAGGTGAGCGCCCCTCCTCGGATTCTCGAAACGTTGCCTGCCATGGCGCTGACCGTTGAAAGGGTACCGGTTTTGACTCGAATCAGACCATTCATTGAATCGTCAGCGCTGCGAGTTCTTGCGGTTCCTACAACACCGACAATCGATAGACCTTCTGCCGCTGCGACGGCTGTTCCTCGCGCGAGCAGCTTTCCCTGAACATCCGCCAGCGTATTCACGCTCAGCGTCGAGCCCGGGCTTAATCCTGAGCTATCGGCCATATGAAGACCGTTGGTATCTATGCCTTGCTGCTTCAATACGGATTCCGTTGCAGCAGTGGCACCTGCAGGCGAGTTCGACTGGTTCAGCTTCAATGCGAGCAGCCGTCCGAACAGTTCAGCCTCGGTATTGTCTGAGTTACGCAAGGTGTATGCCATGATTTCGCCTAGCCTTGCGGAACTGACAGATGCGATGGGCGTCGAATTCGAAGGCGATCCGCCGCTCGATGCCGAACCATTAACGGTGATTCCCACTGTCGAAAGACTCGATATGAAGGTTTTCGCCGTATCCGAAGCGGTCGTTGTGGAGCGAGTGGGATACACCTCATCATTGTCAGGATTCGAAGGTTTCGCTGTATCGGTCCATTGTTTGCCGCCATCAACGGCCATCGACGAGACCGGTGCAAAATTGCGCCATTCAGCATCGTTCTGCTGTATGCCCTGGGGGATTCGGTCAGAGCCGAAAAGCGAGTCATCATAGCTCAGCGTCACTTGGGAAATCCCTCGCTGCTTCAAAGCCTCTGCGGTGCGCGAGGCGAGCGTTGCCAATCCTGCACGGCCATTGACATGATTCGGGTCGTTTTCACCGGTGCCCAGCAGCATGTCACCGCTGCCTTGCAGAACCAGTTGTGGAGTACCGTTTGCGGGTTGCACTAGAAACACCTTGGTATCCAGTGTCGATCCCATATCCAAGGTCGATGCGGCAGCGAAGGCTGTCAACGTCTTCATGGTAGAGGCCGGTTCTCGGGCCGTTGAGGCGTTGAGCTCGGCAACCGTCGAGCCACTGGAATCTCGAATGATTGCGGAAATTTGAGAACCTACCCCCTGGGCGCTCTTCAAGGCGTTCAACAGATCGGAAGCCTGCTGAGCATTGATGGCAGTTCCTGCCTCGAGCTTGTCATCAATGGTTGCGGCAGCGTAGGGCGTGCGAATTCCAGGTGCCACATAGTGGGAAAAACCCGTATTGGTCAACACTCCGGGAGCATATCCATAGATATCGGCAACGATGTAGCCAGCAGAGACTGCAGCGGTCAGCACAGCGGTGCATGCGATGCGCCAGAAGCTGCGATGTGGATGCACCTGTTCGACAGACGTCTCCGAGCTGTGTTCAAACACCGAACCTCAATTCCTGTGCAGCTCGTTAACGCTGCAATTGCGCAAAATGGTTCAACGTTGCCACTATCTTCAGCTGGCGCGCGTCCATGATTCTACCTCCCAAGACTACGCCAAGCCATAGCACCAGCAATCCGTTGACCAGCGCAACGGGAATAGCTATCCACAGGAAGCCCATCCCTGAAAGAACGGCGAGCACAATGATCGTCACAGCCGTAGGAGTCATCACCAATCCGGTGGCAAGCATGGGAATGAATGGCAGGAAGCCCTGTGACAGCGCACGGCCCTGGGGTGAAGAGAACGGCTTTTTCAGGCTGGCTACCGGGTACATGAACATGCAGGAGCACACCTCTGCAACGCCAACACTCGCCAGATACATGCCGACCGCGCAGAGGGCGCACACCGTCCCGATCATCATGTACTGCCCGTCACGAAGGTTATAGACAACGAGGCTCACCGCCCCTATCAGGAGCATGTAGATGGCTCCCAGCACTGCAAGAACGCGGGCGCGTCCAATACGATCATCAATGCCACGCACACCCATCTGGACATGCATGGTCATGCCCATGCCGTCGTATGCCAGACCATTTGATTCTGGCATCATCATGAACATGGCCGACATCAGGGGCGCGGCGAAAACCATTTCGGACAGAGTACCCGATTGCAGCGAAAACAGCCCCAAGAAGATCACGGGCATCAGCAGCACCATCGCCTGTCGAGGATCACGCAGCAGGTATGTCAGATAGCGTGCCGATACAGCGCCCGACACGGAATCCGGCATCCAGGAGAATGAACCTATGCCCTTGCTCAGCACCACCTTTTCCGCTGCACCGGCAACCATGCGCTCACGTCGCATCAGCCACATCGATGCCATGAAGCACAAGCACCATGTGAGGAAAAGAATGAGCACACGAACCAAGGCCATCAGCCAGTTGCCTGTCAAGGCGTCAAAGGGCAGCTGGAAGGCTGCACCGAAAGGTGTCCATCCAAGAACGTTGGAAAACCCAGTGAACCAACCGAGCTGAAGCTTCTGGATCCCAAATGAATTGATAACGATGTTTGGAGTATTCGCCACCAGGATGAAGATCAGAATAATCGCAATATAGAGCATGCTCTGACTGCGCTTTGATTGCAGCAGAGTCGAAGCTGCAGACATGATCAGCCTCGACAGACTCACAATGGTGATGACTGCACATGGCGCGGCAATCAGGGAAACGACAACAGTGGGCAGACCAAAGGAACGATATATCAACGAAATCAGGAAAGCTACGGCAAGACTGGTGATGCCAGGAACACCGCAAAGTCCAGAAAGCGTAAGCCCGAATTGGAGGTCGCGATCGCGTATGCCAAAAATTTCAAACCGGTCAGCACTCAAGGTTGAACCCTGACCGAACAGCATCAATTGCAGAATTATCGTCATCAGAAATGCAAAGGTGCCACCAACCACCATCACCGTATTCATGATGAGTAGCGAAGATACGCCGTTCACGTCGGAATGCTCCGAGACAAGCGAACCGATCTCCCATGCACCCCTGCCAACACCAACGATGCAGGCCAGCGCAACGACGATGCCCACAATAAAGCCGATCGTCTGCCATGAGGACTTTCGCAGATACGCCCAAGTGAGCGACCAGCGCAGTCGGATTACGAGCATTGCAATACGCATATCATTCCATTTCCCTTGCCACCGTCCAGAGCAGACAGCATGCTGCTATTCCCCTATGTAGCTGCCTATTTCGTTGCAGAATCCGTTGCGGAACCATCTGTGGTTGTTTCAGCTGTTGTGGCTGTTGCTGCTGTTGCTGCTGTTGTACCGCCACCCTGCAGCCATGCGATGTGCGCTGCCTGATGCCTTCCACCTACCAGTTGCAGGAATCGATCCTCAAGATCCTCTCCCGCGGCCACTTGGTCAATCGTCCCGTCAGCCTTGACCTGACCGTTGGCAATCACCGCAACATGCGTGCACATTTTCTCGACGAGCGCCATCACATGTGAAGAAATGATCACGGTGCCTCCGGTCTGTGCGTATTCGACCAGAATGTCCTTGAGATTCGCGCTTGAAACCGGATCGACGGATTCAAAGGGTTCATCGAGCACAAGCACTCGTGGACTATGAATCATGGCGGTTGCCAGGCAGATCTTCTTCATCATGCCGGAAGAGTATTCGGCGACCATAAGATTGCGGGCATCCTCCAGATCGAAGGCTACGAGCAGATCATTGGTTCGCTGCTGCGCTTCGGCGCGTTTCATTCCTCGCAGCATTCCTGAATACATCAGCAGCTGCATGCCGGTCAGCCGGTCGAAAACCTGGGAAGGCTGAGGCATTACCCCGATCATGTTCTTCACCTTGCTGGTCTCGCGCCAGACATCGACGCCAAGAACCGTGGCAACGCCGGCATCCGGTATCAGCATGCCGGTGGCCATGTTCAACGTGGTCGTTTTTCCTGCACCATTGGGGCCGACGATCCCATAGAAGGATCCGACAGGAATATCGAGTGAAAGACCGTTCACGGCAACTGTCGAGCCATAGTATTTCGCCAGTCCGCGCAACGACATGGCCGCGCTGCCATTGGGCATCATCATGTCAGGGGCATAATTCTGATCTTGGCTGTTGGAAGGGATTTGAGGCATGGCAAGGCCAGGTGTGTCAATCATGGTATCAGCATAACATCCGTGAATCATGCCTCCTGGAGCACTGCCGTTAATGTCCGTGATGTTCGATTGGCTTCCACTCCGGCTTCGAGAAGATGGCTTGGAAGGAAATGGGGATGTAGCTCAGCATATAGATCGGGAAGCTCAGGCAATATGCAAACAGTTCCTTGTTCGAAGCACCGATGCGATTGCGCTCGGCAATGATCGTCATGGCGGCGAGTCCCATCATCGAAAACATGCTCAGCACGATGCTGGTCATGTAGCCAGAGATCGTGCTCAGTTGCGTCGATAGCGTGGTGAAACCGCATGCGACGAAGATCATCGAAAGAACGACGCGAAGCGCTCCAAAAGCGGTGAAGGGGCATATGAGCAGGGTCAAATCGACGGCCGAAAAATCTCGCTCCCGTATTGCACGACGCATCAGGCTTGGCCCGTAAAAGCGGAAGACTTCGAGGAATCCCTTGCTCCATCGCACGCGCTGACGCCAGCTCTGCTTGAATGTCACAGGCTGCTCGTCATAGAGAATCGCCGTCCCGCAGTATCCGATTCTGTCTCCATGCAGAATCGAGTCCATCGTGAATTCCAGATCTTCGGTCAGCAGATGGAATTTCCAACCGTTGTTTCTCTCCATGATTTCCTTGGAGAACATGAATCCTGTGCCTCCAACATGGCAGCTGGATCCGAGGACCATACGCGATGAGTTCAGAAAACGCGATTCGCGGATGAACCAGAGAGCAGAGCCGGAAGAGACCCAGTTCACCGAGAAATTCACCGAATTTCGATAGCTGGTCAAAATCTTGAATCCGGACTGGAAAGCCTTGTTCATCTCTTCGATATAGCGCTTGTGCAGCAGATTGTCCGCGTCGAACACGAAATAGGCGTCATAGATCTGGCTCATCCGTGATTCGTTGATCTGGTTGAGCAGAAAAGTCAGAGCATATCCTTTGCCAATCTGGTCGAGATCATGGCGTTCGACCACATGGCAGCCCATGCTCCGCGCCAACCCAGCAGTGTCATCGGTGCAATTGTCAGCGACGAGCCATATGTCGATCAGATCGATGGGGTACGACTGGGAATGAATCGAACGAATCAGATTGCCGACGACCAGTTCTTCGTTTCTGGCGGAAATCAGCACCGCGTAATGCTTATCCATCGGCACATCCTTGAAGGTGACCGGTTTGGATACGAAGGACGTGAGGATGCACACCGCCTGATAGATGATGCTGACGATTCCGAGTATCCAGAGCAGACAGTCCAACACAACAAGAATTGCCATCAATGCCACCTATTCCGAGGATTATCGTCACGCGACCTGTCTGCGCCATCCGGCGAGGTCTTCGTTTTGTCTGAGTTTGCGCCCAAGGATGTATTCTTAGCTTTTTTTTGCGGAATTGCAACAGTTTCCGATGTGTCTAAATCTTGCATGGTCTGCTGGTGCTGGGATGTGTCCTGCGCGTCACCGCTGACTGACTCACTGTGAATGCGGGAGCTCGAACCGCGCGCCGCGCGCGGCATGCGCTCGGCGACAGGTTTGATGACATGCTCGTTGAACGCCTCGGCCCCTGCAATGACCTTAGACTTCTTCACCGGTTTCGGATCGTGGAGCAGTGGCGAATCAATCAAGTCGTAATGCTTCGTGTATGCCTTGAATATGGCTTGGAAGCTTGCCGCAATAGGCAGGGCGAGGAATGCGCCGAGAGCGCCAAACACCGCGCCAATGCCCAACACCGAAAGAAAGGCGACTGCTGGGTTCAGGTCCATCGTGCGTTGAGATATCTTCGGCACGAAAATGAGATTCTCTATCTGCTGGTAGATGATGATGTATATCAGAATGGCAACCGCCTGCGTCAGTCCGACGCTTGCCCATGCAACCACGATTGGCAGTGCCCCGCCGATATAGGTGCCGATGGTAGGCACGAACTGTGCCACCAGCCCACAGAAGAGGGAAAGTGGCAGCCAGTATGGTACGTGGAGAATGACGAGGAACACTATCAGGCAGACGCTGTTGATGACTGCCAGAATGATGCGGATGAACAGGAAGCTGGAGATCTGATCCTGGGCCACTGTCCAGACCATGACGAATTTTCGCTGGGATTTAGGGTTCATCCATTGGCATACGCTGCGTCGCATCTTGGGACCGGATGCCGAGATATAGAAGGTGACAAGCATCACGGTCATGAGATTCAGCACCGCACCAAGGAAGCTCACGGTTGTGGAGATCGCCTGTCCAGCGAAGTCGCGTACCCATGATGTCTGTATGCTGCCGAGAATTTCGTTGCCGAGATCGCCGATTGCGGGCAATTTCCATGATGTCTTGCTTGAGACAAGGCTGGCAATTTCTGCATAGAACTGTGGAATCCCCGAGATCATGGCGGTTGCCTGCTGCACGAACAGACTGCCGAACATCGCCGTCAACGCGAGAACCGCAATGACCAGCATGATGATGGAAACGCCTGAGGCTGCACCTCGTCTCCAACCGTGACGAACCATCATCTTGACCAATGGTTCCAAGGCCAAGGCTATGAATGTCGAAATGACAACGTCGAGAACCAGGAACTCGATTTTTCCCCATGACTTATAGACGAACCATGAGGCGAAAACTCCTATGGCGGTATAGAGCAGTGCTCTGCTATACCATTCTGGAGGCTTTCTGGGATCCCCTTTTTCGGGGAACACTGAGCCGAGATCAAATTGTTCGTTGTCTGTGGAAGTCATACCTTCCATTATCCCCATTAAAAACGACAAGGGTGGCTTCGACGCACCTGAATGCGACTGTGCTAGCCCAAGAATGCTGTATGGGCTTGCACGTAGGCTGTTATCTATGCTGACTGTTTCAATTGTCATCCCTGCATGGAACGAAGAGGAACGCATCGCTGACTGCTTGCAGAATGCTACAAGTCAAACAGTGATGCCGCACGAGGTTATTGTCGTTGACAATCGCTCAACCGATAATACTGTCATGGTCGTGAAGCAGTTCATTCATGAGCATCCCAAGGCTCATGTGCGTCTTCTCCACCAAAACAGGGAACAAGGTCTCATTCCAACCCGCAATTGGGGTTTGAATCATGCAACGGGCGATGTGCTTGGCCGCGTCGATGCCGATTGCATGCTGAAACCTGACTGGGTCGAGGTTGTTTCGGGTATCTTCACCGAAGACGACGATGCCATGGGCGCCACCGGACCCGTGGTCTACTATGATATGCCCGGCCGCAAAATTGGGTTGAAGGGCGATAACCGCATCAGGAAAAACATCTACAAGGCCGATGGAGGCCATTATCTGCTGTTCGGGTCGAATATGGCTTTGCGGGCAAGCGCTTGGAAGGCAATCTCAAAAGAGGTGTGCCGCGATGAATCCGATGTGATGCACGAAGACGTCGACGTTTCCCTGCATCTGCTCGGCAAAGGGTTCGAAACCGTCTATTCCCCCCGCATGATCGTGGGCATGAGTGCACGCAGAATCGACACGTCGCTTTCGTCATTCAGAAGATATATGAAACGCTTCCGCAATACCTTTGACGCTCACCCTCAGCATTGGCGCACGGATAAGCCTGAGCATACGCTGTTCGCGCTGTACCCCATTCTTCGAACCTTCTATCCCGCCTATCAGAAGTATCTTGGCCTTCGTGACATCAATCCTGCCGAACGTGTATGGGTTCGTGAACAGATGGACATGATGCAGCGCGATGAGGACGATGCAATTGCATCAGCCACGTATGGCGACACCTTCGATGACGGAACGCGCGATGAAAGAACAGGCAATGAAACAATGCAGGCCGCTGCAAGCGGTCAGTCTGACGAGGAGCGGCAGGAACTCAGCGTCAGACGTTAGCACTGTTGGACTGCTTACTCCCCGCTCGTTCACCGTTCGCTTGCTGGCCGAATCGGAGAATCAGGATTGTGTTCTCAATTTCTCAATTTTTCAATCGACTCAATGTCTGGGTTGGAATGAGGGTCGCGCTTCCAGTCAATGATTGTGCACAATTCCAGCAGCAGGCTTTCAATGTCAAGATCCGGATCAATCAATCGTTGAACGAGCAGACCGTCAGTCACTGCATTGAAGATGCGGTTGAGATCGCTTGGCTCGAGTTTTGAACTGACGATGCCCCTCTTTTGCAGTCGCTTCAACATCGGAACGGAGATTGCCGATGAAATGTTTCTGCGTTCCATGAAGTAGGCGTGCGCTGGGTTGCTTTTGTCTGCGGCCTTCACCGACATGTACGAGTACAGTTCCACCAGTCCTGGAACCTGCGCCTTATGCGCCATGATGCCCACCAGACGGGAGAGCACATCGACGTGTTCGCTCGACTGTGCAGTCATGAGCTTCGCCTGGTCTTCGAAGAGCTTGCCCGTGCCTTCGGACAATTGAGCAATGGAAAGCTTCGACCCGTTCTGCTTGCGGTTGGTTGCTGCAGCAGCAGTTTCGGATGATACAGCTTCTGGACTTGAATCTGAACTTGAATCTGAATCGGTACCGGAGTCCCGGGAGCTCTCCCGGCCATCTTCCGATTCGTCATTCTTGCATGTCGTCTCAGTGCCACTAGGTCGGATTGCGCTGTTTTCCGTGTTCAGTCGGAACAGTTCGTATAGTTCATTCTTGTCGTTTTCACGCAGTATTTCGACGTACAGATCATCCTTCGTCCCGAAATAGTGCAAGAGACCGGCTTCGGAAAGGTTGACGGACTCAGCGAGTTCTCGAAGCTTGGTCGATTCAAAGCCATTTTCCGCAATGAGCTTTAGTGCCTGACTGAGAATTTCTTGACGTTTGAGTACTCCTTTAGAATAAGATCCGCGTTTTTTGTCATTCCTATGATTCTATAATAACATATAGAACTGAAGGTCTGGAATTGTCGAGTTTCATACATGTCTGAATCTATCTTTCAGCACAATAAATTTTCATGAAATTCTCATGCCTATTGTTATGAGAACACCTATGTTGTGAGAACACCTACGTTGTGAGAGCACATGCACGTTGCTGCTCGGACAGCTGCACGAATATGAAAAACAGTACATGAATCGGCTACATGAGAGGACTCGACAGTGAGCGAAATACAAGACGAACGGCAAGCACTAGACCACAATTTCATGAATCCGCCAGACATTCCAGTCAGAACATCACACAGCGGTCTGAAACTCCCCGCAATCGGTTTCGGCACTTACAGAATCAACGGTTTTGATGGCATCGAAGCCATCACGTCTGCCCTGCGAGTTGGCTATCGACTGATCGACAGCGCGTATAACTACGAGAATGAGGGAATCGTCGGTCGCGCAATCCGCGAGTCCGGCATCGCTCGTGAAGACATTCAGGTCACCAGCAAGCTTCCCGGCCGACATCAGGATTACGATGGTGCGCGCGCAACGATTGAAGAAAGCGTCGCACGCATGGGTCTCGACTACATCGACCTGTATCTGATTCATTGGCCGAACCCTTCGAAAGGGCAATACACCGACGCATGGCGAGCGCTTGTTGACGCTCGGCAGCAAGGCATCGTCAAGCATATCGGGGTGAGCAACTTTCTGCCCGGCCATATCGATATGCTCATTCATTCGACCGGCGTTGCCCCTGAGGTGAATCAGATCGAGCTGCACCCCTACTTCCAGCAGACGACGCAGCGTGCCTATGACAAGACCCACGGTATCATCACCGAGGCTTGGAGTCCGCTGGGCCGTGCCAATCAGATGCTTAAGGATACGACCTTGACGGCCATTGCAAAGAAACATGACATTTCCGTGGTGCAGGCAATCCTTCGCTGGCATCTGCAGATTGGCGATGTCTGCATACCCAAGTCGGTTGACCCGGAACGTCAGCGAGCCAACATCGACGTGACCGGCTTCACCCTCGATGGCGACGACATGATGCAGATCGCCACTCTTGACAATCCTGAAGGACGTTCGTTTGCCCAGAACCCACAATGGTACGAAGAGTTCTAGCAGTCTGTGAACGCTGCAGAGCATCGGTCTTATCGCTTTCCCGCGCGTTTTGCATTGCCGCCTTGAACGCTTTTGTAGCGATTTCTCGGTAGAATCGTTATCGGTAGGGCTTGGAAGGCCCAACGTTGGGGTCAAATCTTGGGGTCAAAAGCTGGGTTCAAAAAGTTGTGTGTACCAGTTGGATTCGATAGTAAGTGCACGAGTAGGGGCGGAATACTTGGGGAAGAAAGTTGTGGTCGTTGGAGCCGGAATCGGCGGATTGTCGGCAGCCATTCGTTTGCAGCATGCGGGATATTCGGTTGAGATCTATGAGAAGCAAAGCATGCCGGGTGGCAAGATGCATCAGATTCGTGAACAGGGTTTCACCTTTGACGTTGGTCCGACACTGGTGATGATGCCTTCAATCTATCAAGACATTTTCCGGCTGTGCGACCGCAATCCGGACGACTACATTCCCATGACGCGCTTGGATCCGATGTATGAGGTCTTCTTCGAGGGTAGTCCGATGCGTCACTATGCGATCAACAACAACCTTCCCGACCTGATGAAGCTGGTCGAGAGCAAAGGCCCCGAAAATGCCAAGGGATTCCTTGACTATCTCAGCACTCTCTATACCCGATATCAGGTGGCGTATCAGCATTTCATCACCAGACCGTTCCGTCATCGACGCGATATCTACAATCCATACATGCTCGTTCAGGCGATGAAGCTGAAAACCTTCGACAGTGCCGATCATCTGATGGCCCAGTTCATGCCTGACCAGGATCTGCAACGCATGCTGAGCTTCCAGACCTTGTATATCGGCGTTTCACCCACCAACGGCCCTTCGCTCTATAACATCATTCCGATGATCGAACTGCTCTATGGCATCTGGTTCATCAAGGGTGGCATGCATACGATGGCCGAGCAGATGGCCAGACTGTTCGAAGAAATCGGTGGCAAGATTCATTACAATGCCAATGTTCAGCGGATAATGACCTCCGATGATGGCAATCAGGGCAAGTCTGGCGACAAGGCTTCGGGTACAGCTCAAAGCAGCGGGCAGAGCGAGGTCAAGGGAATTCACGTCAGAGGTATTGAGGTCACAGGCATTGAAGTCGATGGCCGGCTTGTAGACGCTCCTTATGTGGTCTGCAACGCCGACTTTCCCTATGCGATGAAGCATCTTATCGACAGCCCAAAGGTACGTGGCAAGTATTCGCCGAAGAAAATCGACAAGATGGACTATTCATGCTCCTGTCTGGTGTTCTATTGGGGAGTGAAGGGCACGTATGACAAGCTTTCGACACATAATTTCGTCATTTCATCACAGTATGACGAGAATCTCCGCAGCATCTTTGACGGCACCGAGATTCAGCAACCTTCGATATATCTGCATATTCCGACCCAGACCGATACGAGCATGGCTCCGGCAGGCATGTCCACGTTCTATGCGCTGCTCCCCATCTCCGAGCTGGGAACGGCGCAGTACGAATGGAACGAGCAGACCGTGAAGCTGTACCGCGATAAGGTTCTGGAGGCGCTCACGCAGCTCCCCGGCCTCGAAAACCTCGAGGAAGACATCATATTCGAGAAGGTTGCCACCCCTCAAGACTTCGAGCACGAGTTCAATGCGTATCGAGGAGCCACCTTCGGACTGCAGCCCACCCTGCGGCAGAGCAATCACTGGCGACCACAGGCAAAAGCCAAGCATTGCAAGGGATTATATTTTACCGGCAGCAGCACACATCCAGGTGCGGGCGTGCCCATCGTGATGCAAAGCGGTAAAATCTGCGCGGAAGAACTGCGTCGAGACGAGAAGGGCGACACTTTTGAGTGACGGCCATGATGACAACAACCGGCATGCTGCAGATGATGCACCAAAGCAAGCCACACCCGACTTTTCAATAGATGCTGACGCGGAATCCTCTTCGATTACCTTGGAACAATCCTTCGAGGCAGCTCGCTCAATCATGCAGACACAGGCCGTAAGCTTCTATCAGGCTTTCAAGAGACTGCCAGAAGACCGCTTTCAGGCCGTAACTGCGGTCTACGCTTTCTGCCGTTATGCCGATGATCTGGTAGACGAAGGAGGCAGCGCCGTTCTGCCGAAGCTCGACGATCTGGAAGCGTCAGTCCGCACACTCTTTGAATCGGCACCATTCAGAGGTACCCCAATGAGTACGGACGGCAACAATGTTCACTCTGACTCTCAAGACGACAGTCCGAACCGTAAAAGTCCCAGTGCACTCATCGCTCCCACGCTGGCGTGGTGGCCGGCATTCGTCGCCAGCGTTCAGCGGTATGGCGTGCAGAAGCGTGGACTCCTGATGCAGATTCAAGGGCAACGAATGGACGCGGACTTCCATGACATCACATCCACTCACGAACTCATCGAATATTCACGTCTGGTCGCAGCTTCAGTCGGCATCGTGCTGGTTCCGATTCTCGTGAATGACAGGCATGCCCTTCTCGATGCGGATTTCATCGAGGCGTGCGAAAAATTGGGCATCGCCATGCAGATCACCAATATTCTGCGCGATGTGGGAGAAGATATCCGCGAGCGCAATCGTGTCTACATTCCTCATGATCTGCTTGAATCGTATGGCATTACGCGAGATCTTCTCGTCTCGCTCGCTCACGGCAGGAATGATGCACAACCCGAGGCAATACCCGAGGCGTTTGTATCATTGTGGGAACGGCTTGCAACCCTTGCCGATCAGTACTATCTGCCGTATGAGCGTTATATCGACCACTTCCATAAGTCCGCTCGCATGCCCCTCATCGTTGCGGCAAAACTCTATCAGGCCATTGAGCAGGCAGTTCGCGATCAGTCGTATGACTGCTTCACCAGACGTTGCTATACCAGCAAGGCAACGCGTCTGCGCATCGTTTCCGAAATCCAGCTACGGGAGAAAGCATCATGGAAAATATAGTGAGTCTGGCCATTTCACTGGCATACATTCTGCTGGTGCTGGGCTTGGCGACTCTCGTTGCACGCATTCAGGGCGGTCGCAGCGAATATTCTCGCAAGCTTGTGCATATCCTGGTTGGCAACTGGGTGTTCATCACGCCCTTCTTCACATCGCTGTGGGCGGTTGCCTTGGTGCCCTTCACCTTCATTATCGTGAACGCACTGAGCATTCGCTTCCATTTCTTCAAGGCCATGACGCGAGAGCATGAGAATCTTGGCACCGTATATTATGCGTTCAGCATGTTCGCTCTCAGCTCGGCTGCCTACTTGCTTGGCTGGAAGGAACTGGCCTTCATCGGTCTGCTCACCATGGCGTATGGCGATGGCTTCGCCTCACTGGTTGGTGGACGCTGGGGCAAGCACCACCCCTTCTCCTTTGCGCGGGAGAAATCCCTTGAAGGCAGCATAACCGTTGCCGTCGCAGCATTTCTCGTAACCCTGGCCTGCATCGCGCTGATTCCCGAACTGCACAGCGACCTCAAAACGACCTTCTATAGCTGGCAATACGGCGACAGCGTATCAATGCGCATTTTCATTGCCGAATCGATACTGATTGCATTGGCGACTGGAATTTTTGCCGCATTCGTTGAACTCACCGGAAAGCACGGGTGCGACAATCTTTCAGTCCCGATTGCCACAGGTCTCTTTGCCTCGCTGCTGCTACGCTATGGATCCATTGGCATGACACTCTATCTGCTTGTGGCACTCGCCATCCTGATCTATGCCTTTCGCAAATCGGCAATCACGGCGGATGGAATCGTTGCTGCCGAACTCACCGCTGCCACGCTCTATGCATTCTCTTCAATCTGGGTGGCCGGAAGTCTCCTGCTGTTCTTCGTTGCCGGTTCGATGGTGTCGAAAATTAGCAATTCAAGAAAGAGGAAGGGCGAAAGTCGTCAGGCCGATACTGGTGCCAGAAATTGGAAGCAGGTCCTATGCAATTCGCTTCCTGCCTGCGTTGCCTTATGGGTTTCACATTTCTCGCAGAACACGAACACTGCGGCGCTGATTTGTTTCAGCGTTTTCGCTGCTGCTTGCGCCGACACATTTTCTTCAGAAATCGGCATGCTCAGCAGCGGCAAAGTGCTGAATCTGATCAACCTCAAGTCTGTGCCCAACGGTACTTCAGGCGGTGTCACGCTTTTGGGCGTCGCGGCCGGAATCGTGGGAAGCGCCTTGCTCGCCATACCCAGTGCCGGTCAGTATGGAATTCGCGGATTCTTTTTTGTTCTCGTTCTCGGCTTCTTTGGAACGCTTATCGATAGTGCGTTGGGTTCAACGATTCAGCAGCGTTTCGCGGACAGCAGGGGCGAACTCATGGATGCGCCGGCATATCCTCGGCAGCGCGCAACGGTCGGCATTGCATACGCCAGCAATAACGCGGTCAACATGCTCACGCTTATCGTGATCTGCATATCCGCATACTTCCTCAAAGGCTTGGTCATTCCCTGAATCCACATGCAAGTCTTGGAAACAGGGAACCGTGTGGGACTACATGGCGAAGCTCAGCACGGAACTGTTGGATAGATGCACGTCTGCTCGCGGATGTGGGTCGAGCTGGAGATCGACGCTGAGCGTCTCGCCATGCTCACCTTTGGATTCGTAAGTGTAATGACGGTTTTGCAGCAGCGTTGACTTCGTGCGCGCCCGAGCCAGCCACGGGTTGGCCTTGCGCAACGCTATCAAAGAACGATAGATGCCGAATATGCGCGATTGGGATTCATTCAGCTCATCGCTTGGCTTTGGTGTGGCCGGGAACTCCGGGCGCACCGCATCGTCGCCGCCGAGACGATCCTCCTTCACTCCGGTCATGCCGAGCTCGTCGCCGTAGTAGATCGAGGGTACTCCCCCAACGGTGAGCAGAATCACGCATGCCAGGACCGCCTTTTCAATCCCGACTTTGCTTGCAATGCGAGTCACGTCATGATTGCCGATGAAGGTTTGGGGAGTGCATGCATCCATGAACTCGTCATGGCGTTGAAGAGACCAGTCCAGCTCGAAGAAATTCCCATCTTTCAGAGAACTCCATACCGCCTTCCACAGCTCATACTGCGTCAAGGAATCGAAGCCACTCTCGCGAATCACCGTCGGATAATCCGCTTGAATCACCTCACCCATGAACCAGACCTTCGGAAATTTGGCACGTACTTCGGGCAGGACATGCTGCCAGAAATGCACGTCCGTCGTATACGCGGCATCCAGTCTCCATGCGCTGATGCCCTTGGCGAGCCAAAATTCCATGACATCACGAACCAGTTGCGCCACACGAGGCGAATCATGATTCAGCTCCGGCAGCGAAGCATGGCCCTCGAACTTCACATAGTCGGGATCGCCCTGATCGTTGCGCCGGATCGTGAACATATCCTGATCACCGAGATCGGCAAATGCTCGTTGGAAAGCGGGAAATCCAGTACCCACATGATTGAACACGCCGTCGAGCATCACGGCGATGCCACGATCCTTGCAAGCGCGCATCAGATCGTCAAAATCGTTGAGATCGCCGAGCCGGGGGTCTATCGAGAAAAAGTCAGTCGTGTCATAGCCGTGGGTCTGCGAAGTGAAGATTGGCCCAAGCAGCAGTCCATTGACTCCAAGATCGTTCATGTAATCAAGCCAGGGAATGAGCCGACGAAGCCTGTGCGTCAGAACTCGCTGCGATGCGGCTTCCGGGCGGATCGGAGCACCAAGGAATCCCAAGGGGTACACATGCCACCAGATGGTTGTTTCCATGGAAGCGTTCGTTGACCGGCTCCCTTTCTCCATAACTTTCCCCCTCGATAGCAGCTGCATATGCAATGTGCTGCACGCAGTTTTGAGCACCTCTCATTGACGCATGACCCTGTGGTCTAACATACTCAAAATGGTTGAATCTCAGGTGCTCACATACCCGATGTATTCTACACTCCGAGAAGAAATCCATGGTGACAGCTCAGCTTGTAGCAGTTGTGGCAGGTATAGCGTCTGTTTCGCGCAAAAGCCTCTACCATGTCATCAAGGACGACGATTGTATCTCCGAACCCACCAACAAGCGGTCATGAAAGCAGTGAAAACGCTCGGACATCATCCAAACCTTCTTGTCTGCGCCCTTGCAGGGGAAAAGATGGGGTTCATAGGAGCAATTCCAGCCCCAAACCCATCATAATTGCGTCATTTCACTCGAGGATGCGAGTTTTGTTGCCTTTTCTGCGAACAACTGTCAAGAGCCGCTAAATATGGGTCGGAAAATGCCTAAAAACAGGGGGTATAGCTCATAAAGGCAACAAAACTCGCATGCTCTGAGAAAATACGAGCATGGGGATGACGATTCAGCGAAAATCGAGGCTGTTTTCATCGAAAATTCACATCTGGACGATCAGATGCTCGCCCTAATCGTCAAGCCGAGGAATCTGCGCTGTATCGCATGACACGCACATATGAACAGCGTTTAAGGCTTTGCTGGATATAGAGTGGACACGTCGCACGCAATAGGGCGCGAGACTTCGAAAGACGTGAAGCAACCAGAAGGGGTTTGCATCATGAACAAAGAAGTAGCATGCATAACAGGTTCGGCACAAGGCATTGGCGAGGCCATCGCCCGGCGATTGGTCAAAGATGGCTTTGCCGTCGCCATCGCCGATTTGAATCTCGAAATGGCTCAGAAGGTGGCTGACTCCATCAATGATGATGGTGGTGAGGCAGCAGCCTTCAAGGTTGACGTTTCCGACCGTGAAGGATTCACACAGACACTCGAAGCTGCAGCGGACAAGCTCGGAGATTTCAACGTGCTGGTCAACAATGCGGGGATTGCTCCCACCACACCAATAGACACCATCACCCCCGAAATGTTCGACAAGGTCTATCACATCAATGTCGCATCCTGCATCTGGGGCATGCAGGCAGCAACGGCACTGTTCAAGGGCAAAGGTCATGGAGGCAAGATCATCAATGCAGCCAGTCAGGCTGGGGTCGTCGGAAATGCCAACCTGATGCTCTACAGTTCCACGAAATTCGCGATTCGTGGACTTACCCAAGTCGCAGCCAAGGATCTTGCCAAGGACGGCATCACCGCCAATGCCTACGCTCCAGGCATCGTAAAGACCCCAATGATGATGGACATTGCCCATCATGTTGCCCAAAACGCCGGTAAGGATGACGAGTGGGGCATGAGCACCTTCTCCAAGGACATCACGCTCGGGCGTCTCAGCGAACCATCGGATGTGGCGAACGCGGTCTCATTCCTCGCTGGACACGATTCGGACTACATCACCGGCCAAACGCTGATCGTTGACGGCGGCATGCAATTCCAGTGAACTTCGGTGTAAAAGCCGCGAATTCATGAACTCACTAATTCATGTATTCGCGAAAGTGAACAACACCTGATGGAACTAAGCAGCCTTTTCAGAACCCGCTTTGTTCCATCAGTTGAACACACGACTTGCTCATTGACTCAAGCCTCGAGGATTGCCTTTCTCAGAGGAAGGATGCTGCTTGGCGACACTGACAGTTCATCGATACCTATGTTGAGGAAGGTCTGTGTGAGAGAAGGATCTGCTCCAAGCTCTCCACATATGCCGCACCAGATGTCGTGATGATGTGCGGCTTCGGCCGCCATGCTGATCATGCGAAGCACCGCCGGCGAATGTGGGTCTGCGAAACGCGTAAGATTGGCGTTTTGACGGTCACATGCCAAGGTGTACTGCGTGAGATCATTTGTCCCTATCGAGAAGAAATCGACCTCCGCGGCAAGTTCCTCTGCCATGATCACCGATGCAGGCGTCTCAATCATTATTCCAACCTGCATGTCATGATTGAAATCTATATGCTTATCGTCCAATTCTGTTTTCACTTCTTCAACGATTGCCTTGGCATCCAGCACTTCTTGCACGGAGGTAATCATGGGAAGCATTATCGCGACATTCCCGTATGCCGAGGCTCTGAGAATCGCTCTTAGCTGGACCTTGAATATTTCGGGCTCCGTAAGACAAATTCGTATTGCCCTATATCCCAACGCAGGATTTTCCTCAGCTTTGAGACCGAAGTAATCGGCTTGCTTGTCAGCCCCAATGTCCAAGGTTCGAATGACGACTTGCTTCTGCTGCATCCTTTCGGCAACCTCCCGATAAGCCTTGAACTGCGTTTCCTCACTAGGAAAGTCTTCACTTTCCAAGTAAAGGAATTCGCTTCGGAACAGCCCGATCCCTTCTGCATCATTGTTCATCACTGCATCCATATCGGATGGACGACCGATGTTTGCGAACAGCCTGACCGTCTGTCCAGCGCGAGTTTCAGTCTTCTTGCCTTTCAGAGATTTCAACATCTGGATGTGGCTCTCGTATTGCTTGTTCTTCAGCTCATACCGCTTCATCGTGTCAGGATCTGGATCGATGACGACTTCACCCGTGAAACCATCAATCGCCAACACGTGCCCCTCGACGTCGGAGTTGAGAGCGTCGCCGACACCAATAATCGCCGGTAACCCCATGGTACGTGCGAGAATTGCAGTATGTGAGTTTGTGCTACCTTGCGATGTCACAAACCCCATAACAGAATTCCGATCAAGCTGTGCTGTCTGGCTTGGTACAAGATTCTCTGCAGCAATGATCAGTGGTTCTTCACCAAAGGTCATGTCAGCATTGCCTGTGCCCTCTAGAATCCCAATGACTCGCTGAGACACATCTTTGACGTCGCTGGCCCGTTCCTTCATATAGGCATTATCCATCTTGGCAAAAACCGAAGCGAATCGTTCGCCAACCTCTTGTACAGCAGCCTCGGCATTGACATGCTTGCGGATAATGGACTCAATCTGGTCAGTGAAATCAGGATCCTTGAGCATCAATGAGTGAGAGCGGAACAGCTCTGCCTTGTCTTCTCCCAACTCTCCAGCCGTCTTTCTGTACAACGCATCGAGCTGGGATACAGCGGCATCCATTGCATCATGAAGCCGGCCGATCTCTGAATCTACATTGTCGATAACTCTATGTTCAGAGTGTTCGGCTCCCGATAAAAACCGCACTGCCCCCATGGCGATGCCAGCAGATACCCCAGTCCCCTTCAATATCTTCATAGCGACTCCTTCAAGAAAGTCTGAAGCCCCAATGATGCCTCTTGTGCATCATTGCCATCGATGACGATTCGAATGGTGTCACCTTGAGATGCACCCATGCTTAGTACACTGAAAATGCGCTTGGCATCGACGCTTGCACCATTGAAAACAATAGTGATGTTCGATTGATATTCCTGAGCCTTTTGAACAAGCAGCCCTGCCGGCCGCGCATGTATTCCGTTGGGATCGCGGATTTCGAAATCAAATTCTGTTCTCATTGTTTCTCCATTTGCTTATCAATAACGTTCCACGGATGCTTGGCTCCTGACAACCACGTTGTGTGCAGGGGCCGAGCATCGGATTTGTTTGCGCATTTAGTCTTCACTTCTAGGCACAATTCGACTTTTGACGCACACGCATATCACATGGTGCACGCTTCAACCGATTAACGTCGAGACTGGTACTTTCCATTGTCAAACCGATACCCGGTAGTCTGTTCGTATTCTTCGACCATCTGAGACCAGGAATCTTCGATGTTGTCGGTCAAACCAAATAGACCACTTCGACCTATGACATATACATCGGGGTTCGCGTCAGAGATCATCTTCCAATGCTTGAGATTGGTGGAACCGTCCATTTCTATCTCGTAGGACAAATCGCTTTCTTCGCGAATTCGACGGAGTTCGACTATCTTTGACAGCGTGCCTGCGAGGAACTTCTGTCCAGCGAATCCAGGATCGATGGTCATCACGGTTATCTTGTCAATCACATCGATATACGGTTTGATGATGTCAATCTGCGTTTCAGGATTCAGCACCACGCCTGCCTTCAGACCTGCTGCATGAATATCATCAATCATGCTGAATGCGACGCCATTGGCAACCTCCGATGGAAAGCAGATGTAATCACATTTCACATCAATCAATTTCTTCACCCATACAGGAGCGTCGGTTACCATCATATGCGCCGACAGCGGCAGCGACGACACTTTCCTCACCTGTTCGATAAACCATGGCGATAGCGTGATATTAGGAACGAAATGGCCATCCATGATATCGACATGATACGAATTGACTTTGCCGTCCAGGAAGGTGATCTCTTCTTTGAATTGGTCCAAATCCATCGTCATCAATGAAGGCGACAGTTGGATTCTGCGTTCTTTGACATTAGTCATACTTTTTCCTCTTACCTAGTTTCGAAACTCACATTATTTGGATGTCGTCAAGAGCGACATCTTTTTCTTCAGTTGCAATGTCACCCTTAAGACCTGAGCCCTGCCCTACATCCCTTTTGATGACTGCATAGACACATCCAGTCACAAGAATGTTCGCGCCGATCGCCAGAAGTCCTGCAGTCCAATTTGATCCCATCGTGGGCAACATGAGGAAACCACCAAACGGTACTGTGGCACCTTCTCCTTGTGTCATGGTCATCAAGACCGCACCTTCGACCATGCCACCGCATCCTGCCGCGATGACTCCACGAACCAGATCGTTCAACACGATGGGAATGATGCCTTCGACGATGTTGACGACACCCATCGGCACCGCTGACTTAAGTGTTTCGATTTCTTCATGAGTGTAAATGTTCTTGCGAAGCAGCTTTGCAACGAAGAATGCGAGGCCAAAGCCAATTGGCGT
Organism: Bifidobacterium sp. WK041_4_12; assembly: GCF_041080795.1. Lineage (NCBI taxonomy): Bacteria > Bacillati > Actinomycetota > Actinomycetes > Bifidobacteriales > Bifidobacteriaceae > Bifidobacterium > Bifidobacterium aquikefiricola. The sequence continues at coordinate 758,490 of NZ_CP129674.1, read as the reverse complement.
GGCTGTGTTCGTGAGCTGCAGCGCCGTTACAGGACCGTTGATGCCTTGCGCCTGCAATGTCAGGGCGAAAGCGAAGGCGGTTTTGTTAATGGGCCCACCAAAATCAACGATGCTCAATGCGCCGAGAAGACCGCCGAACACAAGATTCGATGCACCATTCATGCTTGTCAGCAGAGCCGTCAGCCAGCCTGTAAACCAGGAAATAGGCGTTCCTATGACATATACCATAATGAGACCACTGAGGAATGAGGCAAGGAATGGGACGATAAGCGTTGGCATCAAACCTTTCGCCCATTGAGGCACCTTGAAATATCTTAAAACGCCGACCGCAAGCCAGCCTGCGACATATCCGCCAACGAGCCCGCCAATGAATCCGGCACTGATGGATACTGCTGCAAGGCCAGTCACGAAACCTGGCGCAATTCCTGGCTTCCCTGCAATCGAGAAAGCAATGCCCGTCGCAATGATGACAGGGAGTAGGCCAAGAGCCTTGCCACCCAGAGTCGCCAGGGCTTGGAAGAAATCGAACTTTCCTATTATCAGAGCATCTTGACTCTTACCTCCAAATGCCATGCCAATGGCAATGAGGAATCCTGCTCCACATACGATAGGAATGAGATACGAGATTGCGGTCAGAAGATGACCTTTAAAATTAGCCTGTTTCCAGAATGTTTTCATGATGACACCTTTGTCTGTTGTGATATTGATTCTGCGTTACTCGTTAGCGATTTCGTGCAGTTTGGCTAACAATTTACGCGGGGATTTGATTGCCGTATCAGTGGATACTTTGACTACCTTCTTCCCCGCAAAACGAGATTCGTTGGCTATCTTGATATCCACCGCAAGAAGTATGATGCTTGCTTCTTCGATGTCCTTCTCACTCAGCACATTTTCAATGCCAATGGTTCCTTGAGTTTCGACCTTGATCGAGTCGCCGGTTGCCTTGGCTGCATCTTCCAACTTCTGTTGGGCGAGATAGGTGTGTGCGATACCTATGGTGCATGCACTCACTGCTGCAATTTTCATGATGATTTCCTTGTCGTAATTCGGTTATTCATTCAAAAAGGCGTCGATCACTTGATCCACGTCGGTTGCCTTGAGCAGCCTGTCAGTCACACTCTCTTTCGCGAGCTGCCTCGCAAAGAGCGAAAGAAGCTTGAGATGTTCTTGGGAATTTTCACCACTCGCACCTACCGCAAACAGCACGACAACTTTCGCCCCTGTTGAATCAAGAGATTCCCAACTGATTTCGTGGCGAAGAATTGCGATGGCTACCCCATTCCTCTGTACCGTGGCACTTCTTCCATGAGGAATTGCAATGCTGTTTCCTATTCCAGTAGCACCTTGCGCTTCGCGCTCATTCACTGACCGTATGAAGTCGTCCTTGGACTGTATATACTTGCATTTCAGCAGACTTTCTGTCAGAGAATCGATTACGTCACGCTTACTCTCTGCCTCCAGATTTGTAAGTATGATGTTGCGATCCAATACTTCCCGGATTGATATTTCCCCCATTGACTGCTCCTTCATGAGATGTAAATTGTTGATTGTCTATCATTGTTTTCACTGCCAGTTCAGAACCAGTTGAAAGAAGCTCCATAACCCTGTCGTCTGCCAACAGCCGAAAGAACGCCTTCAATTCCCGGGACTCGTGGTTACTCAAATGCTCCGGAAGTAGGATGAATATGAAACGGTCAACTGTACAGCCCGCTTGCCAGTCGGAGATTGGTTTCTTTGTCTTGACGTAGGCAATAACGGTTGTGAGAATGCCTCCGCTCTGTGCATGCGGCAAAGCCAATGTCTGCGACAGAAGCGTATTCCCTTGCCGTTCACGTGCGTTCAGCGCTTGCACGATCTGGGTTTGATTCGTTATGTCACCAATCTTTGCAAGCAAGCTGATCGATTCGTTCAGGAATGTGTCTCGTCGATATGAGGGAAGTTCGATATCCCAATACATGCGTATGTTCATCTCGCACCGTCCCCACTGCGAATGCTTTCGACAAGTGATTCAAGACGCTCCTGATCTGAGATCGTGAGCATGGCACTCACCACCAAACTCGGAATCCTGATTGAAGAAGGAAGCTCAATGGTGGAGACCACCAATTCAATTTCCTCGTGCCGTTTCAACACGGACTGCAAATCTCTCAAAGCAACAGTCTCGACGACATGCAAACCCGAGAAACGGCGTTGAATCTTGGATCTGAGCAGTTGAGACGTTCCCAATCCCGTAGTGCACACCAAAAGAATGTCAATCTGATAGTTGCTTTCCAACGACTGGGCGAAATACACAGTGATGAATCCAACTTCTTCGTCATTGATGGCATTCAGGCTGAACTGTGAGGAAAGCAGAGCGCATGCGTTCTTCACGACTTCAAAAAGATGGGGATACTCGAATCTGATCTGCTCAAGAAGATTGTTGGAGACGGAAATATTGTTGCTGAGCCTATTCAACAGAGGCCGAATGTGCTTCGCAAGATTATTGAACAAATCTCCACTCTGCACATTGAGATATTCCGAGTTCTCACTCACGCGTTCAATCAAAAAGTCAGTAACCTCGGTGACCTGCTCTGAAAAGCAGTCGTCATCAGACGGATCCGTATTGAATCTCGAAGAAATGAGATATTGGTACAGGTTATATACTTCGGATTCGTCCAGCGTCGTGTCTAGATATGCGTTGAAATTGTCGATTATCTGACTGGACACTCTCACGATTTCGGGATATCGGCTCATCAGCTTCGAATAATTCTCTGTTCCGCTCTTTTGCAAGCTGCCCGCAGAACGGAATCTCACGATGAGAATGTACAAATGAGAAAAAATGTTAACACTGTACGGATATGATATTTCTGTATGCAGCAGGTTCTCTATCAATTGCAATTGTCTGGAAACAAAAGCTCGATCCCGTGACTGCTTGTATTTATCCGTTTCCAAAGCATGAGTTTCTATTACATCATTATTCGGGATAAGCAGGCTATTAATTGCCTTACGAATATTCGACTCTGATCCGATGACCTGGAGATAGTCAAATTTTCTTGTCAGCCCCAAGCCAAAGCCTTTCAGCATTGAACGAAGTATTTTAATATCCATCGATATCGTTGAATTACTGACATAAAATTGAGACCAAATCTGGCTGATTTCGCAGAGTTGCGGCGCAAAAAGGAGCAGCTTTCTGAGAGCCCAGTTCCTTCTTTCGACTGATGTCAGGTGTGTTGGCGTGAGCGTTTCATTGAAAAGCTCGTCGACAGGATACACATTTTGGGCAATCAGCCTGTAGCCTTTGCCTCTACGTGATTCAATGACTGTGCCACCTTGCGCATGGTTATTGATTTCTTTCACAGTTCGTGAAATTGTTTTTGTTGAGACACAAAGCATTTTGGACAGTTCCAACCCGGAAACAAATCCATGTCGATGCGTTAAACGATTGATTAACGGTTTTTCAACTTCGAATGTCACGATGTGCCTCCTTACACATTTCCAGTATATGAATGGCATTCGTGACGGAGACGCCTACAGACAGTACGATCCAGTCCGTTGGCAAGGGACATTATTTGGCTCTTGCAGGAGAAACTACCTCATGGAGAGATTGTTCAGACAAATCAGCGCCGATTCCTGCAAAACAATAAACCATGCTGCGACTATCGAGTCGCAGCAGCAGCCCAGGCCACCCTGCTCAATAGTTCCTGATCAACGGCATGAAGACTGTATCGATCAGATCAACAATGACATCATCGTCGATCTGGGAAAGATTCATCAGAAATTCGTGCCGAATCAGGGTGTAGGGAAGTTCAATAATCCTTTGTGGTGGCATGGCATGAATCTCACCACGCTCCATTGCATGCGTGATAATGGCACGCATGATCATGGGCCTATTGCCCAGAATGTAAGCATGAACCTGAGACGGGGTGAGCCTCGAAGGGTCGAAATATGAAGCAAGCAGAACGCTGAACAACGCTGGCAAGAGCTTCGCATATCGGTGGTTCATGTTGCGCAGCATCTCGAGAACGTCCCCCCGAAGCGATCCCGTTTCGGGGATGGTCATGCGCACCCGCTCACTTCGACAGCGAAGAGTCGCCAGCACGAGCCCTTCCTTGGTCTTCCAACGCCGATAGATTGCGGCCTTACCGGTTTGAGCCTCTTCTGCCACCGCCTCAACGGTCAGATCCTGATAACCGTTTTTCAGCAATTGATTCCAGCATGCCAGGAGAATGGCTTCTTCCAGCTCTGCTCCCCTGCGCCGTGTCTGCACCATAAAAATCTCCAATAAGTAACGTTTGCGTTTCTTATATTATCGCGATATAGTTCTGACTGCAATAATAGCATACGACACCGTTCACTATAGGAGTTGTAATGACATCACGTCCCGACACTTCTTTCACCCCGTCTTCAGCTCACTCTTCACATCACTCTTTACCTCATTCTTCACCGATCTCCGAGCATGTTGAAGAGCCTCAGCAATCCCCATCCATCGGACGTCTGGTGGCGGCGCTGATGGCGGGGGCCATAACGCCGATTCTGGATTCAACCATAGTTGCAGTCGGCATGAACACCCTTGTTGCTGCATTCCACGCCCCAATTGCAACGATGCAGTGGGTGACAACCGGATACCTCCTCGCACTTGCCCTTGCAGTGCCATTCGTAAGCTGGGCACAGAACCGCTTCGGGGGCAAAAGAACCTGGATTTTTGCACTTAGCCTCTTTGTTCTTGGTTCCGTGCTATGCGCATGTGCTTGGAATGTGGGGGCCCTCATCGCATTTCGCGTCCTTCAGGGAATTGGAGGCGGGATTCTTCTACCGTTGATGCAGACACTGGCGATGCAGAACGTTCCAGCCCAGCAACGCACCAAAACCATTGCAAACATCAGCCTTCCGATTGCATTAGGCCCGATTCTCGGACCGGTGCTGGGTGGCATCGTGCTCAATTGGCTCACCTGGCACTGGCTCTTCCTCATCAATGTGCCCATCGGTATTGTCGGGCTTGTTCTAGCTGCGCTCTATTTGAAGAGTGACGCTCCGACTAGCCACACATACAACAGCGGTGCATCGCTGGACGTGCGCGGAGCTGTGCTGCTTTGCCCCGGATTGGCAGGATTGATGTATGGACTGTCAAAAAGCTATGATGTGGGCGGATTCGGGCGGAGTGACGTCTTGGTCAGCACCATCGGTGGCGCCGTGTTCTTCTGCGCGTTCATACTATGGGCAATGCATACAGGCGATCGTGCACTGATCAACGTCAGGCTGCTTCGCTTGCACTCAGTCAGTGTAGCTTCGTTCGGCATGCTGTTTGCCGGAGCAATCAGCTTTGCAGGAAACTTTGCGCTGCCCTTGTACTTCCAACTGCTTCGTGGCGATTCGGTGCTCAACGCAGCCTTCTTCCTCATACCCCAAGGACTCGGAGCATTGCTCGCTCGATTCTTCATCAGCCCTGTCGTGGAAAGACTTGGAGCTCGATTAAGCTGTTTCCTTTCGATGGTTCTGATGTTCGTGGCCACACTTCCATTCGCGTATTCCGACGCCCATACCAATCTGTGGTTCCTTGGCACCATGCTGTTCCTACGCGGACTTGGACAAGGGTTCATGCTGATACCGATGATGAGTGTGGCCTATAACGATGTGCCAATCGCACTCATGCCTCATGCCTCGGCCATCACTCGCATCGTTCAACAATTGGGTGGAGCGTTTGCAACGGCACTGGTTGCCGTGGTTCTGACCTTGCACGTCAACGCGGTCATGCCAGTGCGAGGCTTCGATCAGGCATTCTGGGTTATCGAAGGTTTCACTATCGTCTCAGCCATCATCGCATTGTTCCTGCCCAGCGTGAAGACAGAGCAGAAGACCCTTAAAACAGCTTGATAAGCACAACCCCGCAGATAAGTGCAAGCACACCGATCAGTTGCATCGGCGTGACCGAGACACGTTGTGCACCCAACCAGCCTCGGCTATCGATAAGCAATCCTCCGGAGATCATGCCAAAAAGCAGGATGACCACGGTCAGTCCCGTGCCAATTTCAGGGACAAGGTAGGCATTTCCAAGAACGAAAAGCGAACCGATGACTCCCCCAAGCCAAATCCACCAGGGATTGTTCTTAGAAAATGCCGAGCGAATATGGATACCGCGTTCAGCGATGGCAACGATCAGAATCAATGCGACCGTGCCAACGAAAAACGACACGAACGCAGCTTTCACAGCAGAGTGCAACACAACTCCGAGATGCCCGTTGATCGCAGCTTGCGCGGCGCTCATCATGCCTGTAGCAATACCTGCAAGTTGCCACGGTAGAAGGAACGAAGACCGTGTCTTCTGCAACCCATTTCTTGCCGATGTCGTGAATACGACAAGAAAGACACCGACTAGCACAACGATGCCACCGGCAACGCGAATCCAGGTGAGCGCATGCTGAGGTGAACCGAACCAGCCGAAATTATCGATCAGCATACTCATGATCAACTGCCCAACAACCGGCATAATTACTGTCTGAGCCGCACCCAGACGAGGAAAGAGAATGATGTTCCCCGTCAGATATACCACTCCGAGAATGCCACCAAGCCAAATCCACCACGGCTGCTGTGAAAACGTTGCAACCGGAATCAGCAATCCCTGCAAGGTTGCCAGCAGCACTGCAATGAGGAAAGCCGTGCCTACGGTAAATGAGATCATCGAGGACCGCAGCGGCGAGCCCACCACTTGACGAAGCCGTGAGTTGATGGCAGTTTGAACGGGCAGACCGAAGCCGACGACGAGTCCGATGAGCAGTGAAAGCATGAAGAACCTTTCCATATGAGTCAGGCCAAGTCTATCTAACAATGACTCATGAATGGCTCATGAATGGCTCATGGCCGAATCCATGCTATTGAGCAATCATGGAATCGATGGATTGCAGAACCTTTGACGTTAGGTCCGTTACCTCTTGTCCACTGTGGTTCTTGGTGAGGACTGCGAGCGCAATCGCATAATCCTTTACCTTGATAATGAGGAAATAGTTGTAGGCGTTCTTGATGCCTTGCCCACGATGCGCGGAAATCTGCATGCCTGCGGGAATGGCGATACCATCTGCTGCGATGTTATAGGTCATCAGATTTGCGCCACCAGCTGCTTCGGTTGCTTTCAACATGGCAACCGAATCGGCTGCCGTGGAATAGTTTTCGAGGCCTCCGTTAGAAGCTGCAACATCTCCAAAGTTTCGGCCTATTTCGGTAGAAGCATATCCGTTCGTATGCAGCCAGTCGGTCACCGCGCTGAATCCCCCTAGATCCGTCATTGCCGTGTTGGCATCGTTATTGCTCATGGTGTTCATCATGACGTCGGATGCCGTGATCGAATTGGGGTTCTTGCCTGAGTGAGCGTCCAGGTATATGGGCAGATACAATCCGGCTGCAACGAACTTCGTTGTTGCCAGCTGTGATGAATACGTGTCCTTACCGTTGATGTCTATGCCAGCGATAGCAGCATCGGATGCCGAGAATTGCGATATCAGGGTGTCGAGTTGCTTCTTGTCAAAGACCGTTTTCGACGGCTGCTCGGATGTGGTGGTCTGTTGTGGCGCACTCGTGGATGGTTTAACCTTCGTTGGACTCGTAGCGGAGCTTGCGGGGCTTGTGGAATTGGGCGAGTAAGTGCCCAATATGCCGCTGCCGAGTATCTCTACAACGATAAGACATATGGCAAGTATTGCTGCGATGGCTATGCCGATGCCTATGAGCAGCCGTTTCCTGCGAGAGGGCTGTCGCTGCTTGTGGGCCGGAGTCTGGGGCTGATTCTGTGGATTCGGTTGCTGAGTTGGAGACTGCTGCGGCTGTTGTTGTGGGGTAGCTTGTGGCTGCTGTTGCGCCGACGCTAGCGGCTGCCGAGCGTTATCAGGTGAGCTGTATGGCGTCTGGCCTGCGCCATGAGGATCTTGAGGATTGTCACTATTGCCTGATCCAGTCGTTCCAGTCGCTCCAATTGTTCCAATTGTTCCAATCGATCCATTCGATCCATTCGCCGCGCTCACGCCGTCTGAGGGATCACTCGAAACTCTGTCTTCAGATGCGTTTACCAAGTCGGCAAGATTGCCGGAATTGACCCCGAATGCTGCATTGGCTAGATTTGCTGAATTCATCTGCGCTGCATAGCCTGACTGACCCTGGCCATAGAGGGCGTCTGGCGTAGGTTGACTGTTCACACGAGCCAAGTGTGACGTTGCAGAAGCGGATCTTGTCTCACGACCTGAACCATTGTCCATCAGCGATTGCGCATCGGGTTGCCTATGCCCCTCCGACCCGCTGCCATCGGACAAGCTACGTCCCTTTGGCGTTATGGGAATGTCAAACGTGAAGGTGGGCTGATACTGCGTCTGTTCGAACTCGTTTAAGCCAAGGATGCCTGAGGCCGCGAAATTGGTGCCGCCATTATCCTTCGACATCGTATCATCGTGTCCATGTTCAACGTCAGATTCGCTGGTTGGCTTGGCATCTCGCGGATCTGAAGGCTTATCCGATAACTGCGAGCCGCAAGAGGCGCACACTTTTGCACCCTCTTCGTTCCTGAATCCGCACTTGTCGCAAACCAATATGGTCTCCTCGCTCCGTTTCATCTCTATCAATACCCTATCAAACAGTTACAGTGCACCCGCCATTGAACAGCGCCATCATTAAAAACCCTGTCGCATCCATTCCGCGCGATGCATAACAGCGTCTTGTGACAATTCCTCTTACATGGTGTGCACATCGTCGTCAGTGAATGATCATGATTGAGGTGCACAATTGATCACAATTGGTGTAATGGAATGAAGCGATAGCTAACTTGGGAGGATAACAGCGACATGGATACCGTATTGGTGGACATAGGCCAATGGTGTTGGACGGCGATAAGCGCGGTCTACGCCAACCTGGTCTCTCTATCCGTCACTTCCCTACTTGGCCTTTTGGCCGTTTCTTGGATAGTCGCCATCGTATTTCGGATTTTTGCAAGAGGCTCCGGTAGTCTGATGCGTCTTATTTCTTCAATTCTCGTCGGATTGGCAAGCCTGCTGTCAGTGATTATCGTGGTCGGCATTGTTGTTAACTTGACATCAGGTGCAGCGAATGATTTCACTGCATTCACCGCTTCAATCTGACTGCCGTTCGACCGTCTTACACCCCACGGCGCCATACTTGCCCACGGCTCTACGATGGGATAACAGCCCGGAACAATTCAGACAGTCGCGCTCTTCGACTCTTGTGCAGCACATTCCTTGCACAATCCATACAGCAGCAAATCACCCGAATCGACGCTGAATCCTGCCTCAGCCGCAGACCGTATATCTTGCTGCGTGACGGGCGGGATGTCCAAATCGATGATTCTTCCACACTTTTTGCACCTCATATGGGCATGTGGATGACTCCATCCCGTGTCATAGAGCATCTCGCCATTGTTGATTGCCATTTTGTGGATGACACCGAGCTGGGTGAACAGCTCAAGAGTGGAATAGACCGTAGGCAGTGAGATGCCGGGAAAAACTTCCTCAAGTTCCTGCTGAATCTGTTGAGCACTGACATGCTGCGCCGTTGCAGTGATGATGCGATAGATCAACTTGCGTTGTGGGGTGGTTCGTAAACCTTTGTCATGAAGAACCTTGTCGAGATTCGTCTGAACTGTACGTTCGTCTTGTGCTGCTTGCATATGACCCATTCTAGACAACTTTGACCGTTATCTCAATGAATTTGTTCTCTTAATTTGCATTTTATTAGAAATCAATTAAAATAAGAAATGGAGGTTTTGATATGACTCATTCAGAGAACATTGATTCTGAGATGGCTTATTCGGACTCAGCAACTTCGAATACGACAGCCAAACAATCGCCAGCGGGTTCATCACCTGCCGCATTTGCCAAAAAACTATTATCGTACGATCACAACGACAGTTCATTTGTGCTGCGTTACATTCAGCCGGGTCTCGTCGGTCTGATTGATGGAACGGTGAGTACGCTCGCACCCGTATTCGCATCCGCTATCTTTTCCGGCTCTCATGCCGCGTTCATCGTCGGCATGGCAACCGCACTCGGTGCTGGAGTAAGCATGGGCTGGTCAGAAGCACTGTCTGACAATGGAAAGACGACAGGTCGCGGTTCAGCCATAGTTCGAGGAGCGATCACCGGCGCTGCGACCACCATCGGTGGCACCTTCCACACACTCCCCTTCCTGATACCCGACCTGCACCTATCGTTGATAGTTGCATTCATCGTGGTAGCCATTGAACTCGTTGTCATTGCATGGGTGCGCTACCGCTTCCTGCATGTCCCGATGAAGAATTCGCTCCTCGTGGTCACGCTCGGCGGCCTGATAGTGCTCGCAATCGGAATCGCTCTGGGAGCCAGCTGATTCTCACTGCATGAAGGCAAAGGCGCCAAGCCTACATCGGCATTAAGGTCATTGCATAGGGCATAGGCTTTTGGGAATGCATGCATGAACTCCCTTGACGATATCCACAGCTTCGGAGATATTGAAATCTATGCATGCACTTGCCAGGGCATATGCATGGGCATCATCCATGGCATACAGATGGTTGAGGGCCGTGATAGTTTCCGTAACGCAATGCTCGAGTGCTTCATCGAGGGTAAGCGCTCTTCCTGTGGTGACCCAGTAATCAGGCGTTTCGATCATAGGTCCCTCTAGCGCGCCAACATGGGCTTTGAACGTTACGCGAGGTATCACGGTCAGTTTCAATTGTGCATGCAACGAGGCCTCAAGCGCTGTCAGCGAGACCTCGCCGTTGCCCTGCACGAAATGCGGATCGCCAACATAGAAGCCTGCTCCCTCAACTTGAATGGGGAGATACAGCGTCGAGCCGGATACCAGCAGGTTAATGTCGAGATTGCCTCCAAAATCCCCCGGAGGAACTGTGCTCAAATGTTCGTCGGTCGCTGGGGTGACTCCCATGATTCCCAAGAACGGAGCCAAAGGGAAGGCGATTCTCTCAGCCTGACCATCACTCGAATCCCGCTGCCCGCCCGCAAAGGACAGAGACGTGTTTGCAAGGGGCAAAGTCGCGTTTGCTCCACCTTCACCGATGCTATCTGCTTGCACAATGGCATCATCAAGCGGGTCCGACTGCTTCAGCCGGTTTTCATAACGTGCAAGCGCATCCGGACCGGTCTTGTCAATCACACCCCACATCGCTCCATTACGGGTGATCTGTTGGGCAAAAACGCTTACCGTTGGTTTCCCTTGGGGAAAACGGCGAGTGAGCACTCCCTTCCCATGTCGGTTTGAGATAATGCCATACGGAACCCGCGGCGTGAGTTGAAGGACTTCTACCTTCAGATAATCGCCAGCATGCGCATTGGCAATGTCTATCCTTCGATTGACTATGTGCGGACCTGCACCTTTGATATGCGGAACATTGTTGACAAGGTTCACCGCATCAGGAAGAACCTGATCCGCATCAATGCCTTGCGCGCCGAAGAATGCAATGGGATCGCTTCCCTGATCCTCAAGCACACCTTCATGGCTGAGCGTATCGATGGTGACAATGGATCCCGAATCCACCGTGCACAGGGGCTCATCACGTTGACTGGGCAACACTCCCCACAACACGGATTCAGGTGACGATGTGATAGTAAATATTGTTCCAGTCCTCTCAAATTTCTGCATGTAGGATCCTTGCATGAAGTCAATGTGAAATTAGAATACCAACATCTCTAATATATGTAAGAATTATTTCATGCCATGACTCAATCCACGAGTCACTCGGCATCTGGGCTGGGTATACTCGTCTCGAAGGATAACGAACTGGGGACGCAACGTGATTCATCTGGAATACCTTGCAATAACGGCACTGTTGCTCGGGGTAATGCTTTACATCACCGTTACTGCCAAGAACGGTTGGGTGGAAGGTGTCGTCGGCATCGTCGGTTCAGGGCTGCTGCTCGCGATTCATGCAACCAGCTATTCAGTTGCCGTGTCGAATATCACACAAATACTGCCGACCGTTCTCTTCCTTGGATGCTGCCTGACTTTTGCCCGATTGTGCGAGAAGGAGCGGCTCTTCGAATATCTAGGATACGCAGTCGGCAAGCTATGCCGCGAAAAACCGAGACTTCTGTTTCTTTTTGTATTTGCACTCTGCGCGATAGTCACCACTGTTCTGAGCCTCGACGCCACGATTCTGCTGCTTACACCCATCGTGCTCCAAGCAGCAAGTCGCCTGCGACTCGACCACCGTCCATTTTCGTATGTCACGGTGCATCTTGCAAACACGGCATCCATGCTTCTTCCTGTGTCCAACCTGACCAACTTGCTGCTCATAGCCTACGGAAACATGGGTTTCATGACGTTCATCCGCCTGTCATGGCTGCCGTGGCTTATCGCTCTTCTCGTCGAATTCCTTTCATTGTTTGTGATGTTCCACGCATCGCTGCATAAGAGCCGTCCATCTCAGACCCAGCCAGTCAATGGTCAATCTCCTGATCAAACCTTCACCCATCCCCCTGTATTCGCCATGGTTGCAGTTGTATTGACGCTGATAGGATTCGTCATCACCGGAATGCTTGACATTCCTCCCTATTGGGTGGCCTTGTCTGGATGCATAGCGCTGGTTTTGAAACGATCCCTCTCGAAGAAATCGACACTTTCCGAAGAGCTGCGAACGTCTTGGAAGTCGTTCAATCTCTCATTCCTGATTTTCGTTCTATCGCTGAGCGTCGTGGTTGCAGCGTTATCCAACAATGGAGTGAATACTCTGCTGCTTCCCATATTTCACCGGCCGGTCACTTTGCTGACACTACTACTCGTCGCCGCGGTATCCGTGCTTGCTTGCAACGTGTTGAACAATCTGCCTGCTGCAATGCTGTTGATTCCCCTCGCAGCAAGTCACAGCCCTGTCATGGCGATGGCCGTATTGATCGGAGTCAACATTGGGCCCAATCTGACATACATCGGCTCATTGGCGAACATACTATGGAGACGCATTCTGATAAGAACCGGGAAAAAAGTCGAACTGCTCCAATTTACCTGGATCGGATTGGTTTCCACATCTCTGTGCATCATAGCGGCAATAACCGCGCTATGGCTGAGCTCAACGGCCTTCAGTCTATAGGGAAGGCTTCGCCTGCCTCATATTCGAAAGTCACCTGCACACCATCGTTAATACTGCTTTGATTTGTATACAACGATTGTTAAGAGATTGACATTCGAATGGAATGAACGCAGCCGCTATGGAACTGCACTGGCACCTCAACTGCAGGGATGTTGGTCTGGAAGCATCACGCGCGATCAACCACTCATTCCACTGCAATCCCAGCATGTGAGGTCATCCACTCAGCTACTATGACAATCCGATGGGTGAACGGCCATGCTCATTGCACATATTCACTGCGGGATGCGAGTTTTGTTGCCTTTTTCAAGTAGCTTCAGAAAATTTCGGCCAGCAAGCCATCAAACCCGCCGAAAAAGAGCTTCATAACAACGCGGCAACACAACCAAATTCAAGGAATACTCAAAAAAGGCAACAAAACTCGAAACGTGGCGAAAAATGAAGCCATCAACCCCAATTTCACCACTCAAAATCCACACACCACATCAAGAGAAATCACATTGCCTGATTCATGCGCGCAGAAATGCTCAAGATCGAGACCGACCATCACCGTGATGGTTAAGTAAAGATATCGGTGAGGGGTCAAAATTGCTTCGAGAGTTTCGTTTTCTGAACCTCGCAACGCTCCTGAAAGCTCACAAACTTGGTACTTGTAAACCCACAGTAAACCCATGACCCAAATTTTAAGGTCTTGAGGTAGGTGCCGCAAACCCTTGCGGCAGTAGAAGTACCCCCGGAGAGAGTCGAACTCTCGTTGTCAGATTGAAAGTCTGGTGTCCTAACCGTTAGACGACGGGGGCAAACAAAAACATTCTATGCAAAACTCTCCAATAGGGCAAACTGGCGTGCCTTCGTGTCGCACTGAACGATTTTTTGCCGTGTTCGCCACGAAGAAGGCACCCCGCGACCCGAGCGTCCAAGGTGTTCTGGTTTCAGAATTTCTGCAGTTTCGCGCAAGCAACACAGCATATGTGCCAGTTCAAGAATGCGCTTAACAAACCACGGATATGCCCAAAGAACCACGTCAGAAGGCTTACGACCTCATGCATGACTCACTGGATATTTCGGCACGATAGGTAAAATCATGAATGATCCGACCGGCTTTAAGACCTTTCTGCTCGAAATTGGTCAGGACGCGACCTTCAAATCGAGACGACTCGCTGAATTCTCCATGGGGAAGCTTGTCTGCATCCATCGCAGTTCCCTTGCCAACGTGTTCGAGCGGAAGCTGGACCGCGAGATTGCCATCATTGCGCAGAAAGCCACAGGAATCCAAAACCTCATGAATATGGAGTGCATAGTCATCGATATCGGTAGCTATGCGCCATGCACCATATGGCTCAAGTGCGCACGCAATGCTTTGCGCGAAGTCAAGCTGAATGATTCGCCGCTTATGATGTTTCATTTTCGGCCACGGGTCGGGAAAGAAGGTCCACACTTCCGCAACGCTCCCCCGCTCGCACGATGCCAGCAGTTCAGGAGCATTGACCTGAGCGACTCGCAGGTTGGTCAATCCCTGCTTTCCGGCCATGAGCATGGTGTGGGCCAAACCTGCGGTGTACACTTCCAAGGCCAGAAAATTCTTGTCTGGATGACTGGCTGCTGCAGCGACTATGTTTTCACCTTGTCCGCTTCCGACTTCAACAATCAGGGGATGTGTGGTGCCCCAGGTCTCACGCACGAATGCTTGATTCAGTGTGAAGTCTTGAGGAACTTCAAGACTTGCATGCTCTGCTTGTTCTGCCGATTCAAGCGAGCTTCCTTGAGCGCCGAGAGTCAGATCAATAAGGTATTGGTCGTGATAAGTGTCCCACGCGCGTAGCAGCCGTGGATCAATGTGACCGGAGCGGCGCACATACGACACTATGGAACGGCGTCCCGCGTATTCGGCTGAAGCATTGTGGGAATCCATCGGCACTTCTGCACTCATGCAGCACTCCTTATATATCTGTATATATGTACAACCGTTTGTCCGTACAACCATATGTCTGTACAACCGACAGTAAACGATATCATCAACACGGTTGACTCATAAGAGACCGGAGAAACATCAAGGATTGTTGTTCATTGATGTTCATGTGATATACTAAAACCGAAAGAAATCGAACATAATGAAGCAAATGTGAACAAAGTTCGCAGGCTTGTTGCATGCAATCTGCACTGCTGCGCACTCGTTCATCACTTCCTAGAAAGGCAACTTATGACAGTTCTCGTCACTGGTGGATGCGGATATATTGGCGCCCATGTTGTTCATGCCCTTCATCAGGCAGGTCAGAAGGTCGTCGTCGTAGACGATTTGAGCTATGGAAAACCGACTCGAATCGAAGGCGCACGCCTGTACGGAGCAGACGTTTCCGCCCCAGGCTCAGATGAGCGCATCGCGGAAATCATCAAAGACAACGATGTCGATTCGGTCATTCACTTCGCAGCCCGCAAGCAGGTCGGTGAATCGGTCGCAAAACCGCTGTGGTATTACCAACAGAACGTTAACGGCATGCTCAATGTGCTGCAAGGCATGGCAACGGCCGGAGCAAAGAAGCTCGTGTTCTCCAGCTCTGCTGCAACCTATGGCGTGCCCCCTGTGGACGTCGTTCCTGAGGATGTCGTTCCGATGGTCCCCATCAACCCTTACGGTCAGACCAAGCTCTTCGGAGAGTGGATGGCACGAGCATGCGAAGAGCCTTTCGGCATTCGCTTCTGCGCTCTTCGCTACTTCAACGTCGCCGGCTGCGGACCAGTTGAGCTCGAGGATCCAGCAATCCTGAATCTGATCCCCATGCTCTTCGACCGTCTCAAGAAGGGCAAAGCACCTGCAATATTCGGTGATGACTATCCAACGCCGGATGGCACATGCGTTCGTGACTACATTCATGTTGCCGACCTCGCCGACGCTCACATTGCAGCCCTGAGCTATCTCGACCGCGACGAGCGCAAGTACGATGCCTTCAACGTTGGTACAGGCGAAGGCACTTCGGTACGCCAGATTGTTGACGAAGTCAAGAAAGTCACCGGACTCCCCTTCACCGAGGCAGTCATGGCTCGTCGCGCGGGCGATCCGCCGCACCTCATCGGCTCGCCAAAGCGCATCAATGAAGAAATGGGATGGCACGCACAGTACGGTGTCGAAGATATCGTCAAGTCCGCATGGGACGCATGGCAGGCCAATCCAGAACATCACATCGATGTCGAAAACTGGAAGCAGAACGCCTGAGCACCCGCTCAACTCATCAATGGGTCTCACCTAGGGGGATTGCCTCTTCCCTAGGTGAGACCCATTTCGCATATCTGGAAGGCAAACACCCCTACCGTCGGCAGGTCAGACTCTCTGCGCCTGACGAATTTCTGTTTTCAAGCAAATCCCTTCATGCAAGACCAGATGCTCCACTAGACTGACCGTATGAGCGATGCACACAATCAATGGAACAACAACGAAGCGAATGGACAGCAACCTTCCCAGGAACAATATGGCCAGCCAACTTCCAACGACGGCCAGAATGCCGGCATGCCGCCGCAGAATGAATACGGCCAGCAATGGAATCAGCACAATCCCCAGGACTCGATGGACTATGGATACCAGCCGGGTCCAGGCGCTCCGCAAGGTGGTCAGTATCAGAACGGTCAATACCAGGACGGTGAGTATCAGGGTAACCAGTATCAAGGCGGTCAATACCAGAACGGTCCGCAGTATCCTCCTCAGCAGCCTCAGCAGCCGTACCAAAACTTCCCTCCATATGCTGGATCATACGGATATCCACCGCACAATCCCGGTCAGCCTTGGAATATCATGTCTATCGTCGGTTTTGTCGTGTCGTTCCTCATGCCTCCGGTGGGCTTGATTCTTTCGATCGTCGCACTGGTTCAGCTTCATCGCTCCCGCGAACGCGGTCAGGGCCTTGCGGTTGGCGGAGTGGTTCTCGGAGCAATTTTTTCCCTGTTCACGGTGATATTGATAGGTCTCATGCTCTGGGGTATCTCAATGGTTGGGACAGGAGAATTTTCCTACGAGAGCCCGAGCTGTTCCGGCTATTCCTGCTCAAGCAACGATTCCGGCGACGACTCGATTGACAGCAGTTATCTCGACCAGGCTTTCAATACCGTGGAAATTCCTACTGCGGCATCTGCAGCAACGCCATGGCGCTGACTTCCGTATGCCCGTGACGTTAGCAAGGAGGAAAGCGCGGAGAAAAGCGAGAGCATGCAAATGAGCGAAAAACAAGATGCCCCCAGTAGACCCATCCACATTGTTGTCATGGGTGTATCCGGTTGCGGAAAATCTGCGGTTTCCAAAGCACTGCGCGACCGGCTTGGGCTGACGATGGCCGAGGGTGACGACTTTCATTCACAGGCCAGCATCGACACAATGTCTCGAGGCATTCCCCTCACCGATGCCGACCGGCTCCCTTGGCTTGAACTGATCAATCGATGGATGCTTCATCGCGATGCCCTGGGCGAGTCCACCGTGGTATCGTGTTCCGCGCTGAAACGCTCGTATCGAAACATACTGCGCAAGGGTGTGCCTGTGTTCTTCATCCACCTTGTCGGATCGCAGAAGCTAATTCAGCAGCGTGTTAACGCCCGGAAGGGACATTTCATGCCTGCCACGCTGCTCCCCAGTCAATTCGCAGACCTGGAGCCTCTGCAACCGGATGAACCGGGCATCGAAGTTTCAGTCCAGGGAACACGGGAAGCAATGATCCAGCGTTCAATCGATGCTGTCAGAACCCATGCGCAATTCGAGGAATCATCAAGCTCTTGAGCTGCCGCAGAGTAGCCCGAAGAACCCTTGAAGGCGTTCTCCTCATTGCATTTACTGTTCGGCGGATACACCACCAGCAATCGATTTCCTCATGCCTTGCGACACGCCACACAGCAGAAAACTCGCCACGGTTTGTCATCTCGCCGGGTTTCTTGTAAGATATCCACTTGGCTGCTTTTTGTAGTCATGGCCCCGTAGCTCAGCTGGTTAGAGCGCCGCCCTGTCACGGCGGAGGTCACCGGTTCAAGTCCGGCCGGGGTCGCAAGAATGGTGAAAGCCCGGTTTATCCGGGTTTTTTCAACTGTTCTCTGGCTCTGTAGCTCAGTTGGTAGAGCGAGCGACTGAAAATCGCTAGGTCAGCGGATCGATGCCGCTCGGAGCCACCACTGAAAAACCCTCACCCAATGGCCATCGCCTCTGGATGAGGGTTTTGCGTATGAACCACCGCTTTTCGCCACGACATTCCGGGCCCAAAACCCGTCACTCAGCCCTAAAAGACCCCAAAATGATGAGTGACGTCGAGTTTTGTTGCCTTTATTCGAATATACCGTTGAAAATCATTGAAGTTCTAAGACCAGAACAGACAAAAACTCCGGGTATACCGAATAAAGGCAACAAAACTCGATAATCATGCACGAATCTGCCATATTTCAGACTCATGCACGAAGAAAATCAGGCTTCGTCATCCATAATCTCGGCAAGTGACGGCTCATCGTCCAAGTTGTACAGCTTGCGGAACCCATCAGCCGCCCCGACCCCGAACTTCTTCTCATCAAGGGGAATGAACGACGTATCTATCGGATCGATATAGGGAAGTTTGGCATCAAGCACAATAGGCCGTGCATCACCAGCATCCTTATACTCACGTATCTTGACGAATGCCGCCTTGAGCGAAGCATTGTCGGTGGCAGTCAGGCCGATTGCTCCGAAGCTGCGCGCCATCCCAGCCCAGTCTGCGCCTTCGAGATCGGTTCCATACAAGCCCAACTTTCCCTTGATCTGCTCGTGCCTGATGAAGCCGAACGCCTTGTTTTCAAGCACCACGTTGACCACAGGAAGCTTGTATCGAACCTCGGTCAGGATTTCCTGATTGACCATGGCAAACCCACCATCCCCTGATATGGTCCACACGTCTCGGTCAGGATGCGATACGGCAGCAGACAGACCCGCAGGAACGGCGTAGCCCATAGTCCCGTACCACGGCGACATCGTGAAGCGTTGATCTTGCTCAAAGGGAAGCTGCCGCAACGACCATGCCGTGTTATTGCCAACGTCAAGACTAAAAATGGCTCTATCAGAGGCATTGCGCCCGATTTCTCGAATCACTGACTCCGCCGCCAAACCATGGGAATCATCGTCCGCAAGCTTGTCAAGCCATCGGAGCCAATTCTGACGATTCAATTGAGCAGCCTTTTCGAAGGACTGTGCCTTAAGCGACACCTGCGCCACATCATTGCCAGAACGCTTCACCAGCTCATCAAGCACCTGAGCGCCGTCAGCGACGAAGGCGATGCTGGCTTCGAGCTGATTGCCGATATCAGAAGGATTGGTATTTACCTGAATGATGGTCTTGTCACGAGGCATGAACCTTCCAAAAGGATAGTTGGTGCCGGCAAACAGTATCAGGTCTGCGAGCTGCGAAGCTTCGAAGGCGGGCTTGTCACCGAGTCGCCCTCGCGTTCCCATATAATTCGGCCACAGTTGTGGAACAACGCCAGTCCCGGGCGCAGTGGAGATGACGGGCATATGGAAGTGTTCGGCGAACTTCATCACCGACTCGCCTTTGCCTTTCATGCCCTGCCCTATCCACAGCACCGGCCTTTCGGCCTTGAATATTGCCTCCGATGCCCTGTCAAGCTCGTGCTGATCCAGCATGTAGCTCACTTGCGCACGCGAAGTCACAGGGGTTCTGGTTTCTGAATATTCAATCGTCGTGCCGGTAAGGTCTTCGGGGAGTATCACCACGGCAACCCCACGCTTGGTATAGGCCGCCTTGATCGCATCTTCGATCACCGCTGGAATCTGCTCAGCATTGGAAACCTGCCTGTTATATACGGCCACATCTGCAAACATGGGGATCTCGCTGAGTTCCTGGAAGAAATGAGTGTTCTGGAATCGCGTGGTCACCTGCCCTACCAAGGCCAGCACAGGAACATTGTCCATCTTGGCATCGTACAGCCCGTTGAGCATGTGCACGGAACCGGGACCTGCCGAGGCGAATGCCACACCAATCGTGCCATTGAGCTTGGCATCGGCGGCAGCGGCCAGAGCTCCGGCCTCCTCGTGGCGAACCTGGATAAAACGTATCCCCTCACGTTCCTTCCACAGGCCTTCCACCACGTTGTTGATCGAATCGGCAGGAATGCCGTAGACATGATCAACGCCCCATCGTTCGAGCACTTTGGCAAGAGCCTGCCCCGCAGTAACTGATGACATCGTTTGTTCTCCTTCTCCTCCACTGTGATCCAAAAAATGAACGTGTTGCGACGCGCCTCACGAATCTGCGTTGCCGCTGGAATCTGACTGATCAAGCAGATTCCGATTGCCCCATTCCGTGAGCGCATCGAGGATGGGAACCAGTTCCAATCCTGATTGCGTAAGGTGATACATGGCTCTGGGTGGTCTGGTGTCCACAATCGTTCGCTTCACTATCCCCTGCTCTTCGAGTTCCTTAAGTCTTTTCGACAATGAGGAATCGTTGATCTTGTTTGAATAGCAGGATATCTGCGAGAACGTTCGGCATCCCTTGGCTATTGCCTGTATCACGAGACTGCTCCACCGTCGGTCGATGATGTCAATGGCTGCGAGAAACCCATCGCAAGCAATCGACGCAGTCCTGACATACGAGACTGAAGCCTCACCATGCGCCATGACTACCTCC
The DNA here is from genome assembly GCF_041080795.1 of Bifidobacterium sp. WK041_4_12. Taxonomy (NCBI): domain Bacteria; kingdom Bacillati; phylum Actinomycetota; class Actinomycetes; order Bifidobacteriales; family Bifidobacteriaceae; genus Bifidobacterium; species Bifidobacterium aquikefiricola. The sequence goes on along the minus strand of NZ_CP129674.1, from coordinate 737,808 downwards.
TGACATTTCGAGACGACGAACGAGCAACTACAAAAATCTTAGTAGCTTTAATTAATATACATTCTTCGAAATTTCTGTAAGCTCAATGCTCTGTCTTCATGTCGCGATACGTACGAGTCATTCCAATCCGCAGTGATATCGGCCCCGCAGCATTATCAGTCCCACAGTGTTATCGACCCCGCAGCGATACCGGCACACAGCGATTCCCGTCGCAGCAAGCTGAGACACTGTTCCTATGCTGTTTACCTATCTCTACATCGCCACAATGTTCATACTGACTCTGGTCGGCGTGGGCGTCATCATATGGTTCGCGATGAAATATCGTCCCAAGTATTCTGCATCCACTGCCCTGCGTAATCTGCAAAAAGAACAACTGCGATATCACCATGCAGATCAGGTGCTGCCCACAGATGACGATTGGAAGGTTCAGCCTCATCGTTTGAGCGAAGAGGAATTGGATAGTGAAATAGCGCTTCTCACCACGCTGAACGAGAATTCGCGAAGTCTCGGCATCCTTGCAAAGCGAACGCTGTACTCCTTCATAGCCCTGCTGGCACTGCTGTGCGCAAGCTTTGCACCGAACACAATCGGGCCGCGTCTGGCAATCCTCGCCGTCACACTGCTCTGCGCTTGCGCCTTCGCATTCCTGGGAATTATGCCGATAGCACGCATTGTGCGAAACAATGTGAGGCTGTCACGCCAGTTCGAACAATGGGCAGAGTCACATCCGCAATACTGCACTCCTCAGCGAAAAGCGCCAAGTCGGAAAGCCTCACCATCAGACGAAGGCACGACGTCACAGGTCGCATGGTAGAGAAGCTTTAGCCCACAAGACCTTCATACAAGGGCGCAGACCTAGCCTATTGCAGCTTGCTGGCGACCCATGCGACGATGTATGGCGCGACCTCTTCGATCTGGTCGATGGCGACTTCAAATTCGTGAGGACCCCCATACCAAGGGTCGACAAGATCAAGTTCATCATCATGTCCGCGAGCAGGTGTTGGAAGACTGGGGTCGAAGCTGCGATAGAGATGCACCTCAGCGCGTTTGTTCTCCGGTAAGAGACGCAGCAAGGCACGCCTGTGGGCAGCGGTCATCGGCAGCAGCAGATCCGACTCTTCGATTTCTTCGTGCGTGATGCGATGAGCGAAGTGCTCGCGCGGAATCTCATACCCTCTTTCCTTCAGCACACGCTGAGCGCGCCTGTCAATCGGGTTACCGTATTCCTCGTCGCTGACGCCACTGGATTCCACACGCACCTGAGAAGCATCCAGGCCACGCTCTTCGAAGAAATGCCTCAGAATGATCTCAGCCATGGGGGAACGGCAGATATTGCCCGTGCACACTGTCATTACCGTATAGGGATGTTGCTCTGCGGTCATCGTGATGCTTCAATCTCCTTATACAACTTCAATCTTTCCTAGCTCTGCTTACACACGTGCTCTGCTCACACACGTGCCAAACCCAGCGCTCACCAAACCCAGCGCTCACCAAGCCCAGCCATGCGTTTGCGCCAGATGCCTCTAGTCAGTGCACTCGCTCGTATTGCACAAAACGAAAGTCTGATATCTCGTTCGTCACATCGTGAGGCTGAATCCATGGGGTTTCATTGTCCAATCGCCACAGACCGGCATCGACAAGCTGCAGAATATCCGGTGCGAATGTGTCTGCCTCCACCTCGGCGCGTATCTCGGTTACATAGGCCTTGTCTGCATGAGGCAACGCCGCCTGGAAAAGCTGAGAACCGCCGATAACCCATATTTCACTGCGATCAATGCCGTCATCAGGAATAGACTCCTGGTTTGCTATCGTCAGCGCCGCATCAATGTCTTCAACGACCGTTGCTCCCTCGGCATGATAATGAACATTTCTGGAAACTACGATGTTATCCCTGTTCTTCAGAGGGCGGTGTCGCTCACCAAGCGATTCCCACGTCCTTCTGCCCATGATGACCGGATGGGAAACGGTAAGTTCCTTGAAACGCTTCAAATCCTCAGAAAGATGCCACGGCATGCCACCTTGAAAGCCGATGGCAGCCTGCCGACCATTCTTGCTCGTTGCCTGTGCCCAAATCAGATTGACCGAGACTCGGCCATCATGATGATCGTTACGGGACTCTTCTGGATCGTTCCAGTCGTCTTCGTGATCATATCGCCCGGCTCTTCCGGGCTTGGGTTCGTGATAGCCGTTATGGCTACTACTCTCGTGCTCCATCTATACATCGCTCCTTATTGCCTGTCTGCACAATGCTAATAAGTCCCTCAGACCGCAATCGGTGCCTTGATCGTTGCGTGGTGCTGATAGTTGAGAATATGGAAATTCTCGTACTCATATGCAAACAGTGACGGTGCCTTGTCGAGCTCCAACTGAGGGTAAGGGTATGGTTCGCGCGAAAGCTGTTCCAAAACCTGAGGAATGTGGTTGTCATAGATGTGGCAGTCTCCTCCGGTCCATACGAATTCCCCTGGTTCGAGACCTGTCTGCTGTGCAATCATGCGGGTCAGCAAAGCGTACGAGGCGATGTTGAAGGGTACGCCGAGGAACATGTCGCAGGAGCGCTGATATAGCTGGCAGCTTAAACGGCCCTGAGCAACGTAGAACTGGAACAATGCGTGGCATGGGGGCAGCGCCATCTTTTCTACTTCGGCCGGATTCCAGGCACTCACGATCATGCGTCGCGAATCAGGCTGGGTGCGAATCAGCTTCAGCACGTTTGATATCTGATCGATGGTTCGATTTGGATTATCTGCGGTAGGTGCCGGCCAGCTTCTCCACTGGACGCCATAAACCGGTCCCAACTCCCCTGTCTGCGGATCTGCCCACTCGTCCCAGATGTGAACGTTATGCTCCTGAAGCCAGTGCACATTGCTGGAACCTTTCAAAAACCAGAGCAGCTCCATCGCAAGCCCACGGAAGAACACGCGCTTCGTGGTCAGCAGAGGGAATGAATCATGAATATCGAAGCGCATCTGCTGACCGAACAGCGAAATCGTGCCAGTTCCGGTGCGATCCGATTTCAGAGCTCCCTCTTCCAGTATCTTCCTCAGCAAATCCTCATAGGGAGTGGGGATGTCTGTCGAGTTTGGGCGCGGTATGCGTGTTCGAATGTCATCAAGTTGCGATTGCGATAAGGCCATAGGCACTAATCTAATCTATGCGCCGGAACGCCCCTCGGAAAAGCTTGAAGCGTAACGTAGGAATGACGACGCAAGACGATAGATTGTTGTAGTGAGCGATGCGACTGAACGATGTGATTGAACGACACGATTGTTGGGCACGATTGTTGAACATGATTGTGAGAAACAATTGTGCGACACGACTGAAGGATCAAATCTTCATCGTTCTGTAGCCCTGCACCAGCCCGAACAACGATCTTCGACGAAGTGCATGTGGTCATGGCAGCCGCATGCAGCAGCAGTAGCAATAGGTAATAGGAGGAATCATGGGAAAAAGACTATGGGTGGAACGCAACAAGGACGGTTCTTGGGACGCTTTCTCTGAAGACGGCGCTCATGCCAAGTTTGGCAAAGGCAAGGGCCTCTTCTCTCCAGGTGACCTGCTGAAGATTTCTCTGGCAGCCTGTGGAGCGCTATCGAGCAGTTTCGCGGTCGAAAGCGCGCTTGGCGAGGGCAAGGGCGCTCACATCGTGGTTGACGGCACATATGATGACGACGATGACGCATTCCTCTCCTTTGACGAGCAGCTCACCGTCGACGCAACCGATGCGGACCTAAGCGATGAAGATGCAGCTAAGTTGAAGGAACGCATCATCCGCCACATTGACAAGTCCTGCACCGTCAAGCACAGCCTGGAACGAGAAGAACCGGTTCGATTGAACGTTACGGTTCGTCACTGAGCAACAAGCAACAAGTCGCAACAAGTTCGGGGCAAGTTCTTGGCAATGCCGGGTTGATGAGTATAGGTCTGTGAGCACGGTTCTATAAGTACAGGCTCTGCACAATCCTTGAAGGCGACCGTGCAATACAGTGATGGCCCAGAGGCGTGAAGCTCTGGGCCATCACTGTATGTTCTGACGAAATCCGTTGTGTGCAGAAGACGAATCTCGTTGCCTGATCTCAGTCCTTGTACAAAGGATCGATATGCTCCTCGATATCGCGAATCTGCTCTGGCTTCGCCTTCTCGACGTCAACGCTTTCGACACCGCTTATCTGATCAAGTGACATCGCCGTCATGTTGGCGGCGCTCTGCTTGTTCTTATCGCCGGATTCGGTAGCCTCAACATATTTGCGAGGAACCACGTATACAGGTGATACGGCATGCTGAAGCAGGCCCTGGCTTGTGGAGCCTAGCAACAGGCCAGTGAATCCGCCACGGCCACGAGAACCCACCACTACCACGTCGTAGTTGTGGCTTGCCTTGGTAAGCGCGTTGACTGCGGAACCGGGAACGATTGACTTGTAGATGCGGAGGTTCGGATAGAGCACCTGCAATGGCTTGATGCGCGCATCCAAATCTTCCATATACGATTCCATGACTCCACGCTCTTCGGGTGAATCAGATCCGGTGAGTCCATCAATGTTTGGTACGGCAGAGAGCACGTTCAGTTCAGCTCCCCAGCCATTGGCGAACCCTGCAGCGATTTCCAAAGCTTTGAGTCCCCACTTTGATTCATCCGAACCAACAGCGATCTTCGCAATCGTGTTGTTCAAATGCATCAGATTTCCGTCATCATCGGTGTAAGGAACCACGACAATCGGGCAGTATGCGTATGCAGGAAGACTTGAGCTCGTTGTGCCCAAAAGCCTCTCCGCCAAACCACCCTTACCTCTGTTGCCGATAACAATCAGGTTGTAGTTTCGAGAGAGTTCAACGAATACGGAAGCAGGGTCGCCAGTGACGATCAAAGTGGCTGCTTCGACTCCCTGTTCATCGGCGATTGCTTTCGCCCGTGAAAGAATCTCCTGTGCATCTGAATGGGCTGCGTTGTCATCACCGAGCGCTGTGTACGTTGCATCGAACGAAACGGCAGCATAGCTGGGAAGTGAGTATGCGCATACGATCTGTAACGTCAAACCTGCATGCTTGGCGTAGTTTGCGGCCCACCAAGTGGCTTTATAGCTTGCATCTGACCCGTCAACTCCGACGAGTATTGCCTTGTCGTTAACCATCACGACCTCCTTGGGTTAGTGAACGGCTGCTAGGCACGTTCTACCAATAGAATACCGCCGGATGTTGCAAAACGGCGTTTTCCAACCAATCAACATCGCTGTTTCTCCCCTTTGCCTTCGATGTTGTGGCCTGTGTCGATGGTATCAGGTGAATTTCGACTCTTCGAGCATGCCCGAAAAGCAGAGTCTGCGCTCATTGTGAACTCGACAAAGTATAAAACCCCATTTTTGAAGAAAAATGGGGTCATATACGTCGATGTAAGCGTTTTCATACTGCGGCAAGTTCACAATGAACTCCGCCACATGCTAAAGGAGTCGGCGAATTGAGTAGGAGCCGGTGAAGGCGACGCTCACGGGAGTGGTGGTCGTTCCTGCGCTTGGATTTAATGCGTTTACTACCATGTTGTTGCCGATATAGATGCCGGCGTGGGCACCGTTGGCGATGATGTCGCCTGGCTGAGCCTGGGCAAGGCTTGCAACCGCGCTTCCTGCGCTCGCCTGTGCACCAGAGCTATGAGGAAGGCTGATACCGAATTGAGCATACACATACATGACGAAGCCGGAGCAATCCCAACCACTGGTGGTCGAACCACCGTATACATAAGGAACCTGGCCGATGAACTGATTGGCGTATGACACCAATGCAGCGGCAGTCTTGGCATTCGGAGGGGTTACGGTGAACTGCTGAGTCGTGGCAGTCGAAGTACTTGTAGATGTACGAGCGGCGCTACGACTTGCAGCCTCTGACTGCTGAGCAGCAGACGCAGCGGCGGCAGCAGCAGCTGCTGCCCGTTCCTGTTCCTCTTGCTGAGCCTTTGCAGCAGCATCTTTCTCTGCTGTGGACTGGGTCTTGGGAACACTCATTGATTCCAAGCCGCCCCAATTGCTGTTCTTCTCCACATTGGTAGAAGTTGATTCAGCAAGAAGGTTTTTTCTCGGCGCATTCACCTTGGGAAATGAACGTGAAGAAGTCACGGCTGTGTTGGTCGCTGCCCCCGCAACGGGCGCAGCAAATGACAGCATAGAAGCTGCCGAAGCTGTCGCCACAACAATTGCTATAGATTTCCTAGTTATCTTCATCAAAATGACACATTATCACATGAAGATGATCTCTCAAACTCCAGTTCCAAAAAACGAGTGGAATGTACTTTAGTCTTGAATAGCTCAAAACAATGGTCGATTCACAACACAATTCACAACGAAATCCAAAATCTGGGGCACTAAAGCAGGTCAACTCAGTAGTGGATGTATTGGAAGTTATTGACGTTGGTCAGTGTTCTGGAATAAGTCTTGCCGGCCATGACCTCGCCAGATTCCGAGGTGACGATTGATCCATCCGCATTGATTTTTTCAACGATGGCTACATGCCCATACGCAGAGGACGAATCTTCTTGACCCTGGCCGAAGACTATGATATCGCCCACATGCCTCGGTGTGTTATCAACCCAATAGCCCAATGCCCTGGCCGAAGCAGCCCACTGATACGCATTGCCGAAATGCGAGCCAACCGGCAGCCCAAGCTGATGACGACGCGTATATGCCCACCAGGTGCACTGGCTGAATTCATAGGCATTGCCGCTGTCTCCAGTTGCATGATCGGCATTGAATCCGGCAGGAACGGCCGATGCATCGGCATCCATCAGATTGGCGACTGTCGAATTCTGAGCCTTGGAGCGAGAAAGCTGGGAGACATCAACCGTGTCATCGCTCATAGACCATGAACCAGCGCCACCGTTGGTTGACACCGCTTCCTTATTCAATGCGGCGCGGGATTCGGATCGCGATACGTCCTCTTGCGATGTCCCCTTTGCGCTGCCGGCAATCGTTTGTGAGCTTGAGGTCTGTGACGCATGCGCCACCAAAGTCTGCTCATTGGGCCCGAGCACAACCATTGCGGTTGCGGCTGTTCCGAACAAGGCCGCGAGTGCCGTTCCCGCCATCATTTGGGACTTTCGTGTCTTGCGTCGAGCGGCTTCTCTGAAGGATCGTCGGGTGACGGGTGACATCTGATTGAGGCGTGTGGTTACTGCCAGTTCGATTTGTGAAAGATTGAGTGAAGTACCGGAAGCAAGCGCTGGAATGAGCTGCACTGCCGAAGAATGGCTTTGTGCGAAGGCTCTGGAGGAATGAGACCCATGCGCCTTGCGGCTGACACGATGCGCTGCGCTATGAGCGGCACAGTGTCTCGCACCGTAAGTTTTTACATTGCGTAAAACTTCGGACGAGGCTTTGCCATGCGAAGCATGTCTCATTGATACGACTCCTGAACGTCTACGAAAATCTGTTGCAAGCACCCTGTTGGATGACTCCAATACATGAGAATACAACTACACTATGTCGAACGTCCAATCGAAATGGGTTACCAACTTGTGACGCCGAATGCTGGCAAGGAAGCCTCAAGCTTCAAAAAATCAAGAAAATCAATACCTTTTCAACACATTTCCCTACTGCAACACACGCCCGAAAGTTCTTCCGCGACACGCTGAAGTCCAATCCATCGGTCTGATTAGGGTTGGCGGTATGACCAATAACTTGACGATTCCTGAGAAACTTCTGCCAGAAGATGGCCGTTTCGGCTCCGGGCCTAGCAAAATCCGCCACGATCAGATGACCGAGCTGTCCGGCGAGTGGAAGACCCTTCTTGGTACCTCCCATCGTCAGGCACCCGTGAAGCATATCGTCTCCTCAATCAAGGATGGGCTTTCGGAGCTTTTCAATCTTCCCGACGGCTATGAGATCGCGCTTGGCAATGGCGGTTCGACAGCGTTCTGGGATATGGCATGCGCATGTTTGATCAATCGCAAGGCGGCATTTGGCGTCTACGGCTCGTTCACGAAAAAATTCGCAGACTGCGCGGCCAATGCTCCATTTCTCGAAGAGCCGGTGATATACGAGTCGCCCGTAGGCACCTATACTTTGCCGAAACCCACAGAAGGCGTCGATGCCTACTGCTGGGCGCATAATGAAACATCCACCGGAGTCAACGCACCCGTCAGGCGCATCGAGGGCTTGCAGACCGCACCCGAGGGTCTTCCAGAGTCTGCGCTGACCATAGTGGATGGCACCAGCGCCGCCGGTGCAATCGAAATCGATATTTCACAGACCGACGTGTATTACTTCTCACCTCAGAAGGCTTTCGGCTCAGAAGGCGGCATTTGGTTCGCGATGCTGTCGCCTGCGGCCATTGAACGAGCCAGCCAAATCGAAGAGGCGGCAAAGCTCGACGGTGCCACGCGCTGGGTGCCTTCATTCCTCTCGCTGACGAAGGCCTTGAACAATTCCCGCAAGGATCAGACACTGAACACGCCCTCCATCGGTAACTTCATCCTGATGAACAACCAGATTCAATGGCTTAACGACAACGGCGGTCTGGCATGGTCAACTGCACGATGCAGCAAGTCGGCATCCCTCGTCTACGATTGGGCAGAAAGAGTCCCCTACGTGCAGCCTTTTGTGAAGGATGCCGAATCTCGTTCCCACTCTGTGGCGACCATCGACGTTGACGACATGATTAACGTCGACCAGATAATCGGCATACTGCGTCAGAATGGCATCGTTGACGTTTCCGGATACCGAGGTCTGCACAGAAACCAGCTCCGCATCGGCGTATTCCCATCTGTTGAACCTCGCGACGTCGAGGCCTTGCTCAACTGCGTAGATTACGTCGTTGCCCACATGTGAGAGTGCAGTAGCATGCGCGGAAGATCAGAATGGGGTCGAGGCGAAGAGATACGAACCATGTGAGGCCACAGACACCTCAGCGCTCGACCCAGCAGCGCCCGCCCCAGCAGTGTTCACCGTCTCACTGGTATCCACGCCAATGTCAACGTGGCCGTCCTCGGCCGGAATGAACACGGCCTCGCCTTGCGTAAGCTTTACACGCTGACGATCCGTCGTGCACAGCAGCGAGCCTTCCGTGCAGAGCAGCACGCGAGGCCCACTCGAAGGCAGTTGCAGCCGCTGCGGGCCATATTTCTGCATCAGCTCACCGTAGCGCTGAATAAGCCTGCCCGTGATGGGCCACGCTCCAGAAGCACTGTCAACGCGTCCATAGGCAAGCATGTATTCAGAAATCTTCGGACGGTAGGTGATCAGATCCTGAATGGCCAGGGCCGCGAATGCCGAACTTGAAGGGTCGATGGGCGTCGCGGGCTGACAGTTCAGACTGTGCAGAAGATTCGCGATGTCCTTATGCTTCACCGTCATCCCAGCTCTCAACACATTATCGGAGTTGGTCATGATCTCGGCAGCCGTGCCGTGAATGTATGCGTGCGGCAATCCTGCAGGAATGTATACCGACTCGCCTTCCGCCAGCTCAACCGGATTCATCATCAACAGACACAGTACCGAAGCGTCCGTTTCGAAAGCCTGGGCCGCCTCGATGGCGTTATGCAATGCCGCCTCCGCCCTTGTCTTTCCCAATTCAGGAAGACCGTCAAGTGCTTGGCGCAGCGCCACCTCAAGAGAGCCTGCCTTGACCGGGGGCGCTGTGATGGCAACGTGAAAGGCACGAAAAATGCGTCTGCGGGAATCTGGCCAGGCAATCGAAGACATGGGCATCATCACATCGGAGGCGGCATATTCCTGTGGGGGTTGGCCGACGTGAAAAGTCCGCGCCGTCAGCGCATGAACCATGCTCCGGGCGACCGGATGATCGACTGCCCGCAAGAGTCGCAGCTGCTCGTTCAGCGCTGCAAAGCCCACTGAAGCCGAAAATGGTTCAAGCGCCACCAGCATTTCGTTCTTAGCCAGCGAATCCTTGAACGAGCGCTCAGACGCATCAAGGGCGATACCCAAATCATTCTCACGGTTGAACCCAGCCCGAGCCTCAAAATCCACTGGGTGAACCTGAAGCGACAGAGGAATCTCGGCGGCAATGATCTTGAACAGATAGGGCATGACCGGGCCAAACTCCTGCGATGCCTGCTCCCCCACCATCGCAACCGGATCGGCGTGAATCTCACTGAGCAGATCATGCTTCTCGCCTGTTGGCAAGGCCAGAGGTGACGGCGATTGCGGATGACCGCTGAACCACATTTCTGCAAGTCTTTCATCCCTTTGCCCGCCTGAGTGCAGATGAAACATCGTCTGCAGACGAGTTCTGGAACCCCAGGCATAATGCTTGGGAACGGCTTCGATTCGATACAACGGCACCTCCCCTTCATCGCATCATACTCATGTACGACACCCGTCAAGGTTACCCCGAGATATACACTGAATGGCATGAAGCTTGCACCAATTTTTTCGCAGAAAGCGCGCAGACCGTCACCGAAGCCGGTGCAAGTTGATTTGCGAAAGATATTCCTCACGGGCACACTCGTGTGGTTTGCAGCTCTCATATGCTTCATCATTCTCGAGTTCTGTGGCGTTGATGCCAAGGCCGCCATCGGTGTGAGCGCGTCGGGCGTGGCGATAGGCGTTCTGCTGCTGATATGGGAATTCTTCAATCGCTGGAATTATCGCAGGCTCGCCGAGTAGACCCCACTCGTTCATAACAGGCCTCGGGATGCCCACTTCCTGGATGCGTCCTACTACTGCTCCATGTGCTGCGGGGCGAGTGGGAAAACCATGCTGAAGGTGCTGCCGTGACCCTGCGAACTCCACACGGTTGCCGATCCATGGTGCGTAAGCGCCACATGCTTGACAATTGCCAGCCCCAGTCCGATGCCTTCGTGTGTGGCATCGGTTTGATGTGTGCCTCGATAGAAGCGTTCAAAAACCTGTCGCTGCTCGTCTTTAGGGATACCAATACCTTGATCCAGCACGCGAAGCAGAGCATGTTCGCCGTCCTTGCTCTGCGAAACCGCAATGTTGACCGACGAGCCAGATGACGAGTAGCCCAGGGCATTCTCAACGAGTTTAACGAGCGCCGCCTTGATTTGCTGGCTGTCTCCGTTAACCGTGACATCCGCATCACCGCCAACATGGAGCGCAATATCCTCGGCATCGGCCTTGCTTCTGAGCTGTTCTGCAACTTTACGGGCGAGCTGAAGCAGATTGATTCTATTGTTGTCGCTGGCGACAATCGGCTCCTGCGCCTTCATCAGCAGCATCAAATCGGCAACCATATGCTCAAGATGGCTGCAATGCCTGCGCACCAGCTCTGCGTCCTTGCGAACCTCGGGGCTGGAACCATTGGCGTGTTCAAGATCGAGCGAGAGTTGGGACAATGCAGACGTAGGCTGCAACAGTTGTTCGGAAACATTTTCAATAAAGGAGTCTCGTGTTTGGGCGAATCGTATCGCTTCACTGACATCTGCCAGCAGCACGACCACAAAGTCACGATTGATTCTGCCCACGGTTATCTTCAACCAATTCGGGCGCGAGGTCGCCTGAAGTTCATCCGCTTTGACGGCATTCGAACTCGCGTGAGCGTGCGCCAGCGATCCCTTTCGCTCCTCTTCAGACGGAACAGCTGAGTCCACCAGATCTTCGGCCACACCCAAGAATTCCTGTGGCGTCTGAGTTTCCAAGTCTAACTTGGTTTTGCCACCGGACTCGCGAACATGATCGATGGCTTCAAGAACGCGCGGCTGAATGATTTCGTCATTCGCAACAACTCCGAGCATATACGCCTGGGGGCTGGATCTGACGACCTCATTCTGTCGGTCAACGACAATCGACGCGTTGGGCAGCATGGAAAGCAAGGCGGCAGTAGATTCATCAAGATCATCGGATTCTTCGGAGGAATCCTCATACTCGCCCGACTTGCCCATACCCCGCCACATACGCACTTTCATGAGCTGCTTCACCAATGCATTCATCACCGAATTCCCCTCGAGATGCCGTTGAATCCAGAAGCCATGCATATTCGAGATTGCGTTGCCTCACAGCTCGAAACTATGTCATGAATGCTGGGCACACACAGTTTACATGATATTCGCATGCTCTACACATGAACGCAAGGCGAACTTCTGGTGTCATTTGTTGAAGCGTGTAGCAATATTAACCGCTAGACTAATAAACTGTTGCAGGGAGAACCAGAATCCAGGAAGGCATACGACATGCGCGTAATTTTCAACGAGGAGCTTGCACAAGTCTCCGACGATCTCGATCACATGGTGCAGGACGTTCGGAAGGCTATTAACGGCGCCGGAGATGCGCTTCTTAAATCGGACATTGAAGCAGCCCAAACAGTCATCGATGGCGATATCGAAATCGATGCGCTCGAATCGAGCATCATCGAGCAGTGCATCAGATTGCTCGCCAAGCAAAGCCCAGTGGCCACCGATCTACGTGTTATCGTATCAACACTACGGCTCGCAGCAACCTTTGAACGCATGGGCGATCTGGCCCGCCATATTGCAGAGACAGCTCGCAGAACTTACCCGCAGCCCACTCTGCCACCCGAATGCACGGATCTGTTCACTCAGATGCAGGAATTTCTCACGATGACAGCCGACCGTCTGGTGAATATGATGTCCGATCGCAGTGCAACCACAGCCGAACAGATCATCATCGATGACGACAAGCTGGACGAGCTGCATCATCAGACCTTCGATCTGGCACTTGCCGAAGACTGGTCCGGTTCGAAGCAGCAGGTCATTGACCTCGTTCTGATCGCCCGCTTCATGGAACGCCTTGGCGACCATGCCGTTTCTGCGGCTCGTCGCGTCGTCTATATCGTCTCGGGCTTCGATCCATCCAAGGAGCCAGAGAACTCCACCGAGCAGGATCCCGACTGAGTTAGCAACAGCAGTAGCAACAGAAACAGAAATGTCCCTTTTCAATGATCTGAAAACAATGATCTGAAAAGGGACATTATCGTTATGGAATCTGTTACTTCTGCTGGCCTTGCGCTGCAACGGCTGCAGCACCTGCGGCGGCAGCAGCTGGGTCAAGATATTCACCGCGTGGCTTGACCGGCTTGAAGTTCTCGTCAAGTTCGTACAGCAATGGGATGGCTGTAGGAATGTTGACCTTGGAAATCTCCTCTTCGCTCAGACCGTCAAGCATCTTGACGATTGCGCGCAGCGAGTTGCCGTGGGCGGCAATCAGCACGGTCTTCCCGGCCTTGAGCTCAGGAATGATCTCATTCTTCCAATATGGCGTCACACGCTCAACGACGTTGGAAAGCGCCTCGGTCTTTGGAACTGGCTCACCCGCATATCGTGGGTCGCCATCCTGCGAGAACTCGTCATCAGGATCGATTTCTGGTGGCGGGGTGCCGTAAGAACGACGCCATGTCATGAACTGCTCATCGCCGTACTTCTCGCGAATCTGGCTCTTGTCCTTGCCCTGCAAGGCACCATAATGACGCTCGTTGAGTCTCCATGAACGCTTCACAGGAATCCAAAGGCGATCTGCGGCATCCAAGGCATAATTTGCCGTGTTGATTGCTCTTCTGAGCAGTGAGGTGAAGACGATGTCAGGAAGAACGTCTCGCTTGGCAAGCAGTTCGCCACCATTCTTGGCTTCCTGTACACCCTGCTCGGTCAGCGGAACATCGACCCAGCCTGTGAATTGATTGGTTTTATTCCATGCGCTCTGGCCATGCCGGAGCAGAACTAGTTTGTATGTCATACCACGCTATTGTAAGGGGACACTATGACCGTCAGAGTGCATGACAAAGGTGTTTCCCTACAGAAATTCCAGCATGGCGACAACGTGCACAGCGGCATAGCTCAGCAGTATGAAGCCGCTGAATGCCAGGGCTTTGCCGAATTTATGCGGATTGGAACTATGCAATGTGCGCACCGCAATCGTCGCACACGTCACGTTCAGCAACGCGAGAATGACGACAAGCCACCCAAGGCGGCTGTAAAGCATTGAAGTAATCGCCAGGAAGATAACCGTGGCGACTGGAATCACCAGCATCAGATACACGGAACGCTCGGCCCACGTGTGCCCAAGCCTTGCGGCCAAAGTACGTTTGCCCGAGATCAGATCATCGTCGATATCGCGGATGTTGTTGACCATGAGCATCACGCTGGAAAGCAAGCCGGTGTTGATCGCGCCGAGAATTCCCGTCCAGTCCACTGCTCCGGCAAGCAGATATTGCGTGCCCAAGGTTGCTGCGAGACCGAAGAAGAGAAAGACCGAAAGCTCACCAAGCCCGATGTATCCATATGGATGCTTGCCACCCGTATAGAACCAGCACGCCGCCAGGCATGCCACACCAATGAGAAGGAACCAGTAATGGCCGGTGAGCACGATGGCGACGATGCCTGCAATCGCGGCGATCAACGCTGAAATCGCTGCGGCCGCAACAACATATGTGGGTGTAACACCGCTGGCGACAAGACGTTGGGGCTTGTCGCTGGCCTGTTCTTCGCCGCTACGCTCACTGTCGCTTCCACGGATGCCATCGGAATAGTCGTTCGCGAAGTTCACGGCAATCTGGAAGAACAGCGCCACCACAACGCATGCCACGGCAACATACCAGAAACGACCCATCGCCTGTTGGTACATCTGCTCATTCACCACGCACTGATGCGGCTTCGGATAGATGTCCACGCATGTGCGGAGTTCACGAAACACAGGAATGGCAGACGCGATGCCGACAAACACCGGCGCAATGCTTGCGGGCAGCGTCCGCGGTCGAAACGCCTGCACCCACAGCGAAGGAGTGCCCCAATGATTCGCGTTCTCTGATTCAGATACCGACGATCCTGTCATTGCATTGCCCTCTCTGACTTCCTCGCTTGAGCCTGCCCGCACGCCCATTCGGGAAGCATTCAGTTCAGCGGCTTCACCAGCGGGAAGGTTATCGTCTCACGAATCGTTGCACCCGTAAGCGCAATCAGCAGACGATCGACACCCATGCCCATGCCGCCTGCAGGAGGCATGCCCACGCCGAGCGCCTCCAGAAAGTCCTCGTCAATATCCATGGCCTCAACATCGCCTTGCATGGCCATTTTTGCCTGTTCTACAAAGCGTTGACGCTGCACCACAGGATCGTTCAATTCGGAATATCCGGTAGCCAGCTCGAAACCACGGACGTACAGATCCCATTTCTCGACAACGCCTGGAATGCTGCGATGCGACTTGACCAGCGGAGAAGTCTCAACCGGGAAATCACGGACGAATGTGGGTTCATAAAGCTTGTCCTGCCAGAAGTGCTCCCACAGATGCTCGACCAGTTTGCCGTGGTTCTCTGCCGCTTCCTGCTCCAGACCCAGCTTGTCGGCAATCTTGCGCAGATGCTCGACGCTCGTCTCGGGGGTGATCTCTTCGCCCAAAGCCTCGGAAAGCGAACCATACATCGTGATGGATTTCCACTCACCACCGAAGTCATACGGCGTGCCATCCTGCAAGGTCACCTTCGTGGAGCCGAAGGCTTCCCTGGCAGTGTTTTGAATGAGTTCCTTCACCAAAGCGCCAATGGTGTCATAGGTTCCATATGCCTGATACGCCTCGACCATCGTAAATTCTGGCGCATGAGTGCCGTCTACGCCTTCGTTCCTGAAATCTCGATTGATTTCAAAGACACGCTCGATGCCGCCGACAAGACAGCGCTTGAGGAACAGTTCTGGCGCGATGCGCAGGAATAGATTGATGTCGAAGGCATTCATATGCGTGACGAAGGGCCGAGCAGCCGCTCCACCATGCACGGTCTGGAGCATAGGTGTTTCGACTTCCAAGAATTCGTGACGATCAAAGGTGTGACGCAGCGAAGCGACGGCGGCTGAACGCTTGCGAACCATGTCACGCATATGTTCATCGGCAATCATGCCGATGTATGGCTTGCGAGTGCGCTGCTCTTCGTTCAGATCCTTATGCAGTGCAGGCAGTGGCTGCAGAGCTTTTGCGGCGATTGCCCAATCCGTCGCGAATACGGAGAGTTCGCCGGTTTTGGAAGCGATAACGCGGCCACGGATATAGAGGTGATCGCCCAGATCGGCAAGCTGCTTGAATCGCTTCAAGGATTCGGCACCGACTTCACGCTTGGAAATCATGCCCTGCAACGTGGTTCCATCGCCTGCTGAAAGCTTGACGAAGCATAATCCACCACCGTTGCGGATGAACAGCGCACGCCCTGCGACGCCGACGACGTCTTCCGTCTCTTCTCCCGGCTTGAGCTTGCCTTCATACTTGTTGCACACGGCAGCGATGGTGTCAGTCACGTCGAGATGCACCGGGTAAGGCTCGATGCCTTCTTTTATCATCAACGCGCGCTTTGCCACACGCATCTGCACCTGCTCAGGGTGGGCTTGTGCGCCAAATTCCTTGTTGGTCGGATCTATGGCCGCATCAAGCTCCTGGCCTTGATCGATATTGTCGCGAATTGCCTCATCCTGCTTGAGAAGGAGTTCAGCACGTTCGACGGTTGTCATTGACTGCTCGGACTGCTCGTGCTCTTCGGACTGCACAGGCTTCTCTGATTGCACGGACTTCTCTGATTGCTGCGTCTTATGGGCCTGATCTGCCTCAGCGCTCCGAGAATCATTCGCTGTTGCGCCTGCTAAATCTGTTGTATTCATTGCTTCCTGGGTTGCATCCTCATGCTTGCCAGTCTCACGGACTGGTGCGGAATCGCTGTTCTGGGTCATATGGCCATATTGTAACGAGCAGAGTGTACGTCAGCGATGCCCGTTCCGGGCCGCTGATGCCATGAAAGTCGCGAATCTTTGTAAGCCACGGCTCGTTTGTATCTTCATTGCACGTTGCCTGCGCCTTGATTGCACGTTGTCTGTATCTTGATTGCATCTCGCTGATACCCCTTGTGGCACCTTGTTTGCGACTTCGTTGCAGCTTCGTTGTATCCCAGCTGCACCCCAGCAGCACCCCAGCAGCACCCCAACAGCGCCTTCACTGTGCCCATGCAATCGCGCGCGAGTTGGAGTTTGGGCATGCATCGGTGTAACATCTGACAAGTTGTACGGGGTATAGCGCAGCTTGGTAGCGCGCTTCGTTCGGGACGAAGAGGCCGGGGGTTCAAATCCCCCTACCCCGACAATATGCGGTTTCATGCTTCGGCACGAAACCGCTTTTTTCTTGACTGCGTGGAGGAGTCACTCCGCAACGAAATCAGTTGCTGTTTTCTAGTAATAGGGTTACAGTTATATCTGCAACACGAAAATGATGGGTATGAGATATCAGATTGCGCTCCTTTAGAAGAGGCAGATTGGAATCATCACAATTGCATAGAAAGGATACTCATCATGGAGATTCTAGATAAAACTGATGCTTTAGAGCTATTCGTTGACGACGAGGCAATGGCGCAAGATGTTACCAAGGTAATGAACAATGTTGGAGACATTCGCTCTGACCTCGCTCTTATGGCCAATGGGAAAACCATTGAAATGCCTCATGAGCTTTCCAAGTTGTTGCTCAACATTCTAGAAGCACTCGGAAAAGGCACTCGTATTTCCATTTCCACAACACCGGAAGAAGTGTCGGCCAACACAGCAGCGGATATGCTTGGCGTTTCCCGTCCAACCTTCCTCAAATGGGCGAAGGAACATGATACGACGTTCAGCAGAGTCGGTAAGCAGAAGCGATTTCTGACGAGCGACGTGTTGAAGCTGAGGGATATACAGCGCGAAAAGAAAATTGCTGCGTTTGAAGCCTTGCGTAAGGAGCTCGACGCCCTCGAATAATATGCGGCGCATCTGACAGCACGCTCTAAGATATCATAATCAATTGTGCAGAGAGTATTCGTAGACGCAAACGTCTTATACAGCAAGACTCAAAGGGATTGGCTTTATGCTTTATATCAAGCCGGTCCCTTGTTTCAACTGTATTCAAGCGAGGATGTTTATGCGGAAACACTGGCGCACATACGTGATGACAACCCAGAATTATCAGGAGGCCAAATCACGGCCATCCGAGCACAGCTGCAGGAAATAGCGAACGAAATCAAGGAATACGATTGCAGGAAGGCTAAAGAGACATTCATCGGTGCAGATACCGGCGATTTGCATGTTCATGCGGCCACCGTACAGGGGCAGTGCGAGTATCTGTTGACGAATGATCGCAAACTCTATAATCAACTCAGCGAAGATCAGCTTGAAACTCTTCCATACGAAGTTTGCAGTGCCGACGAGTTCTTCTGTCTGGCCGCCGAAGCATCGGCTGTCATTCTCGATAAAGCACTCACCAGCCAGTTGCGTTATTGGTCTGTGAAGATGAATAATCCTCCTAGACAATATGATCTCTTGGAAAGGGCCTCATGCCCTATGTTCGCGTTACTTGTCAAACGGGCAACCATGCGCAAGATTGGTATGACCCCGGAACAAATTGATCGTCAGATGCCATTAGGTTCAAATTTTTCTGGCGAAATGCAATCCTCCTCCGTTCGCTACCTTGCTCAGATTAGCGAAAATCAACGATAAGCTGGGCTTCTGCGGATTCATAGTTCTGTTTAGAAACAGCCCAATCGCTCAACACACGATACAGTCACAATTCAGACACAACTCAGACACAATGGCTTTAAGTAAATATTCAGCTTTGCATAATCTCTCAGGTATAGACCTCGTTTCGTCAGGAGGCTCGTTAGAGTAGTGAGGGTGTTTGAATCTACGCAGCGCCAGCCGAAACCCCCCAGACAACCCAGACAGCCCAGACAACCCAGACAGTTGAGAATCGCATTCTTCTGCACCTATGCGATCCTCACCTTGGCGACTTTCCTTGTGCTTGGACTCATCGGGACGCTTATGGCCCCACATTGGCAGATTCAGAAGAACACAACCCGCATCACGGTCCAGTCGAAGGACACAACGATTGCTTCAAAGCTTACGGTTCCTGCTCATGAAGGCACGTATCAGATAAGGCAAACTCCCATCAAGATCAGGCTCACTGCGAAGGTCACCGTTCACGCGCTGGTTCGCGAACCGATTGATGCTCCGGCAGACCGGCCGGCCTGTTTGCTGATGCAGGGCGCTGGCACTGGCAAGTCGTCGGAAGTGTTTGGCGATCTGGCCTCTTCAATGGCTTCAGCAGGCATCACCACTCTGGTCCCCGACAAGCGCATGGATGACTACACGATGTTCCACCGGAACTATGTTTCGATGGCTCATGATTATGGCACATCCTTCGATATTCTGAAGCGTTGGCCAGGTGTCGATGCGCAGAAGGTCGGCCTGTATGCAGAGTCCGAAGGCACTTGGATTTCATCTATCATGACGGCGCAGCGCAAGGACATAGCCTTCACCATTCTCACTTCCCCGCCTGTATATTCTGGCCGTCAACAGATGGCGATTGCTGCAACGTCGTATTTCAAAACTGCCGGTGCTCCGCTCGCTCTCACACGGGACATTCCCAAGCTGACTGCGCTGAATTTCTCAGTGTTGGGGCTGGATTATGCCGACTTTGATTCGCTCAACTACATTTCGCATCTCACGCAGCCAACTCTGATCAATTACGGTACGCGCGACCTCTCCATGCCTATCGAACAGGGGGCTGTAACCATACTCGCCAAGGCCAAGGCAAACAACAACCAGAACGTGACGGTTCGCTACTACGATGCGAACCATCAGATGCGCATAGGCGACAACATGGCGCTCCCACGTCTTCCGCTCGCAACCGGGTATACACAAAATCTGGATGATTGGATTAATGGCATAGCTTCGGGAACATCCGCTCAGGATTGGAAGACGCCAATGATTGCAGGTTCTCAGCCGAATCAGTTGTATGCGGTACCTCCGCGCACTACAGCTGGTTTGATCACCTCGCTCGGCCAGCTCTTCGCGCTGATGCTGTTCGGCACGGGACTGTGCGTCATCGCATTCCTGCTGGGTGTGCTGCGCTCAATAGGAAAATCGATCCGAAGGTCAATCCGAAGGCAGAGAAACAAAGGTCAGCACTTGCAATCGCAGACACGAATGCAATCATCCATGCAGGCACAAGTGCCAGTAAGCACGAACTTTTCTCGGCCTTTGATTGCTTCGATGTGGATAACCGGTCTTCTCAGCATCGCCTCGACCTTGGGAATCCTGGGATACGTGATTGTTGTCGTATCGCAGGCTCTTACCTTGCAGCAAGACACGAAATTTCTCAGTTTGCTGTGGATTGTGCTTCGAGTAGCTTCGATTGTGGTGATTTTGGCTTTCTCGTGGCTGTGTACGCAGTTCTTGAATCCGCTGCTGGTTCGCCTCACTGGGAGTGAAGGCAACGAGCCAGACGAGATTTCGCATGTTTTCAACGGTTTGCAACGAATCATCATGCTTTGCGTGCTCTGCGGATCGGCGCTGCTGATGGGTTCGCTGGCCTTTTGGGGGCTGTATTAAGTTCATTGTGAACTCATCAAAGTATATAAGCCCGAATTAGGCCGTTTTTGCACCCCAAAACAGTGATTTTTGGGCTTTTATACTTTGATGAGTTCACAATGAACAGAGATATCGTCGTTGCGGGGTGTTGTTAGCTCAAAACGTCCAAGGTTTTGAGCGATTCGCGCAATTCATCCGCATTGGTGAAGCGGATTCCGTGAATTCCAAGATGCCGGGCAGCCTCGACATTGCTTTTCCGGTCATCAATGAAGACCGTATGCTCCGCCTGCAACGAGAATCGTTGCAATGCGAGCTGATATATTCGCGGATCGGGCTTTATCAAGTGTTCCTCCGCTGAAACAACAATGTCACTCAGCAACGCAAGCTCAGAAAAGCGCCGGCACGCCTCATCAACACTTTTCCTGGTGAAATTCGTCAAGCCCCACACGCCGATGCCGGCCGACCGCAGATCGCGAAGCAGTGCGCCCATCCCAGGAATCAGCCCATGAAACGCGCGTTCGAAATGTTCGAAATACACCCGAAAAACCCACGCCACCGCAGGACCATGATGCTGCTCATAGTCTGCAAGAATCCGACTCTCGCTCCACCCCACATCGCAAAGCTGATCGTAATAGTCAAAACCCCAAGGATCATGCGGATCAAAGAACATGTCAACAACGCCCTGTGGATATTCACCCTCCAAGGCCAGCTCCGGTCGCCAATCAAGCAGTACTCCACAGAAATCAAACATAATATTATTGATTTTCGGCTGCATAGTCTCTATCATCCTTGCATCGAACAGGCAGACTTCCAACACCAAAATATGACACGCCACTGACGTAGCACACCTGCACCCTCCTCATTCTCGTTGCCAACGCATGTTATATTCATGAGCAATACGGGGAATAAAAACGACGGGGAACAAAACGCATTTCCACAAGGGCAAGGGGTTCGCATGCAGACCATCAACGTTGTATTATTCGATAATTTCGAAACCTTGGATGCTTGCGGACCGATTGAGATTCTCGGAAGTCTGAACAACGAGTACCGAATCGAATACTTCTCGTTGAACGGCGGATTCGTGACGAGCAGACAAGGCTTGCAAACTCAGACACAGAGTTTCGCACACGTGGAATCGAACGGCATACTGCTGATTCCCGGTGGCATGGGTACCAGACCATTGGTGAACGATGACGAATTCCTGACACAGCTTGAGATCCTAGCCAACAAGTCGAAGGACGTTCTGACCGTGTGCACAGGCTCTGCGTTGCTTGCCAAAACCGGATTGTTGAACGCGAAGAGTGCAACATCCAACAAGCTCGCCTTCGACTGGGTGACATCATTGAATCCAGCAGTGAACTGGGTTCTCAAAGCACGATGGGTTGTTGACGGCAATATCTATACGTCGTCAGGCGTTTCGGCAGGAATGGATATGGCCCTCGGCTACGTCAACGACAAGCTTGGCATCACGGTGGCACGCAAAACCGCCCACGATATCGAATACGTATGGAACGAAGACCCAGACAACGACCCCTTTGCGAAAGGCGACGGGCGAAGGGCGAAGGAAGCTGCGGTCAACACTGCGTTGTGATCAGCTCGAAACGTCCAAAACCTGAAACGTCCAAAACCTCAATCATTCAAAACCAACAACATCAGGATTTCAAGAACTGCAAGGTATTGTTCCACACCTCATACGACTGCGGATGTGAGAAATCGAACTGGAACTCGTGCGGCAGCTTTGGATTGTCCGGGTAGAGCGTAAGCTTGGCCGCAACTTTCTGCGCCCGCAGTCTGCCATACATTTCCCTCGCCTGCGAGGGGAACGAGAAATAGTTGCCGTCAACGATGTATGAACGGGGAAAGTTCGCAGAAACAAAGTCAACGACCGACGCTGTCTTCGCGGCCTTGGTATATTGCCAATGCTTCTGCCCCAGATACGACCATCCCACGGTTTGCACGAACTGCTTGGCAATCCAGGAACTACCCATATCCGTCATCTGGGAAACATCATATGGTCCACAGAACAGCAGAGCAGCCTCCAACGGTCGGTGCAGAGCAATCTTGCGGATGCCAGCCTGCGCCGCATAGCCCGGAGTCGTTTCAATCGCAGCGAACTGCGCCGCAATCTGCGCGCCCGCCGAGTCTCCCCCAATAATGATGCGGTTGGCATCCAGCCCATATCGCGCGGCAATCCGATACAGCTGGACAATCAGCTCTCCCACCTGCACCACCGGTGCCGGATACTGCGCGTCAGGCGCATAATCATAATTCATTGCCGCCACCGCATACCCTTGCGCCGCAAGCATGGTCGCATATGTGGAGACTCCGAGTTTGTCGCCGGAGATGAAACCGCCACCATGCACCCAGACGATGATCGGCAATGAAACTTCAGCCGATGCTGTGGCATCCTTGCTGGACTTGGGAAGATAGAGATCAAAATCATTGCGCTGATACTGCGATGGATAGGTCAGGCTGCTTTCTATCGCAACGGCTTTCTGCGCGGCAGCATACCCGCGTGGCTTCTGCACATTCCCAGACTCGAACGCCCTGCGGAATATCAGTGCGCTCGGCCACGGGCTGACATTGAACGCCACCAAAGCGAGCAGGACAATGCCGACAATCGCAGCAATGGCACTCAGTATGATTCGTCCAAAGATCTTGAACCATCGCCCGCGAGTCATCCTGCTACCCTCTGAACCTTCGCCGCTCCCCAAACCAGCGCCACCTTCCCCACTACTCGATGCCTTACGGAAGCACTCTATCGCAACCCCACAGCACCACAGCCTCACCACCACAGTCCCACACCATCACACCACCGAAAACACAACTGCCCCAACAGAACAGCAGCATTCCGCATGCACACGCGCATATACACGCGCACATCCATACGGAATACCGTTCTGTTGAGGCAGTTATGATTCTGGTTAACTATGATTCCGGTTAACTATGATTCCGGTTAACTATCCTGAATTACTTGTTACGCCTACGGACCCCAAGCAGCGTCGTCCCAGCAACCAGTGCAACGAAGGCGGCGAATACCACGCCGGTTACGACACTTCCAGTTCTGGAGAGATTGCCCGAATTCCCGTTGCTCTTTGCAGAGGCAGCGGAAGCCTTCGACTGATCCTTCGATTGATCCTTAGACTTATCGACGGCTGGGCTGGTCGAACCTTGCACCAGGAGCTGCTGAGCTCGTAGCAAAGCAGCGTATGCACTGTTGACCTGATCCTGCGTAGCGTTGGTATCGACAAGCACCTGTTCCGCCTGCTTCATGGCTGCTTCAAAAGCAGACCATGATTCAGACGTGTAATCCTTGCTCTTCAAGGACTGCAAGCTGTTAACCAGAGCTTGCAGCTTTGATGTATCAACCTTCGCAGAAACCTTCACCAGACCGTTGATGGCAGTATTCAGCGCATTGTAGGCATCGTTGATCTGCTGGTTGGTGGAGCTGGCATCGGCAAGCACGTCCTCGGCCACGCCAAGGGCCTGAGCCAACTGCTTCCAGGATTCAGGGGAATAGTTACTTTCCTTCAGACCCTTAGCCACATCGACAAGATGCTGCAATTCACTCGTGTCACGGTCGGCGATGCTTTGGATATCAATCACTGGGGTTGCATCCTTGTCAACGGGAACCGAACCGTTAAGGTGCAGCAGCAAAGCTTCCGGCTGAGCAGTTGCTTCGCTACGTGCACTCTGTCCTGCTCGTGCACTCTTCCCTGCATCCTTCGCAACAGGAGTCTTGAGATGGGCCGGAATGGTCCCTGCCTTATCCGCATCCACAGCAGAACCCGAACCATTCTGCCCGCTGGTTCCAAACCAAAGATCTGGATTCAGCGGATCGAATGTGGCCGAATCTGTCGTATCAGCGAGATATGCGTGTTCGGCACTTTCAGCAAACATCGATTCGGTTTGTGCATAGAAATTCATTGGAGCGGTGGTCGAGTCCTTGGTGATTCCCAGCGCGCTGAGCTTCACCGGCAGCAAAACCACATTGGAATCGGCAACCGTTGAATCAACAATCGGTTCCTTGTCGATTACTTCCCCGTCACTCAGCCTCGTGGTTTCCACCCAGACAGCGTCGGTCAGTGCACCGTTCTTGAGGGTGTTTACACCGATGAGCATATCGGCCTTGCCATCGCCATTACTGTCGAGAACAATTTCAGGGAAGAAATTGTTGCCCAAGCGTGACCAGGTCTTATCGGTTTCAATGCCGAAGGTGAGGTAGCCTTGCGATTTGTCGTTGATCTGTGGAGCCGTGGAAGACACCCCAACCTCACGAATATCGGCTGCCGCGAGGCTTCGAGCGGAATCCTGTGTGGTGTATCCATCGACCGGATCTTGCACCGCGAGCTGCATGGGTGCAATCTGTGACGTGTAGCCCGTCGCACCTGAACCGTTGGCAAAGCCTTTGCCGCTCACCACCAGTTGGCCATCAGTCGAACCCTTGGAGAATTCAAGGCTGGTGCTGGTTTCGGAAACAGGCTTTGGAGCACTTACCAAGGCCACACGCAAAGCGGAGAAGGTGCCGTTAGCAGTGTCCTTTGGCACCAAACGTACAATGCCGCTGGCATCGGTGACGTAATTGCTGTCATCATCTGCCGACACAGGGTTCCTTACTGGCTGGGTACTGTCACGAGTATGTCGCAGCGCGGACTGGTCAGGAATGCTCAAGGTAACGGTAAAGTCTGCAGTCCCGTTCGCAGGAACGGTGATGGTGTCCTTATCCAGCTTGTAGTCAACCCCTGGAGTGCTCACCCTTGCCTGATACGACAGCGAGTATGTCACTGGCGTATTTGCCGTGTTGGTGACGGTGAATGCTTTGCTGGCACTATATCCGGCGCGTGGCACCTGAACAATACCAAATTCACCGGTGACAGCAGTCGGATCAGTCTTTGCAGCCACGGTTGCCTCGTTATTCACGGCTTCATATGCGTCCACACGTCCAGTTCCGACGCGGAGTGGACCCATCGCCGTGCTGCGATCCTCACTGAGGACATCATGATCGGCAGTATTCATCAGCTGAGCCTTGAGGGCTCTCGCCGACCAAGCTGGATGAGCTTGATGGGCGAGTGCAGCAATACCTGCTGTCAATGGGGTTGCCATTGAGGTACCGCTCATGACTTCAGGCTTGAAACCACTGCCCGCAGAAGCGGAGACGATGCCTACACCAGGAGCAGACACATCAGGCTTGACGGTTCCATCCGCCGAACCATGGATGCCTCGCGAAGTGAACGAAGCCATCGTGTCCTCATATTTGGCTGCATAGTCTACCTTTATGCTCAAGCGCTGATCCGATGACAGTTTCACTCTCAACGTTCCGGCATTCAGAGCTGGCTGTATTTTTGCCAAACCTGTTGGCGTGATTTGGAAACCAGGCAGGGTTGCGTTACCAGCGATACCCGCATCCGGTATGTCTTTGCTTGACTGGAACAGAATGGCCTTTGCTCCTGCTGCCTGCGCATTGTCAAAACGCTTTTTGGAGCCGCACACCAAATTGTTGTCATCCCACTGCACCCAGGCGATATTGCCCTTTACAGCGGCTGCATCGGCTGCGGAGTATGTGCCGCATCCAGCAAGATTGTTCGGGTCGGTGACCTTTACTACCTTGCCTTCAACATTGATGTTGTTGAGGTCAGAGTAATTTGCTGAGTATTGTCCTGCAAGCTTGGTGTCTGCCACATCGCTCGGCGCGGTTGCGGTGATGCTATCTTGCAAGGTTCGGCCTGAGCTGCTCGCAGCAACAGTGAGAGCGCTTTTTGCACTGCCTGGTGAACCGAGGACGTCGGTGAAATCGCCTTCGTTTCCAGCGGCGATAACGGAGAGTACACCCTTGTCCGTAAGCGCATCAACCTTGGCCGTATCAGGGTCGTCGTCTGATCCATAGGTGCCACCCAAAGACATGGAAACGATATTGATGGACTTGCCTTTGGCAATTTGAGCGCCAACCCAGTCGAGGGCTTCTCCGACGAGACCTGTCGTTCCGCCATTATCTCCAAAGACTTTCAGTGAGTACACGCCAGCCTGAGGGGCAGAACCTGGTCCGATTTCCATGGACTGCAAGTCAGCTTCGCTCAGTTTGCTGTAATCGCCCTTGAAGGTCTTGTTGTCTGCCGTGACGCCATAGCCAAGTGCCGTTCCTGCCACATGCGTACCGTGGTGTCCGCCTTTTCCGTCAATGGGGTTGCTGTCTGGAGTTGGGGTGGACATACTGGCGTTGTCAGGATCATAATTTGTGCCTGCAAAATCATAACCGCCCTTGAACTTGTTGGTGTCAAGCAAGCCTTTGAGTGTCGGATCGGTCAGAGGATCATTCTTGGATGCAAGCGCCGTGTCATAGGCCTGTGTGGTTCCCGCGCCGCCGAAATCTGCGTGGGTATAATCAAGGCCCGTGTCGATGATGGCGACGTTGGTATCTTTGCCGGTCTTGCCGGTTTGCGCCCATGTCTTGAGAGATTGAACCAAGGCATCATTGTTAGCATTTTTTGGTTCCGCATTGGCTATTGCAGCATTGTCAGCGCTGGAATTGGGTGTTGTTGCAGCTGGGGATTGTTCAGAGTTCTGCGAATTCGCTGGTGTTTGCTGTGAAGATGAATCCTTGTTGGCTTCAGTACTTGGCGCAGCACTTGGTTGAGCACTTGACTTAGCGCTTGCTTGAGCACTTGGCTGAGCACTTGATGAATTATTCGATGCTGAATTTGAGCTTGCAGACGGCTGGCTCTGTTGATTCTTCGCAGTATCACCAGCCGTTGAGGGGGAACTTTCGCTTGTGGCACCGTTAGCGGTTTGCGTATCTTTTGAGCTGTCCGCATTTGAATTGTCCGCAGATGAGCTGTCCGCAGCTTTCTTGAAACTGATCGGATTAATCTTGATTACTGAATCGGACTGCTCAGCCAACTTTCTCAGAGCAGCAGCATCTGCATACACGGCGACCCCCGGAACGGTGTAGGCCGTGGAATACAGAGTCTTCTCATGTGGGTCAAGCTTTTTCAGCTCGCTCAGTACGTCATTGGAAGTGTCTTTGGCGTCCTTAGCAGCATCCTTCGCCTTGTTTTGCAGTTCTTTATTGCCTTCAAAGGCGGAAGGTTTTTTGCTTGTGGTCACCGACAATGCGCTTTTGCTCGTTGTCTGGATGAACACCGGCATAGTACCGGAACCTCTGCTGATCTGGGAGGCGACCTGCACCTTCCCTAATTGTGGAGTATCTGCGTGCGCTGCCGCAGTTCCAACCGTTGGTAGAAGCATCGCAACTGCAATGACAAGCGCGCCCCACCGTCCCCTATGTGATTGTTTCATGGATATTCTTATTCCCTTCTAATGCGAATACTTGATCCGCATATCTTTTCCCCAAGAATAAGGTATCGCTGTCAGCGAACGATTATGTTACGGCATACAGTCATCCCCTACGTTTCAAAAGTGCTCAGCATGTCGCTAAACACTCAAATCATTCCCCCACCGAGCGTCCCAACCAGAAAGGCTCGGGGATGAATGAAGAACAGCCTATACACAAACCATTCATTATCCATCCCCGAGTTCGTTCCTCACAACCTTTAGCGATGTTTACCTCGCTTGAGCGAACGCGCTGCGTGCGCACCCGCACCTGATTCAGTACGAGGACCGGCAGACCCAGCCGCCACCGCTGCGCCCGCACGCCGACCGGCGACGGACTTCGAGAGCATGCGCTCGGGTGTGATGTATCGACCACGGTTCAGCACAGCCGAGAGCAGGAGAACACCCAGCCCAATCAGCGCCACGAGTAGCGCAATCGGCAATCCGCCCGTATAGGGCAATGCAGTCGGAGGTGAGCACGCCCGCAATCCCCAGTTAGCGCGGAACTCGGAATCGGAGCACAGGAATGTACCCGTGAAGGTATTGCGAACCGCTCCCGGGTTCATCCCAATCTGAGTCGCGTCAGCCACGAGAATCTCGCCCTGCGCAACCCTATTGTTGCGGAATGTGTCCTCATATACGCCAGTCTTGGTGAGGTTCGTCGCGTCCAGATTCCATTTAGACACAACATCCAGCACGGTTTGTCGAGCAAGTTTCGGCGCGTTGGCAATGGAGTCACCTGAGAACATGTTACTCATGAACTCGGCTCCCACAGTGGCAATCTTCGAGGTATTGAATGCGCCAGAAGGCAATGACTTCAAATTCTTTACATTGAAGAACGTTCCCTTGAACGAATTGTCACCAACAGCAATAAGGTTGCTGGACAAAACGAACGATGAGTCAGGCAAAGCCTGTAGCGCTGTGTTACGGAAAGTGCGGAAGAAGAAGTAGTTCCCCGTAGTACCTGTAATACTGTCAATACCGAATGAACCAGTAGGCAATGATTTCAGACTTGATACGTTGTTGAAAGTCTGGTCAAAGAAGTTATTTCCCACAATGGTGATCTTTGATATGTTAAACGAACCGTCTGGTAGGTTCTCCAAAGTCGTACTAGTGAACGTTGCGTGGAAGAAGTTACCGCCTACTGGCCCAGCAATCTTCGATACGTTAAACGAGTCAGCCGGCAAATCCTTCAGTTCTGTGGCCCCAAAGAAGGTCTGTTCGAACACATTGTTGAAATTCGCGCTGGGTACGTTCTTAAAACTGAGTGATCCGGTAGGCAACCCTGTCAGTGACGAAGTGTTTCTGAACGTACCTTGGAAGAACTGGCTCCCAATGGAAATGATGTTTTCCGTATCAAGTGAACCGTCTGGCAATGTCCTCAAACTTGTAGCACCGTCAAAGGTGCGGTCGAAGAAGTCAGCGCCAACAGTCGTAATTCTTGAGGTGTTTAGCGATGCTGCTGGCAAGCTCTCAAGCGAAACATTGCCACTAAAGGTGGCATGGAAGAAGCCTGGTCCGACAACACCCGCCACATTGTCGGTGCGCAGGGAAGTGTTTCCAATAGTGTGCAATGTACTCGCTCCAAACAGAGCCTGACCTAAGAGATATTCGCCCACAGTTGTGACTTGAACCCAATCAGGATCATCTGGGCTGAGCACTTTGCCAACCGACGTCAGCGCGCTCGCATTGCGTAACATTTGATATCCCGCAAAGTTGCCAGTCTTCTCAACATTGTCATCATTTTTGATACCGATGAAGGGAATGTCTCCCACCGATCTAATCTTGGGCGCGGTTTGGTGCGCACTAGCACCATATGTCCCGAATGCGCGTAGCCAGCCACGAGTGCCCGTAATGCTTATGTTCGACGACGACAGTGAATCAACGAGACGAAGCTTCACATCAGTGCCATTCACCGCACCCCAAACGCTCGGAGCACCGAGCCGAGGACCCGCGGTCGAGGAATCATACGACTTACCGGTATAGACGTCGGTCCCGGAGCAACCCTCCTGCCCTGTACCTGAACCATTATTCAACGAAGTCTGGCACGGAACCGTCACCCAGTCTGAACCATCCCAACGCTGAATTCTCCAACTGTATGTGGCACCATAGGTTCCTCCATCGTTAGCCCGTCCATTCGTGGGAACCACGAGGTTCGCTGAGGCATCGTCAACGTGGACGGTGAACTCGAAGTTGCAATTGATCAGTCCCCAACTCCAAGCGTGGGGCGAATCGGTGCAGAAGCCTGTGCCTGCAAAGGAGCGCTTCGTGCTGCCGGGATCCTTCGTGAGCTGAGCCGCGTCAGACACCAGCAGTTTGCCCTTAGCAGTAGCCACATTCTTGAAGGTCGATGTGAATACTCCAGATGCCTGGCTGCTAGCTTCGCTCAAAGCCCACTTTGAAGCCACCTGCACCACCGCAGCACGATTCAACTTCGGTGCGAGTGCTTTCGTATCCCCTGCAAACGTATCTAACATGAAATTCAAGCCAACAGAGTTTAGGTGCGAAGTATCGAACGATCCTACAGGCAACGAAGTCAACGACGCCGCGTTTTTGAACATATTTTCAAAGACGCGGTCCCCGGTCGTAGTCACATTTGTATTGAGCACGAACGAACCTGCAGGAAGATCCTCCAAAGCGCTCGCACCAGAGAACATTGATAAGAAGGAATACGTCCCTAAATGCTGAAGGTTCGAAATATTGAAAGAACCGTCAGGTAAATGTTTAATTGATTTGGCATCGCGCAAAAAATGGCTGAAATTGGCGCCCTCGGAGGCACTTAATAAGTGGTCGGTGTTGAACGAACTTACTGGCAATGCAAGTAGACTTGTGGCACCATAAAACGTCTGGTCAAAGTACCCGGACAGGACATCGGTAATGTTCGACGTATCGAACGAACCAGCGGGGAGATATTTCAAGCTAGGCGTGTCCCTAAAGGTTTGATAAAAGAAACGAAATCCCGTTGCTCCGGAAATATTGTTAATGTGGAACGAACCACTAGCTATTGAGGACAGGGCGTGCGCATGTAAAAATGTTTTTTCAAAGAAAAACCAATTAGCAGTCTGCATTTCAGCCCAATCAGGATCATTGATATTAAGAATAGCTCCAATGGATTCTAGGTGGTCCGCAGATTCAAACATACTCATGGCTACCGTATTTCCGGTTGAACCTGCGTAGGAAATACCCCTGATTCCTATGAAAGGCACATCTCCTACGCTCGTGATTAGGGTTGCTGTCTGATGCGCAGATGTACTCCCGCTTGTTGCGAAAGCCCGCAACCATCCACGCTGTTCCGACGCATTCGCATTTTTAAGGCGGAGCTTGATGTTGCCAGCCGAACTCAGACCCAAAGTTCTTGGAGTACCGACTTTGGGGCCTGAATTGGCAAGATCAGCCGATTGCCCGGCGAATGTGCTACTAATGCAGTAATCCGTGGCAGAATTATTTACACCCGAATCGCACGCCAGCGGGGTCCAAGCTGAAGTACCAGAATTCCAGATATCAACATCCCATTGGTAAGGAACTTCAAAGGTCGTCTCACTTGTTCCCCGTCCGTTGGCGGGAACGATAAGCTGCTCGTCGAGCTTGTTTGCGGGAATGTTCACCGTGAACTCGAAGTGGCAGTTCATCATGCCCCAGTGCTGCGAGTACGTTGAGTCGGTACACATCTTCGTGCCGAGGAACGTTTTCTTGTCCCCCGGATCCTTTGCCAATTGAGCAACATCCGATTCCAGCAGCTTGCCCGTTGCTGTAGACACGTTTTCAAAGGTCGACGTGAACACGCCCGACGCCTGGCTAGGGACCTCATTCAAAGACCACTTCGATGCCACCTGCACCACCGCAGCACGATTCAGCTGAGGTGCAGTTGCAGCCGTTGTGCCCGCATAAGTCATGTTCAAGAATCGTTCGCCAACCGTCGTCACGTTCGACAAATCAAAAGAGCCGGCAGGCAAGGCATTCAAAGCATGCGCATCTTTAAATGTCGAGTTAAAGAAGTCCGCTCCAACCGTATTCAGACTCGTTCCGAATTTGAACGAATTTGCAGGCAATCCAGGTAGCGAGGTAGCACCTTGGAAAGCCGAGGCGAAGAAGGCATTGCCAGCCCCCGTTACATTCGACAAATTAAACGATCCGTCCGGCAGCGACGTCAGCGACGTTGCCCCTTTGAACGCGTCTTTGAAAAAATCGTTATATACATCACCGGTTAGAGCCCAAGTATTAAACGAACCAAGAGGCAAAGTTGCCAAACGAGTTGCATCTCTAAAGGCTCCGCTTAAGAAATAGCCACGGGAACTCGGAGTAGTTGAATTAATAGTAGAAATCGAACTCAGATTAAAAGAAGCATTAGGAAGCATTTGAATTCCACTATTATGAAAAACATCTGCGCCAAAAAAATCTCCAACTTTTGTAATACTGGACAGATCGAACGACCCATCTCCTATTGTTTCGAGACTCGTTGTACCTTCAAACATCCGATGCGCAAACGAGACCTCTGTCTTTGTCACAGAAGCCCATCCCGGGTCGGCATTATAAAACACTCTACCTACGCGAACTAGATTGCTTGCGCCTTTAAACATATGCTTGCCAGTGCCATTGCCTGCAGAAGTCACAGCCACATCTGGGTCCTTGATGCCAAGAAAGGGTATATCTCCAACTTCGGTTATCATCGATGCTGTCTGGTGCACACCATCGAACGAAGCGGTCGCGAACGCATTTAACCAAGATGTAGAGCCTCCATTGGAAGCGTTAGTTAACCGCATGCGTAGATTACCCGTAGTGCTTACACCCCAGCTAGCAGGTTTGCCTAGCTGCGGACCAACATCAGTACCCGTTCGCGACTTTCCTTGGAATGTCAGGTTTCCATTGCATGTTTGATTGGCCGTATCCGAGTTGGCAGATGTGCTGCAGGAAATCGCCTCCCATTTGGTACCAGTCCACCAGTCGACGCCCCACATGTACGGGGCACCATAATCCGGTCCAGCGTGCTCGAGTCCATTTGCTGGTACAACGACGTTCGTGTTGAGATCGGTGATGTTCAGGGTGAACTCGAAGCTTTCTGGTTCAGCAATAGTTACTGTGAAGTGTTGTGGCGCTGTGCCACGGTGCGTGACACCTTCAGAGGCACTGCCTTTGTCCAAACCCCACACATATAGGTCATACGTGCCGGCAGATATATCCTGGGTGCTCAGAGAGGTACCGCTACCGGACTTCGCAACTGTACCGTCAGAGGAGCTTTGGTTTACGAGCTTCCATCCGAGACCATCAGGATATGCGGACACGTTGCCTGCCGTGAGCGGGTACGTAGAACCTAGAGGCAAGCTGAAAGTGCTCTCTTCGACGCGATTCGAGCTATCGAGATTTATTGCACCGAGTGCGGGTAGCGATTCGTCCTTGAATGTTAAGGTCAGTGATGACGCCGCATCAGAGTTGGATGGCTGTGCATAATCCGTGCTTTTGGACGACAGCAACAGATTATCAAGATTCAGACGAAGAGCAGGACGCAATCCGTAACTACCGAAGCTCGTATTGTCAGAGCTCGGTGCACCGTCGTTCCACACATCGTACGCATAGGCCACACCGTTCCATCTAGCAGAACGCAACCAAAAGCCAGAAGAATTATTAACACAAATTTTCGAAGGACAAGCAAGATTGGAGTCAACCGACAAGCCGCTTGTGTGATTGAAATACTGCTTCACATCACCAGTAGACAACGGAAACACTCTATACGAATTCACCGAATCAGTCTGCTGCGTGTAACTACCAGACTTACAGCCAGAAGCATTCGTACACACACCCTCAACAGGGGCAGAACGCAACAACCCCTGCTCGAACACGGAATAATTCTGCGATGCCACACCAACAGACGCCAGAGCAGGACCAGACCTATACCCCGTGTTCGCAGCACCGGAGTCAAAATCATTTGTAAACGGGTTACCCGACGAATCAAACGTAAAACCTGACGTCACCGTATTATCAGCGAACAGCAACGCCTCACCCGCAAGCACTGACGTCGTAGCAGACTTCGAATAACTCTGACCCACACCAATATCAGCGTCAGCAACACTTTCCACGGCACCCTTCGCCAAGGTCTTATACCCACCAGACACCGACTTATTCTGATAGGTCTGCGAAGAATCGGTTTTCCCAAACACAATCCGACGCGCCGAATCCCAACCATCCGATACCACCGGCCTGTCACCAACATTCAAAGTGCTGAAATAGCCATCAGGACCGAAGGCAGGTGGATCTGCGATGGCTTCGGGAGCGGGACGGAAGTACATGCTCAGAAACAGCACGATCAACGCACCGAAAAACGTGAGCCACAGCGATAGCCGAACACTGCGCGATACATGACGCCCCCTATGCGCCGGACTGCCCCCATGCCTCAGGCTGCTCTTGCGCGCCACACTATCCGAATGCCCCAAGTCACCAATGCGCCCGGAATTACCCGCATGCCCGCGCCCACTCCCCGCACTATGCGCGAAGGCGGCACGCCCCTTCCCTGATACACCCTCGTGGTAAGTCATCACACCAACCCCATCCGTACTAACAATGTCGCTTGCCGCACCAGGAAGACACCCCTTCCCAGCGAAATACACAATATGAATAACATACTACAGCATGTACATTTTATGCGAGACTTTTCCCCCACCAGAGAACGCAATCCCCACACTCCAAAGCATGCAGTGAGTTGAAGGCACCAAGGCGTATCTCGCTCCCGTCCACGACACGGCCACCAAGGAGATCATCGCCTGGGATATATCCCGGCATCCCGATCTCGCGCAGCAGCAACGTCTTTTGGCCCTGCTGGAAGACAGACTGCCCCATGGCAGGCACCCAATCCTGCATTCGGACATGGGTTGGCAGTATCAACACCGCTGGTGGCGGCAACGGTTGCATACGCTTGGCATCCGCCAGTCAATGAGCCACAAAGGCAACTGCCTGGACAACGCGGCCACCGAACAGGTGTTCGGCCATCTCAAGGACGAGTTCTACACCATGACTTTGACGGCGATGCGGCTCGTATCGGGATCGTATTGCTTGTCGTATCCGCGTCCATATGTTGGTATTGAGCAGTCCGCTTAGCAGGATAACGTCCGGTTTATTGCACAAAAGTGCTTGAGCTCTTTGGCTTGGGAGAGTATGGCCCATCGTCTATGTGCGATTTCAGTCGCCGAACATCCACCCCTATGGGAAAACCAGACCGCAGTGAATGCTAGTCAATGCTGACAGTGCCGTTTTGGCAGGTAACGGCGGCATATGGCGCACCAGTCTTGTGCTCGGAAGAAGATCCTCCCCAAAGGCGTCGGCTGCCTAGCCTCATGTGTCCGTTGCGGAGATTCGCATCGTAGCCGAAGTCGGATGGCATGCCATGGATGTTCGCGCTTCCGTTTTTGCAATCAAGCGATATGTCATTGGGCTGTCCATGCCACCGAATGCTCCCTGAATCGATGTGAATGGAGGTTTCGTCTGCCATAACTCGATTGAGTTTGCATGAGCCATCTATGATCTGCAGCGACATCGTATGCACGGAAACATCAGAGACAATCAATCCCGAATGATCCGCTTCCAGCCTCAAAGACTGGAAGTGCTCTTGGGAGGGAAGCATGATGTCCAGACGGGGGAAGCGCCACCAATGCATCGGATCGAAATGTTCCTCGGGTGACACGGTGTTTTCGATGACGAACGATTTCGCGCCGCGAGATATACGGAAGTCGGAAGGTTTGCAATAACGGAAACGTATGTCCAAATTGGCACCAACGCGCACGGTCGCGCCCATATTATGCAGCAGAATACCGATATCGGCATAGTTTGGATCATGGATGTCGGTTTGGTGCAAGTCACTTGTGAAAAAATTCATAACAGTTCCTCCCCCTATTTTATTTTTTATTTGCGTGAATTACATGCCTTCGCTGCCAGAAGGAAGGAGACGGCTGCTGATACGACGCCGATTGCAATTCCCCGTTGCACTGAAGAATCGTAAACGCCTGATGAGGATTTCCTGGCGGCATCAAGGAACCTATAATAAAATACGGATTGGCAAAGGTATGACGCATTTCTCGAGCAAATGACAGCCATACACTTTTTACCCATGAAGAACTACTTACCGAATTGATGAGCGTCGTTTCAGTGATCTGAACATTGTCATTCACGGTGTCGCCTCATTTCCTGTAAGACGCAAAAATGCATCATTAAGACTCCCTTGTCGCACATCAATCGATGTTATTTCAGCACCGATTCGATTCATTTCCCTCAATATGTCTGGAAGAACTTTCGGTGAATGCAATGCCTTAATCTGCACATTACAGATGGAATCATCTTCGTTGAGCAGCAACGATTCATCTATTGCCGACATGGCAGAAAAGATCGAAGACAAGTCATCTTTCCTTGCATTTTTGATAGCAAGAGTGATTGTATCCTGCGCATATTGATTGGATAGTTGCTGAGGCGATCCTTCGGAAACTATAGACCCTTTGTCCATGACCATAATGTTGTCGGCTACCCGTTCTGCCTCTTCAATATAGTGGGTTGTAATCACAATTGAAGTCCCGAACTGTTTTCGAACCGACAGCAGGAGATTACACAAATCTTCACGGGCATCAGGATCGAGCCCGGCAGATGGCTCATCCAAAAAAGCGGCCGACGGATTATTGACGAGCCCCATCGCGATGTCGACTCTGCGCCGTTGACCGCCGGAATCGGGCTTCATCAGAGTTGCGAGAATTCGCATCGTGGTGCTTTTCCCAGCTCCATTAGGTCCTAAGACGCCCAAACTTCTCCCGTCGTTCAGAGAAAATGAAAGGTCTAACACGGCAGTTTTTACTTTTCCCCTGTATCGGTATCTTTTTACTAAATCATGAACTTCGATCATGTGGTGTACTCCTTATATCCTTGAAAGGCATGAAGCATGCTCCGGCATACTGCCTCACGCCTTAAAGAGAAACGACCGATAGATTGGGGGGCACATCTTTGACAAACCGTTGAACGGTCTCGAACACGGCAGCCAAACGAGCAGATGCCGCCACGTGATGTCATGCTTTGCGCCTCCTGTAATAACGCCACCACCGAACTTGGTCGACGGCCGAACATTCCCAGCACGATGCTCAATTTTCGTAGACATTGCGATCTTCATACGATTGTCTTTTCTATTTGGTCAATGTTTTATAGTCAATATAAACTAAACAAATTTGACTATATAAATTAGAGTATATGTTCTTGCTAGAATGTCAAAGTCGGTTACTGTGATGTAGCGGTCAATTCGTGACCACCGACACGCAAAAGCACGAATACAGGCAAAGGAAATGACCACAGTTGAGCGTTCAGACAACAAGATTGCTGGTACTCGGAATCGTACGGCTACGGCAACCAACATACGGATACGAGATTGAGAAGGAACTCAAATCATGGAATTCCGACAGATGGGCAGGCATCGCCAGAGGATCCGTCTACAACCAGCTCAAAAGCCTGGTCCGAACGGGCATGCTTGAATTCGACTCGGTGTCGCAAACCGGAAAGATGCCAAGCAAAAACCTATACAGACTCACAGAAAAAGGGGATAACGAATTTTTCGATTTGTTGCACGCCATACTTAACAACCAACAACCGCAGCCACTGGACATGCTGCCCGTGCTGTGCTTCCTCCCTTCACTCTCAAAGCAGGAGATTATTGAATCATGCCAGCGTCGCATCACTCGCATCACAGCATTCCTCAATGCATTCGACAATCAGATGAAGCAATGGTTTCCCGACGATTCCGACACATTGTATCTGCAAGAAATATTCTGGCTCGAACAAGAGGCTTTCATAGCAGAACGACGATGGCTTGAAGACTTTCTCGAACGTGTCAACGCAGGCCGGTACCACTTCTCCGCGGACGGCAATACTTCACGGACGACAATATGATTGGCATGGACCATACAGCCTGTTTCCTTCAGACGTGTTCTCAATTCCGCAGCATCCAAAGGATGCCTGGGCGTCCGGCCTATGGCAGGAGAATCGGGCGGGGGCGGATCACCTATTACAACGATCCGCAGGTGTTGTAGGCTGCCGCTGATAAGGCCAAGAAGGCGGTGAAAGCCCCGAAAATGGCCGACGGGCAGGGTCAGAACAAAGTGGTCATCCGGGGCGATTATGTATGTGTCTTAAGAGCATTTGGAATAAGGTTTGCCGTAGGACAAGTGCACACAATAAGCATCAGCTCGAAGAGAAGGTTTTATGTGAAGGAAACGACACTTTATATATCGACTCTTACCCCACTGTTATCGCATTAAACGAACGTTTTCTATACAGTCCCGCGTCCTGTCGATCTAGGCCGTTTTCATGCCGAAACGTATATATAAACCCGTGTAAGAATCAGAGTGCAGTAATCGCTTGGTTGGGTTGAGTTTCTTCACATAATGACCTGTATGTAGCACGAAAGTGTGCTATACTTATGTCATGTCTTCAAGAATGGTGTTTGCCCGCTCGGCCGAGCGTCATGGCTTCACGGTTGCCGATGTGCTGTTTGCGTATCAGCATCCGATTCGTCGCAGGCTGCTGGTGCGTGGTGGTGAACGCTATCTTAAGTTCACTGGACGGCATCACGGTGACCCGCTGGTGCCGAGCATCGAGGTCATGATGAAGATCATGCCGGGGCGTGGCATCGTGGTGTTCCATGTGAACGCGGAGCAGGGCAATTTCTGGGACAAGGATTGAAAGGTCAGGTGAATCTGATGGCATTGCAGGACGAGACGTGGCAGTGGGATGATTCTCAGGCGGTGGAGAGTACCGGCGCTCAGGCTCAGGTCGAGGCCGAGCGCGATTTGATGGAGGCGGCCGGCACGGATAATGTTGCGGATGCCGTGGCTGTGCTGATGGGCAGGCCTCGCCTTGGGGACAGGCCCCGGGAGAAGAGCGTGCAAATTCATTTCAAGGCGTCCGAGTCGATGGCTGCGTTCGTGGACGAGCAGCGTGAACGTTCGGGACTGCGCAACAAGTCCGAGTATCTGCGCATGCTCATCGAGCAGGAGATGAAGCACCAGCACCACCGGTTGCAGGACGCCTGAGCGTGATCGTGGGTTATGCCAGGGTAAGGGTTGCAGACCGATGCCCTCGACAGTGCCGGATGTGAAAACGGCTGTTCACCGATCACGCGTCGGGCGCGAAGGCGCACCGTCCCGAACTCGACCATATGCTCGATGTGATCCGCGACGGAAACACCCTGGTCGTGTGGAAGCTCGACCGGCTTGGGCGTAGCGTGCAGAACCTCATGGATCTCATGGGTCTGCTGTAATCCAAGGGAATGGGGTTCAAAAGTCTGACGGAGAGCATGGACACCACCACGCCCGGCGGCGTGCTGATCTTCAACGTGTTCGCCGCGATGGCGCAGTTCGAACACGACCTCATCCGTGAACGCACCAGCGCAGGACTCCAGACAGTCAGAGCCAGGGGACACCTCGGCTGCAGGCCATCCAAGCTCCCTGAAAAGCAGCGCGGGCGCATCCGCGAACTCTATGCTGAGAGTAGTCTGACGGTGCAGGAGATAGCCGACCAGTACCACGTCAGCCGGAAAACCATCTACAGCGTCATCAAAGCATAACTAGTGAGTTATATAACTCACTATGCTCTGACGTCTGCGAGCCCCTTATGCCGAGCGAAACGAAGCATGGGACGATCCTCGGTTGCGTGACATGTCTTTGGGAATCTAAGCACCTTGTCGACGAGCCGGTCCAGCTGCTCGTGCGCCTACTGCTCTCGAATGCGTTCATGGACGGCGTGCGGATGGTGACCGGTGCGCCGGGCTGGTGAATACAGTCGGTGAATCGCTGCCCGAGGCTCGCTACCAACGCTGCATGGTGCACTCCATGCGCGGGCGTGCTCACCGGGATCTCCGCGACACATCCTGTGAGCCGCCGACGCGCTGAAGGCCGTGTTTGCTATGGAGCCACGCGTCTCGGCGCTGTCCAACGCCAAGACGGTTGCGGCCGAGATATAGTCCAGAAAACTCAAGGAGCAGCCAAGTGACTGCGCAAGGGCAACGGCGAGACAACCACGTACCCGTTGAGAGGCTTTCCGGTCGAACCCCCGGGCATATCCACATCAGCAACATGATTGAACGGCTCAACCGCGAGATGCGACGCAGGACCCACCTCGTGGGCGCGTTCCCGGATGGTAAATCTGCATTAATGCTTATCAGCGCAAGAATCCGCTATGTCATCGACAACGACTGGTCCACACGACGTTACCTTAACATGTCCCGCCTCGGCGACACCGTACAGGAGGAGAACTGAAAACGCACATAGACCGACAGAATCAAAAGTACGCAAACCACCAGGCACTACCATAAAACATGCGAAGGCTTGAATTAACATGAAGAAAAAGTTATGACCGTTGGGTGGAAAATTAAGGACTGTCATTCGCGGCGAACACGTTGAAGACGAGCACGCCTCCCGGCGTGGTGGCGTCCATGTTCTCCGTCAGACTTTTGAACCCCACTCCCCTTCCTTGCAGCAGGTTCATGAGATCCACGAGGTTCTGCACGCTACGCCCAAGCCGGTCGAGCTTCCACACGACGAGCATGTTCCCCTTGCGGATGGTGTCGAGCACATGGTCGAGTT
Organism: Bifidobacterium sp. WK041_4_12; assembly: GCF_041080795.1. Lineage (NCBI taxonomy): Bacteria > Bacillati > Actinomycetota > Actinomycetes > Bifidobacteriales > Bifidobacteriaceae > Bifidobacterium > Bifidobacterium aquikefiricola. Next base: position 697,608 of record NZ_CP129674.1, on the reverse strand, counting down.
CTGGCCGTTGCGCCTTCGCGCCCGACGCATGGTCGATGAACGGTCGTTCGCATCCGGCTCTGTCGAGCGCGTCGGTCTGCAACTGCTCGTTCTGCTCCAGGGTGGTTTACCCTGGCATAGCCGATAATCACCTGGGACCACCTCTATTGACGCAATCCGAGATACGTGATGAATGAGATGCCGTTTTTCTGTGTGAACCATATGACGACTCGATTAGGTTCATCGGCGCCCGGGAGATCGACCCACACAAAATGAAACAGTTTCCCTCCCTCCACCTTTCTACTTCCATCCTCTACGATGGTGTTAGCATCTATCTGAGAGAGTGTCACCGTGTAGGCATCAGCCAATCGTGGGTTGGTGCTCTTCACGAACTTGTATTCCTTGGCCGCATCCGGGCTGAATCTGAGATTGTTGAAGATCATGCCACCATCGTACCATGCGAATGCAGCATTGCTGCATTCGCACACTTGCTGATTGCGCGATTTCAGCATTTGTGCTACATTTCATGGTATGCACCGCTAGGTGGCACAAAGCAATCCAGGAATAGTAACAGCACACAGTACAAAAGGAAATGGCATCATGGGTACCAAGCAAAAGGAAAGGGCACCGAGAATTATACGTACCGACACACGCAACAAAATAAGTCTCGGGCCCGATGCGGCAGAATACTACGAAATCAAAAAAACCAGCGACGGATATCGATTAACGGAAATTGTTGACTTCGTCACCAAGAGAGACCGAGATCTCAAAGAAGATACAGCCTTCTGGGAACAAAATCTCGAAACACTCAACAAGGGCGAATTCGAACAGCTCTGAATAGCGAACCCGCACAGAGGGGCCGACCACTGCACAGTAGCCGGCCCTTCCGATGCCGCCTGTCCAACAGCACATGAATGGACAATAGATTCTTACCATTGATAAATAGACGGGTTAATTTACATATTTCATCCAGCACACTGCACCATAATTACATGGGCACGATTTGTATAAAAACCTTCGATTAATGGACAGTCGTATCCCGTTCATTCTGAGAAACATCAATCATGCTTTTATCCTTTGGCTTAAAATCAAACGGGAACTCTGTCTCTGTGTTGTAACTTGCACCCTCTAAGTGAGCACCCTCTAAGTGAGCATTCTCTGATTGAACACTTATGGAGTCAGCAGTCATGTAATTAGCATCCGTGAAGTGAGCACCCTCTAAGTGAGCACCCTCTAAGTGAGCACCCTCTAAGTGTGCACCCCCGAAGTGAGCACCCTCTAAGTGAGCACCCCCGAAGTGAGCACCCTCTAAGTGAGCACCCCCGAAATGAGCACCCTCGAAATGAGCAGTACAGAATGGGCCATCGTGTTCCTTTGTGGAACAGTTCAGACCACCCAAACAGAGACCATCCAGAGAAACTTCTCTGAAAGTGATATCGGGAGGTTTGAATGCCGTCGCCCTCTTCAACTCAGACACAACCCTGCGAAAATCCTTCGAACGGACATCATTGAAATGCCTTCTTTTCTCATCGCTTTCATTTATTTCGACTTCCAAAAACTGTATGGCTACGTTCCTATCAAAGGCGAGATCTGCAAGCCCCTGTACGTGTTCGCTCCAGCGCTTCGGTGCATCCTCGTGTCCCGTGATCTTCAATGAATCCTTGGTGAGCGTGGTCCATCCGCGAATGAGCCAGACGAGCTCACTGATGCCGGCAGCGCAGACCACTGCGTTCTGGGATTCCAGATGATCTATGGCGTCAGCCTGGTGGCCCATCAGCTCACTACTACGCGACCGCAGATCGATTTCCTCGGCTCTCTCTCGCGCCTGCTTCCCTTGCTCCTTGGAGTTGTTTCTGCCAAGTACACCAACGAACACGGTCGTGAACGCCGTCACCGAAATCTGCACCACCACACCGATATGCCTTGATAAGTGCCCGGAATTCCAGAGCACCCAAAAAGCCACTGCTTCAACCGCGACTACAGCCCCGACTATCCACCATCGAGAAACCCATTTCATAAACATCATTCAACCCTCCACCTTCTCTTACAACATCGCCCGAGACACATGAAAACCCCACCGCTACATGCAAAACCAGGTAAAAATCGCTGCTCCTACCCCCTCTCAGCATTCACCTATCCCCATAGGCAAGCGAATCAACGCCGTTTTTGATTCGTGCGCCAGGACAACGATTGAGCTGATCCAGCTCGACAGGTTCGGCCGGTAGCCCGAGAAGCACCACCGCAATCACCGCCGTCGCGGGAACCACGAACTCGCCGTCACCGGGTAGTCACCGGCCACACCATCTGCACGTAGGCGCGCCACCACCCACATCAATCGACTCTTTCTACAGGATGCTGCCGCATGGCTGTTGCTATTCTTTATCACTTCATTCCTTTTAAACCTTCGATTAATGGAACGTCACGGTAAAGTATTTGCTGGCTGCAGCCCCAGCCCTTTCATTTCGTCTTTAGTTAACTCATAAGGATATGGTTTATAGAATCCCGTTACATCTTGACCTGAAGAGACTTCTTAGGGCCAATACTCAATTACTTGGGCATTCTGAAACTGCGTCCTGATGGTATCTTCAATGCTTTCTCGAGCATTGACAAGACTCTCCCCCTCCCCATTACTGACTATCGCATATCGGTGATTGTTAAATGTCTTCCACACTTCACATACGTATTAATTACCGTCTTTGATTTTGATAGTGGCATCGCTAGTTAGCGTAGGAGATGGAATGCTTCTTTTCCCGTTGGAAGGATCTATAAGGTGCTGATTCACTGGTGCTCCTCCTTAAATATCAACATCTACTATCCCGCCCTAGTTGTTCCGTCATTGGGCTGTTTATTGGGCTTGGTCAGCTTGGCGTTCCGTTGGCCCCTATGATTGGTTTGATGGAGGCGCTGCCGATATTCTCCGGTGCCAGACCAAGGCTTTTCAAGAACGTTTCAGGGAGCGTCGAGAGTTCCACCGCAGGGATCGGCCAGTTCTTATGGTTGATTCTCAGCAGGGGCGTGGCGAAACTGCCACGGTCGGGATCCTGCAATGCTTTTCTTGATACCGTATACGTAGTGGCAGCATCGACCCACTGCCGGTATTCTCCCGATACGGCCTTGCGTGCCAGTGCGGCATCCATGCCTGCATGGATGGCCTGGTTCGCTATCTTGTCATCGCCCGTGGGAACATAGCGCGTTTCGTCAGGCTGATACCCCGGTTCGAACAAGGCACCCATGAACGCAACGGCATGTCGAGGGTCGTGCTCGGCGACATACGCCAGGGCGGAAGACGCCCTGGTCGAATAGCTGTCACTGGACGCCCTGTCCAGGAAGGCAATCAGATGCAGTTCGACGCTAACCTGCCCCGATTGAACCAACCGCAGCAACGTGGGGTTCAGGGCACGATCCACCTGTCCGCAGGCAGGACACATGGGATCAATGTAAACCTCAACGGTAGGTGCATCGGCGACATGCCCATGGCCGTTGACCGAAACGGGTATGCCACCCTCGTCCGTTGCGCTCCCGGATTTAGTGCCGACCTGCTGAAGCTCATCGAAGGAACTCGTCTGAACATGTTCGGCACGCCGATGGGACAGATACACAGCAACCCCGGCACCCATGATGATCAGCACAACAACGGCAACGACGAGCAGACCTATAACCGTCTGAATCCTACGCTCACGATTCACAGCAACACCCATATCAAATCCCAACATCCCGAACATCACCAAGACTGACCGGCAACAGCCACCACAGCAATACGGCAGAGCACCAAATACACCACACCAAGCGATACCGTACACCACATAACAAAACAGACGTCTAACACTCCTTCGTTTATTTGATGGTGGTGGCTGTGTCGTGGGTGAGTCCGAAGTCGGTGTGGGTGGCTTGCCTTCCCAGGGTGGCGGCTTTCTTGAACGCGTCGAAGTCGGCGAAGTCATGGGTCATGCGATCCAGGGCGATGCGCTTGTCGTCGAGGACGATGATCCGGTCGGCCACCTTCCAGCAGTAGTCCAGATCATGCGTGACCGTCACCAGCGTGCGACCATCCCCGCGCAGCTGGCCGACGCAGTCGAGCAGCAGGCTGCGCGTCAGCGGATCAATCGAATTCGTCGGCTCGTCCAGCAGAATGAGACGCGGGTCGAACAGCAGTCCAGCCACCAGGCCGGCACGCTTGCGCAGTCCCGAAGACAGTTCGTCGACCCGCTTGTCCAGATGCTCCGCCAAACCGAACGCCACGACCAGCCGCTCCCTATCAAGATGCTCCATGCCAGGCGTCGGCCGGGCAGGCCCCTGCCCCGAGAACAGGAGATCACGGAACCGGATGTTGTCGCGCACGCTCATCGAATCGATCAGATTGCTGCGCTCGGTCAGCTCGAACACCTCACGCACCGAGGCAATAAGCTTCCCGTTGATCACGGCCCGACCCTTGGAAGGCCGAAGCAGGCCGACGATCAGATTCAGCAGGGTCGTCTTGCCCACCCCGTTATATCCCAGTATCGCCAGCGACTGCCCCGCAGGCACCCTGAAATCGACGTCCTCCAGCACACTGCCGGCCTTGCGATAGCCGAACCACACATGCTCCACCGCGACAGCCACATCCCCATCAACACTCACAGCAACCCCCTTCGCCTACAACGCCCAACACGCTTGCACACACGCCAGCACCAATCCCCCACGCTACAAATCCACGACCGTCCGGGGATACATGCGATTCAGGCGAACCACCGTCACCACCATGCCAGCAGCCGCAAGCAGCAGCGGCAGCGCCACGCACACGCCATACAGCACCAGCGTGCCGTTGATCCCACCGATAAACGCCAATCCTATGAACAGCAGCATGATGATAATCTGCACGAAATTCAGACTGTTCTGCTTGCCATGCGCCCGCTCGGGGACGGTACCCATGCAGAACGGCAACAGCGGCAGGGTGCCAGCCGCCAGCATCGAGAAACCGATCGCCACACCAGGTATCACCCCAGTGGTGAGCACGCCGGCATACCACAGATACAGCAAATCCAATATCACACCGCCGAACGTGAACACCACCGGCAGCACCATCTTCGACAGCAGATACCTCCACATGCCCATGCCAGCCAGATGCACCGACACCACCACACCGGAAGCCACATCCTCCAACACCGCAGCCACCGCAAGAGACGCCGGAACATACGCCATATAGGAACCGCAAGCAACGAAAATCATAGCCATAAGAAGTAAGGTGTCATGGCCAAAAGGAAACGCCATCGCGAACCCCGCCTGCATCAGAATCACCATGATCGGCACGGCCACGATCATGGCCCACCTCGTGGGCCTGTTATAGAAACGCCAGTCACGAAAAACGATGGCCTTCATTGCAACACTTCCCCAGTATTGGACACCCTGCAAGAAATACGCCCCCAGTATAACCCCGCCGCTACAAGCACCAGCACCAGCACCGAAGCATCAACCCACAAGAAAAACAAGACCAGGCGTGCAGCCAAAAAGGAAACAAACAATGTGATATGAACTGGGGTTTGTTCGCACTGTTTTGTTGGTTTTTGGGAACGATTGATGTCGCCTGGTGTTGATGATACTGGGTTTCGACCTCGTCTGGCGTCTGGTTGCCGAGTCGCTCGTGCAGGCGCTGACCGTTACGCCAGGACACCCGTTGGAAGGTGGCTTGCTCCAGCGCACGCACGGAATCGAACGGCTTGAGTCGCCTGACCAATTCCGTCTTGCAGGCGCCGTTGATGGTTTCGGCCAGCGCGTTGCCATAGGAATCGCCCCACCGTTGCTGCGACTCAACTCCGCAACCTCTCACCGCAGCGACTCCGCGGCAACACACAGTTCTCCTGGCCATGCCCTGCAACGCCTTCGTCTCCGACGTATAATTTTCCAGCGACTCGGACAACAGCCTGAAAGCCCGATCCTTGAACTCATCACTATATCTCGTACTCATGATTCCACCATCTCCAATTCAAGGTGTAATCAGGAACAACACCCAGTCCACATAATTGACAGTCAAAGAATGGTTGAGAGGTGCAACAGTTTTATTGGCTCGAAGAACTTTCGCATCGGTTAACATCTGCGCATCGGTTTAGTAAACATACTCTTGTTATATTTTAGGTATGGCAAATCTAAACGATTAGAAATTAGTAAATCAGCGAGCACTAATCTGGTATCGCTCATTCAAAGAAGAAAACCCGTCGTTCAACGACGACCACCTTGCCGAACAAGAAAAGGCTCGAATTGGTTTTTACTTTATGGGCATCTCCCTTGTAACAGGGGAAAACAGTATTGATCTTCTCGCAGACTCAATTATTGATTCGAGTTATTGCAATATTGTCGAGAATTCCTCTGCTGAAGACGGGGGAATAGACGCGGTATTTGTTGACGACACCTCGAATCACTTTTATCTTTTCAACTTCAAATATAGGGATAAAAAACCTGGAAAGCAGCATGAATCTGACATAGCATATCCTTTTTTACATTCTCTCAATGGCGGAGAAAACAATTTCTCAGGGAAGGTGGCCGAAAAATTTCAGTATATCAAAAAACTGTTAGATTCAAACACCATATGGCAGGGAAGCTTTATTCAGATTAGTAATGATTTTCAACCACTTCTTGGTAATTCAGGAAGTGCAAGAACTCTGGAACCCACAGCTTTCCTCTCCACATTCCCCTTCCTAACAGAAGAACCTAGAAGTATAGTGCTTGATGATTTCTTAGAGGAAGATAAGAGTGCTGACAACAACAATGCGACTATTACAATAGGTGCGGAAAAAGTCATACCTTATAAAGAAGATATTCGAATTTCTGACAATAATTTTGTCGTCATCCTCTCACTCTTTGACTTGTTGAGAATAACTTCAGACAAAAAAGAACTTCGAAATGACGTCCAATTCGATGATTCTCAGATACTAAGCAAAACGCACGTTGATGTCTCCGTACTCGACGCAAATGTCAGAGGCTGGTTAGGTCCAAGGAAAAAATTCCATAAAAAGGTATTTGAAACATTGGATAATGAACCTTCTAAATTCTTTATCTATAATAACGGAATCACAATGGTCGCGGAACGGGTAGTTTCTAAAAAATTTAATAAGGATAAGTTCCAGATTAAACTAGAAAACTTTCAAATTGTGAATGGCGGACAGACAATTAGAAATTTATCTGAATGGATTCATAATCAAAACAGTTCGACTAATTCTGATCAAGTAAACATTTTAGTACGGATTTTTGAGACTGGAGGCGATAAGAAATTAGCAAATGATATTGCTCGTTACACTAACAGCCAAAGCGCAGTCAATGCGCAAGATTTAAAATCTGTAGATACTGCGCAAGTGAAAATCAGAGAGTATTTATTTAATAAACAAATAAACTATATTCGAAAACGCGGAGATTATACTGAAAAAATCAATGTTAATTTTAAGCAGACTATAACAAAAGAGGAACTTGCAGGGGCCTTATATACCTTAAAAGGACGGCCGGAAATAGCGATTGGAAGCGCAGGCCGACTATTTGAGGATGCTAATTACGATGAGATATTTGGAGCAAAGAATGAAAAGGAGGATAACTATGACCTTGCGTCACTCCCTGAGCTGATCACTGCATATTTATCATATAAAAACGCCGTCAAAGCCTCAGGACACGGGACTTCAAGAGCACATATTTTGTACGGTTTGTTTCTACGTGAACAACAAAAGAACTGCCACAAAAAGCCAGCATCACCTGAAAGCAATATTAAGATAGTGCAAAAAGTAATTGACATGATGTCAGGAGACTCCTCTTCGTTGGTCAATCGCCCATGGATGCGAGACGACTTTAAGCAGCAATTGCTAGACCAAGCAAAGCTAGGTGATCCAAAAAAGTAAAAAGGTATGTTGCTCAATGAACCAAATCGGCTAGCTAGTGACCACTGCATTTGTGTCACATTACGACAAAGGTTTCTTGATAACGCCCGGTTTCTTGAAAAGAGCAAAACAGATTAGCTTTATGAGGTGAATCTTACAAGAGTCGAAATGAAAGGCCGGATAAGAAAAGCATTTAACAGTGGCGTTGAGCCCTCTATGCTAATTATCCGGTCTTGCTCAACTTAGTTCATTAGCTGCACTATCTGCACGCTTTGCACCAAGATTGATTTCTTATATTATTATCTCCCATATCCCGGTAGCCAAAATCGCTAAGAGGTTTTTCCTGACCACAGTTTGGACAAGTCCTCGTTGGTTCATGATGGTTGTACCCTTGTGTCTGAAGTTTTGGTATATTGTCGTTTGTCATTCTTCGTCCCCTTGAATATTGCGATACTAACTTCAATTTGAAATATAGGCGTTAATACTCTCGGTCTTTAAAAAGCAAACAGATTTTCATTCATCGTTTTCGGTAGGCAGCATCGAAATCCAGCGAAGCCACCCCAGAACGCTTGATGCTCGACGGTTGAGAGTTTCACCTGGCGCACATACGTTATATGTCAACATTTTTTCCTTAACTTCTGCCCTAGACGGAAGCTCGCCACACTCGAAAATCGATGCAAGGAAATCGTGAAATATTTGATGTCTGATGATAAGTCTTACAAGCTCCAACCTACGATCACGAATTTTTTTCAGCATCAGTTTTTGCCCAAGAACCGTGAGCTGAGAACCGTGGCCGTGGCCTGCATTCTCTATAATCTCAAGATACTTGCCCGCGGAAGCATAATAGGAAGATTGTCTGATATCGAATTCCATGTATAGCGCAATGTCTGCGGCAGTCATCGTCTTTGCCTTAGACATCTTTTCGATAAGAGAAATCAATCTTGGAAAATGATCTGCTTGGATGAATGGAATGGGTGTTTGATCCTGATTATCATCCGTCACTGGTCGTGTGTTGTCCCATAACTTGTGCAAGTCATCCCAAGTTATGGCTGAAGACTGGAAGGAATAATTAGCTTGCCGCAAAAGCCGAATCGAAGAATAGTTTTCGGGATCATCGAATGAATATTCAAACAAATGATATGTTGAGTCAACATACTGTGAGAAAACAAGCCGTATGTTTTTCTTGACCTTACCCTGCCACAATCGATATGGAAAGTATAATTGTCGGACATGGAAATCAGGATGTGGAACATTCTTTGCTTCCATGATGACTATAGAATCATCATTCTCAAAACCACCATCAATTTCAAGCTGCGCACTATTAACATTGACTCTTTTACTTCCACCGTGGACTAGATCAACATCGAAAGAAAACTGTTTGGTCCCCATCCGTCCATTGAATGTCTCAACTGTTCTATCCGCGCGCAGAAAATCATCTAAAATTCCAGTAATATTCATTGCATTAATGGCATTTGACTCCGAAGTCAAATCGTCAAAATCTATGGTTTCAAGATTCGGAGTATTCACAAACTGCACTTTATCGTCTAAATCTTCCGGAAACTTTTGATACAGCTGAAAGTCTGAAACTTCATACGAAGACCGCGAGATAGGTAGAATATTCAAATTACGTCTAGACAGTTGGGAAGGAAGATCCTCGCTCGAGTCCCACTTTGCCATCAGTCGCGGCTCACGAAATTGCTTGATCGTCGCCGCGTCAAGAACAGAGAAGCCATCACGTTGAATGTCTTCTTCAATATTGTACGAGCCAAACAATCGCTCCCAAGCAGCATTAGCCTTACTATCAGCCATGAATCAACACCTCCGAAATTGCACCACGCCTATTCGCCTTGGAATTGATGGCACGCGTGGCATTCACTGTTAAAATTTCGTATTCTTTATACAACTCACGAATTTCTGGCGTATCTGAATTCGATTCGAGAAAATGAATGCCCTTCGATGCCAAAACATCACACTGCTCCTTTAACCTCAGCTGCTCGTCAAAATCAAAGCCACCTTCTGTATAACCAGTAAAGGCAGAAGATGAAGATATGGGCATATAAGGCGGATCGAAATATACGAATGCACCTTTTCGAAGGCCCTTCAGCGCACAAGCATAGTCACCGCTCATAAGTCTGACGTTTTTGGACAAGTACTTCGACAAAGCCCGGATAGCCGGTTCATTTACAATTGCCGGATGTTTATACCTGCCATATGGGGAATTGAATTGGCCCGCCGCATTTACACGGTACAAACCGTTATAGCAAGTTTTATTCAAATAAATGACACGTGCAGCATGCTCAACACGTGACAGCTCTGCAAATCCCTGTTTACGATCTTCGGATCGAAGACTATAGAAATAGTCTGAACTGTTTCTTTGGGCATGAATTTTCAACAGATCAAGAAGCTCGTCAGGATGATCACGTACGCAAACGTACACATTCATGAGCTCTTCATTGTAATCGTTAATGATTGCCTTTTGGGGCTGGAGGCTAAGCAGCACTGCGCCACCACCGACAAAAGGTTCAACATATGTCGAGCATTCAGGAATCCGAGGGATTATCTCATCAAGAAGCTGACGCTTACCACCAACCCACTTCAAAATTGGCTTAAGTAAAACGTTCTTCTCCATAAGTGGTTCAACCCTCTTTCGCTAAGATAAAGAGTATTAAATCTCCTCGACCAGTGCACGGCATATCCGGGTACTTTACAATTGATTCTGACATACCTACCAAGAATCATAACTGCAGCTGCGATGCGTCGGTAGTTCCTTCTTTCATATAAGAGAGTCCATAAGTAACAGTGAATGACAGTTGACGAATGTCTACGAGGGAACCATATGTTTAGCTTATAACAAGGCCGAAGGAAACATACCAACGCCAGAAAAGTCAATTCAAAGTGGACTGGGTTTTGTTCAACAAGGATATTTTTACGTCATAGTTCCAGTTACCTTGCATTCGATTCCAATCCTGATGCTTCCGAATTTAGAGAATTTCACGATTGAAGCTTTTAGATGGCTGCTTGCCAATATTCGTTACCCCCATTTCAAAACATTGTATCCAGCCGTTAATCGGCGTGAGAACATATGTGAAAACGCATACTATGAGCTCCGTTATCCATTGATTCCAACGCAAGAACCCGGGCCTGCTGAAAATGATGTAAGAGATCGTTGACAGTTTCTGTTCTTCGACAGTGATGCACGATTCCTGTTCTTGCTTTCAACCCACAGTTATCCAAACCGCGGCATGGCTAAACGCCATTACCTCAATGATCCTCACACCCATGCAGAATCCCACGCATATGCTTCTGGTTAGGGCACACAATATAAGCTCAGAGCCGTGACGACTATTGATATGCGCTGTAGCGTATGAACCAAAATCAAAAGATATATTGATGGAGTCAATAAATTCTCGATGGGTAGCCGCCATGAACGATGCGGTAGATGGTGCGGCCGATGGCGAAGACGGTGGCGAAGACCATACCCAGAGTTTTCGCACTCGATCTTGACTGCGAGCGCCGGCAAATCATCAACTTTTAGCCCTGTTTGATCGCCTACTTCGAGTTTTGTTGCCTTTTTCGAGTTATAGGGGCTAAAAACACTGAAATCAGGACTTGCTTTAGCCAATATTGATGCTTACTACTTGAAAAAGGCAACAAAACTCGAAAGCTTCAACTTGAAACCTACATTATGACCTTCCAGTTGCCAAAATTCATCGAGAAATCCTCCTCGGAGGTGAGGAATTGTTTGACTTTGTTCGACTGTGATCGACTCTGTTAGATTCTCAACAAATCCGTCGCGTCTGGAATGCACAATCAGCCACCGATACGCAAGAACTGCTTGCGACTAACGAGTGACCGGTGAACGGCCTTCATAACTCACCTTGCCAAGCACGCCACTTAGACGTTGGCGAGCCCATGCTTGTGATGGTGCAGGTATTCGCTGAGCGCAAGTCGTATGACTTCGCTCGCCGTGGTTCGCTCGGCATGAACATACCGCTCAAGCTCAGAATTGAGTTCGTATGGCAGACGCATCTGCCGACGCGGACTACTACCCACACCGGTCGCCTGCTGATGCCCGAGCGAGGGGCGTCCGACCATTCGCAGCGTCTGCTCAGCAACACGATCGGCCTCGTCAATGTTGAGAGTGACACCAGAATCGACCGGCCCGTCGGATTCCACCCAATCGCTTAGCGCTTTCAATTCCTGCTCCGCAAGCTTGCTCATCGTGCATCCCCTTCCAAAAACCTTCTAAACTTGTCGCGTAATTGCATGCAATGGAACACCACCACATCACGCGGTGGATCGATATACGTCATGACCTCGATCAGCTGACCGTTGCACGCGGGACCTATCCATAACGTAGGATCCGCCTTCCGCGAGACGCGCGAGCGGCCAAATTGCGTTTTCACAAGACGCTTGTAGCGTCATGGCGTGAATCACGTCATCCTCGGTAAACCCATGTTTACCGGCACTATCTGTAAATACGACCGCCATCCCATATATTGTAGTACAATATTTATCTCAGCGCAATTAGCTGCCCATCGACTTGCCATGGGACAGCTCGGACTGCAGCAATAATCGGATTTTCTTGAACAATCTGATGCAAGACCCCCTAAGCACCCTAAGCACCCCCCACAGTGGAAGACCACAAAACAACGCAATTTCGCACAACGCAATGCCCAGGCCTTGAGAAAGTTCATTACCGTTCGTCACACATACAGCGTCTGCCCCTTTGCCCGGTAGTTCGCGCCACCTTCATCACCTTCATCACCTTGCAGGGAACGCCAAAATACACGCCTTCTGAGTAAGTGTCGATGTCAACCACGCCAGCAATCCACGCTGAAGCAGCATTACTCATCGCGCTGCCGTGGGTGTCTCGGTGATTGCGCTTTCCCCGATCTGCGGGGCGAGCGTGTGATAGTGGCGGAAATTGTATATCAGCGGCTTCCACGCGGTTGGATCGATATGCGACGTGCCCGCCACCACGATAGCCGGATCGGCATGCACCCGCAGCACATGCGCCTGGACAAGCAGGAAACCATGCCCCACATCCTCCTCGCAATGGACCACCTTCACCTCTATCTGCAGCCTGCATTCGCGAACGCCCTCGCACGAGACCAGATCGCACGGCTCAGGGGTAAGCCCCACCGCCGAAAACTTGTCCCTCACCCGCATGCTGCCATGCCCATGCTGACTCCGCGCATGATCGACCCCGGTCATGTCGCCAAGACGCTCGACCTGCGCGAAGAGTTCCGGCCCCGGCAGGCTGAGCACGGCCTGCCCTCTCGCGGCAAGGTTCTCAGCCGTGCGACTGCCAAGACCCATGCCAAGAACGATCGTGTCACCCAACGCCCACGAACTGCTCATCGGAGCGATGTTCGTAGACCCGTCGGGATTCGTGGTGCTCAGCAGAACGACGGTGTTGCCATAGTAGAGCATGCCGGGATGGACGACGACATGCGTGCCTGATGATTTCATGTTCATGCACCAAGCATCGCACGCGAACACTTCCACCCACATGGAAGCGTCGGCGAGGTACCCTAGACATCCGTGTGCACATTCGATACCGGAAGCGACATCGCCCGCCTCGCCTCGACCCTTGCCGACCCCACCCGCGCGAACGTCTGCACGGCGCTCATGGACGGCTGCGCATGGACATCAAGCGAACTGGCAAGGCTGACAGGAGTCAGCCCCCAGGCCATGACATCATGCCTCTCCAAGCTGGAAGAATCACACCTGATCACACGAATGAGCCAGGGCAGGCACCGCTACGTCACACTCTCCGGCGAACACGCGGCACAGATCGTCGAATTCATGGGAACCATGACACCAGCCACACCGAGTCGGGCAATCGGATACAGGCAGGTCCGAGCCGACCAACGTCTCCGATACGCCCGAACCTGCTACAACCACATCGCCGGCCACCTGGCAATCCTCATCACCACAGCAATGCAGACGCGTGGACTCATAGACCTCCAGGACGATTCAATCCGCCTGACCGACAAGGGCACTCTCTGGTTCGCCGACAACGGCATGCCCGAATCCCAGCTACGCAAGGCACCGCGCATCAAGGGCTGCCTCGACTGGACCGAACGACGCATGCACATCGGCGGCAGTGCAGGAAGCGCACTGTGCTCGCACCTCATGAACCTCAACGCCATACGCCCAGACACGCCAAGAAGAGCGCTCCACGTCACCACCACAGGAAAACGCTGGCTCGCGAACCAACTCGACATCAACCTCGACATCAACCTCGACATCAACCTCGACATCAACGAAGACGCCCTCCGCGAAACACAACAACCATAATCACCATATCAACAGACGCACTATAGGCCTTGCCCTCATGAGTCTCTCATGTAGAAGTTCTACAGAAACGCTTGGCTAGACAACCGTCACCAAGGCAGGCATATGCCTGGCACACATTATCGTGCATGAGAACACGCAACCGTGTATGCCAACGAGCCATGCGTCCCTCCAGCTCCGGCAAGAACCGCCCGAGCACTCTCCGACATCCGAGCACTCTCCGACATCCGAGTACTCGAGTATTCCAGTATTCGAGCGTTCAAACGTTCAAGCAAACATCGGACACAGAGCTACCGCAGGCTCCAATGCGTGACCCCTGTCGGTCACGCATCTACAGGGTTTTCAGGACACCTTTCTGTCTGATGGAACTGCCATGACAGTCCAAAATATTTACAAATAGTAAGGTCTACTTGTTAATGAAAAATGATCAGCAAAACTATGGATTTGAAGTAAGTCAAGTAGAAATATATTTATGATCCTGCGATGATCTGCATTGCGCGACGAATGCATCAAAAATGCACTTTTTAAGCCCATAATTTCACTGTGTAAATAGTGAGTATCGCCCTTATTTCCGGCTACAACTACCCAAACTTTCAGTATACAAAAGCTTGTTATACCATACTTAGTGGTTTAGGGGAATACCATGTGGGGATGGGGGCAACATGCCGCATGCAAGAAATCGCCAAGATGTCTTGGGGAAAAGAATTTTTCGGCTGATTCTGGTTCTAGGAATTGCCTTCGGATTGACAGTGCCATTGGTACAGATCGCACCCAAGCAGGCTCAGGCAGCCAATCAAACGGTCTTTACCTGTGCACCTGGTTACATTTACTCGCAAAAGAGTAACGGATCTGTATATTCAGCCGGAGATAGCAACACACTTCCGGCTTGGTCATCGATAGATAATTTCAATGACGTTAATGGCATCAGCATTGGTACCGATGGTTCGAGCGCATACGCATACCAGCGTTCCAATGACCATTCCGGCATTGATACGCTTCTGCAATATACGCCATCGAGTGGTTGGACTGCAATTGACGATTCCGACTACTCGACAGGTCTGAATGGATCGCTCGTAACTGGAGCAGTGGATCTTTCGACAGGGAATTATCTATTTGGTGGGTACGATACAAGGTATTCTTATTATGGTCAATCAACCTCGTTCAAGCTCTTCGAATATGTCGTTGCCTCGCATACCTATCTACAGCTTGGATCTTTCTCGGTTGACAACATAACTTCTAACGGAGATATGGCGTTCGACGCCGCAGGCAACCTCTACGTCGTACAGAGTGGCAACCAAACTAACATCTATTCGATAACTGCAGCCGACGTCAAGTCAGCGGAAAGCGCCGAAGATGCAAACCACCAGATTCCTGCTACCAAGGTTTCACAACTGCAAGGATCTTCTACAGTAATATCCAACGTCAATGGAGTCGCATTCGACTCGGACGGCACAATCTATCTTGGCAATGGCACAACACTCGCCCGATATGATCCTTCAACCTGGCAGCAGATTGGGGCGAACAAGAATATTCCCGGTGGATCGAGCACCGATCTGGCGAGCTGCAACTCTCCTTCAACGCTGACTGTCAGGAAGAATCTTCCCAACGGTCGTGCCTTGACGAATGACCAATTCACCTTGTCTGTTGCAGAGGGAACGAAACCCCTGTCCAGCGCAACGACACGAGGGAGCGCATCCGGCATCCAGAGTGATGAGCTCGGACCCATGCCAGTAGTTGCAAACACCGCATACAACTTCTCTGAGGCCATGGCCTCCGGCTCCGACAGTGCCTTGAGCAGCTATACGGCCACATGGTCATGTACCAACGCCAATGGCATGGTCATATCAAACGGTGCAGGATCGTCAGGTTCAGTGACCATACCGATTCAGACCGGTAAAGGTGCGGCGATCACCTGCACCATTACCAACACGCCCGTAAGCAATGGGAGCGTCACCTGGTCAAAAGTTGATGAAAACAACGTACCGTTGGCCGGTTCGACATGGTCGCTTGTTGGACCAATCAATGGGAATTCGACCACACGAACGGTTACGGACTGCGTTGCGAACGATGCAAGCGGATGCTCGGACAGTCTCGACAAGGATCCAGCTGCGGGCAAGTTCAACGTGACCGGTCTACCGTACGGAAATTATAATCTTACGGAGACTGCGGCACCTTCCGGCTACCAGCTTTGCCACGACTCATCCTTTCACCATCAACAGTGCGACACCGGTGAACGTGGGGAATATCCAGAATGTTTCCATCCCCAAGGCGACGGTGAGCATCAAAAAGGTAATACAGGAGGTGAACGGCACACAGGAACCTGGCGCCGGTTGGAAAATGTTGTCGAACTTGGCAACAAGATCTTCCACGGACATTTCCATGTTCGGCGGCGCGACCAACATAACCAATACGAGTGGCAGCGTCCCGTCTCCTTGGACCATTGCTTTCGGCAATGCTACTGAGAGCGCGAGCATCAATGTTGGCGAAACACCGCAGACTGGCTACACGTTCCTGAGTGGTTCATGCGTGACAAGCCTGAATGGCACATCGACCACGATCAATCTCAACGGGTCGTCTGCCTCGTCAAATCTCATCCAAGGAATCGCGCCAGGCAGTAACGTTGTCTGCACCTTCATCAACAGAGAGCAGCCCGGAAGCGTTTCTTGGAGCAAGACTGCCGAAAACGGGGCTCCTCTTGCTGGATCCGAATGGACGATAACAGGTCCAGGCACCGGAACTTCGGCACAGAAACTCGTGGTGAAGGATTGCGTCGCCGTCGGCCAGTGTGCAGGAACCAACGATACGGATCCCACACCTGGGAGTTTCAAGGTCGCCAATCTGAGCTGGGGCGATTACAGCATCCGTGAAACCCAGGCTCCCGCCGGATATGTCACTGACTTATCAACGGAACACGATTTTACAATTTCGGCGGATTCACTAGATCAAAACTTCACGGTACCTATCACCAACCACCAGCAGTCAATGCCTTCACTGCCGCTCACCGGCGGGCAAAGCACTGATTTCTATCTGCTTGGCGGGTCTTTGATAATGATTCTTTCCTTCGGCATTGGCTATGTCATGCGTAGGAGAAGGGGAAGTTCCGTCCGCTGAACTGACATGCCTTGCTTTGTCTTGGCATCAGGCGAATGGAAGTAATACAAGGTTTCTCATTTACTAGGGGAATTCGAAAGGAATGGAAATGAGTACACAATCGGGGAACAAGTTCTGGCTGCGCAAAATTGCAGCGGCCGCCGGAGCTCTTGCATTAGGAGTGGCTGGTCTGGCCGGTCTGGCTCAGACTGCACAAGCTGACGAGAATATTCCTGTGACCGGAGTTGGCAACATCAACCCAGGCACTGCAACGTCGCTGACCATCCATAAGTTTGACGGGGCGCAGGGCAATGCTGGCGACGGCACGGTCCAGGACACTTCCAAGATGGGCAATCCTCTGCAAGGCGTCGAGTTCACAGTCACGCCAGTAACATACAAGGGCGCCACCAAGATCGATCTTGATACCGAGGCTGGCTGGGATGCCATCAACGGCATTCAGGCAACCGACGTCACCGGAAGCAACAGCGCATATACACAGGACAGCGCCAATGCCACGAAAATTACGACCGATGCGAGCGGCACAGCAACTGAAAGCTTGCCCCATGGTCTCTATCTCGTGCAGGAGACCGGTTCCGGAAACAACAACATCGTCTCTTCAGTGGCTCCATTCCTGGTGACACTTCCACTCCCTCAGGGCAGCGGCAACTGGCTGTACGACGTCAACGTCTACCCGAAGAACCAGGTTCTGAACGCTCCTCAGAAGACTATCAACAGCGATTCGGATCAGAAGGGTCTGAAGGTCGGTGACACGGTTCAGTGGACCATCACGCAGTCCGTGCCGAGACTGAACGCAGGTGACTCATACAATTCTGCATCAATCTGGGATGTAATGCCCACAGATGGCAGCCTCGCATACGATGCCACTGCTTCCCTGACATTGAATGGAGCAGCATTGTCCGAGGGCACTGACTACACAATCGACCCCGCAGGAACAACCTGGACGCTTACATCAACAGGCCTTGGCAAGATCAAGGCAGGCGACACACTGGCCGTGACCTTTACCACGAAGGTTTTGAAGGTCACCAAGGATGGCAGCATCGCCAACCCAGGTTCTTCCACTGGCACGCCAGGATACGGCTCGGAATTCAACGGACACAAGGTTCCAGGAAATCCAACCCCATACACCTATTGGGGCCAGCTTGCAGTCACCAAGGTTGACGAAAACAAGAACGTGCTCAAGGGTGCAACCTTCCAGGTAACTGCGAAGACAGCAGCGTCCTGCCCAGCTACCGTCCCATCCGACGGCGTTGTCTCAACCGGAACTTCCGACGGCAATGGAATCGTGCAGTGGGATGCGACATCCCCAGCATCCTCGCCATTGGGCCTGTTCGTTGCCAACAGCAACAATGGTCCTTTGCAATCCCCATCCAAGGACTACTGCCTGTACGAAACTGCGGCACCTGCAGGATACATCGCTGCAGCCGTCCAGACGGTGACCATCACGGCTGGAACGGATAACCTCAATACCGTTACCGTCACCGATGTGCAGCAAGGTCATCCAACGCTGCCATTGACTGGTGCGCAGGGCATCGTGCTGATGAGCGTAGTCGGCATCGTACTGATCGCAGCTGGTGGCACGCTCTACGTGGTTTCACGTCGTCGCGCAAGCCAGAACCAATGACATGCATCGCTCAGCCATTAGTCTGACATAGACTGTCGTGGCATCTGGGTGGGTGGGAAGAATTCTTCTCACCCACCCATTCTTATGTATTCGTGTGGCATTCATCGAGACGCTCTCTACGGGTGAATGCCCTATTGCAACTGCAAGCGTGACGTTTGCATGACTGTGGGATGGAACGATGTTACGTAAAAACTTTTATCGCAGACTCTTCGCTCGCAACAAAGACAGCCGTTCATCGACAATGCGTTCCAGGAAACCCGTGAATGCGCCGCAGGGTCCCTCTTCCGCTCACGCAACCAGGAAGACATGGCATTTCCAGTGGTATGCATTCATTCCGGCTCTGCTCGTTCTGGTAGGGCTATTCGTTCTGACCTATCCTTCGACCGCAAGCTGGTTTTCGCAATATGACGAGTCAAGACTGATAGATGCGAATATCCAGCAGATCAAGTCCGGGAACGTGTCGCCATCGATCAAACAGCAGCTCGCACAGGCGCATGCCTATAATGACGCGCTTTCCGCTGGTGCAATCCTCGAAGCGAACCATCGCATACCGACAGGTTCGGGCACGAGCACCGACCCCAACGCAGAGCTTGACTACAACAAGATTCTTGTAGATCCCACGGGCATGATGGCAAGAATCCGCATCCCTTCGATCCGACTTGATCTCCCCATCTATCACGGCACTTCCGATGCAGTGCTTCAAAAAGGCATCGGTCATCTTGAAGGCACGAGCCTACCGGTCGGCGGGAAGGGCACCCATGCCGTCTTGGCCGGGCACAGGGGTCTTGCTACTGCAACCCTGTTCACGAACCTTGACAAAGTAAAGAAGGGCAACACATTCACCATCGAAGTCCTCGGAGAGACCCTCACATACAAGGTATTCGAAATAGCGGTCGTCGATCCCGGAGATACGGCAGCGCTCAAGGCATTTCCAGGCAAGGATCTGGTCACGCTGGTGACCTGCACGCCATTGGGGATCAACTCCCAGCGCATACTCGTCACAGGCGAACGGGTAAATCCAACCCCGAAAGCAGAACTCCAGAACTCTGGCAAACAACCCGACATACCCGGATTCCCGTGGTGGGCAGTCATACAGGGAAGCGCAATACTCCTGGCAGCACTGTTCGTGTGGCGTTCAGGAATCGTCAATAATCGAGCCACAAGCATCCCGGACATACGCGGAAAACATATGAAGTAAGTCACTGCGCACAAACCCGCGCACAATCTCAATACAGAATCACAATATAGGCGACTCTGAGGCTATTCTGCACAATATTCTGCACAATATTCTGCGTTTTGGATGTACGAAACACTGACGATACTTTCCGATAGGTCTACTTTTCGCTGAACCGTTCACGAAGCTTGCTTTCGCTTGCCTGAATCAGCTCATCAGGAGAATAACCGTACGTATCAGCCAGAATAAGCACATTGTCGAAGACATCAGCAAGCTCCTCAAGGATGTGGGCCTGCTGCTCCGATTCGGTCCGAACGCGTTCATGCGGGTGATCGCGCCCTATCTCATAGGCACGAACCGCCTGAGACAACTCCCCCAGCTCCTCGGTGAGAAATGCCAGCCTAATAAATGGCGGATACGCATACCACCCTCGACTCGTATAGAAGTCCCTGAGCCACAGCGCATGATCAGCAATATTCATAAGTCAAACCCCTAATACAACCATGAACCGATGCTAATGACTATAGACACGAGTCCAGATCGTTATGCCCCGAGGACGACCAGACAGCCAAGGTTTGAGAACTGGTTGTTCATGAAAAAATCACCTGTCTCGTTCAGAACACACTGCTGTTAACGATACGCTGGTGCTCATAGCGTGCCGTTGGCTCAACCGGTTCAACCGGTTCCAATAGACACTGCAATTCTTTGGACTCGTTCATGTGGCTCTGTGCGTCTCGTTGAACAGCAGCATGATATGACCAGCGACAGCCAGGAGCAGGCTGAAGACCTCTATGCTCAGCCACGGCAAATCGCGCTGCTTTATATTGCGCGTATATGACAGGAATGCCGATGCGGTCTCTTTGCTCTGTCAAGTGCGAAACGAAATACTCTATCAGAGATGTGAAGGATTCTTGTCCACCACACGGAGTGCTGTGAATAGAGAGAAACATTCATCAATCGGCACCAAGCTGGTTGCCATCGACAAGCAAGGGAGAAACGCATGAATTCAACAGTTGTTATTACGGGTGCAGCCTCGGGCATCGGTTTGAGCGCGTCGAAGCAGTTCTTGGCACAGGGTTGGAATGTGATGATGGCCGATTTCAACAACGACTTGGGCCAGAAGGTCTATAAGGAGCTTTCAGAACAGTACTCCCCCAAGCAAGTCGCCTTCGCACCCTGCGACGTGTCAAACGCGCAGTCCGTCGATGACTTGGCACAGGCTGCACACCAAGCATTCGACCATGTTGACAGCGTGATCAACAATGCCGGAATCTTTGTCAAGGGCGCGGTCCACGAGATCGATGAGCAGGCATGGGATCGCGTGATGGCGACCGACGTGAAGTCGATATATCTGACAACCAAGGCATTCGTGCCCGAAATGATCGAACGCAAGTCAGGAACAATCGTCAACACATCCTCGATATCCGGGCTTCAGGGCGATTACAACATGGCCGTTTATAACGCAGCAAAGGGAGCGGTCGCCAACCTGGTACGAGCCATGGCGCTTGATTATGGCAAATATGGCATCCGCGTCAACAACGTAAACCCCGGACCGACCATGACTCCGATGTTCAAGCGCAACCCGCAGTCAGTGATTGACGAGTTCATACAGGCAAGTCCACTCAGGAAGCTAGTGCAGCCAGAAGATGTCGCCCGCACCATGTTCTTCCTGGCTTCCGAGGAATCAGCTCCGATGACCGGAGAAAACATCCCAGTCGCTGCAGGCTTCGCAATCCACAGCGGTCAGCCAGTGCAAGACTAAGCAACGAAAGCTTCTAGGCTTTGATTGCATAGGAAAGGGCTTTGAGCGGATGCGATTCTCTATTTAGCCCTTGCCGTACTCAAGGAGCCGCTGAGCAAATTTGGTAGGATTCAAGGTTCAATCGCGTATCCCGTACCATACATTCCAATCCGATCACGGTCGAACGGTGCATCAGCATGTTTTATATCGCTTCCCCTATCAACCCGTGCCGAATCTTCGGACTGTCCAAATAAGCAGATTGCCATATGGGCCATGATTGCCGCTTTGCAAGACCGAGTGGACGAGTTGCCCAGATAGCAGCCAGCTTTGGGTGTGAATTCTGGGATGGCAACCCTTGCATCCTTCCAAATTGCTCCGAAACAGCGTTTCAAAACCTTTTAGGCGTCAGAAATGGGTCATGCGCATGCTCTTTTATGGGCACATGCTGTGTTTTGTTGCCTTTTTTCGGGATTCCTTGCGAATAGCCTCCCCTCGCGATGTTATAAAGCCATTTCTATGGCACTAAAGCCTACTCTTGAAAAGAAAGGCAACAAAACTCGTATCCGGTCTGCGAAATCCGCGTGGAAAGTGCAAAACTCGCGGTGTGCGCCTCGGTACTTGCCACGACTATGCCGTTTGTTGATCGGGCGAAATTCCGGATTTAGTTCTAGAAATCATTGGAAACATTGAGGTCTGAGCAACCACCCATTACCTCTACCACCATTTTTATCACCCAGCAGGGGTCTTCCTTTCTTCCAATTCAGAGGCTTATTGACTTGCCAGCCAGCGCCTCTGAACCGTAGCGAGGATACGTCTGCTAAGACAGCGCTTCGTCGTGACTCCCGGTGCGCGCCAGAGTGAGCATGAGCCGCTTGCCGTCAATCCTGTATACCAGCAGCCAGTCTCCCTCGATGTGCAATTCACGATACGAAGACAGCTGCCCCTGAAGCCCATGATCCCGGTAGCGAGTCACGAGCGTTTGCACGTCGTAGCATTGCAACACATCAAGCACCGCATCTAGCTTGCTCATATCATAATGCTTGCGTTTAAGCCTCTTCACATCCCGGATGAAGCGCGTGGTGTAATCGAACTCATACACGGGCGATGATGGCCTTCATATCCTCGGCAGTGCCCCCATGCAAGACCGGTTCACTCTCGGTCTCCAGCACAGAACGGTCGAAAGGGGTCAGCCTTGACGGTCGGAAAGGAAGACCTTCATCGGCGACGGCCTGTGCCAGGAACATGTTGATGGCCGTGCCGGTATCAAGCCCCAAGTCATGGAACAAGCGGTCAGCCTTCGCTTTGAGCTGCGCATCCGTACGCACTTGAATACGAGCCGTAGCCGCCATAACGACACCCCCACTCTAGGTAATCCAAAACAACTCCAACAATACTCCAAAGTGAGCATTATCGGAATATGTTCCATCAGAAAACACTACTGCTCGCATTCAAGGCAATCAAGACAAGCACATCGTGGGGTCAAAAAAACGAATCGTCTTCAAATGTTTTGAACACGACACGCATTTTTCACCTATCCGACGGTAGTGGCCACTGCCGGTTTGAGGGACACCCCCCATCTAGAGTG